>JAUXQB010000005.1 GCA_030685215.1 Actinomycetota bacterium
TAGAGGTCGCTGACGGCGCCGGTGGCGAGGTCGACGCGCTGGATGCGGCCACCGAGGTAGCGGCTCGGGTCGAAGGCACCCGGCAGCAGCAGCCCGGCCAGTTCCACCGGCGTGAAGCAGCCGCCGTTGTTGCACAGGTACAGCGCACCGTCAGGGCCGATGGCCGCGCCGTTGGGCCCGCCCTCGATCTCGGCGACCGTCTCCTTCGAGCCGTCGGGGTGCACACGCGTGATGCGCGGCCCGAACATCTCGACCAGCACGACGCTGCCGTCGGGCATCGCGATGGGGCCTTCCGGGAACCGCAGGCCGGTCGTGATCTCGGTGAGTTCGCTCATCGTCGGAGTGTGCCAGACCGCCGTGCCACACTCATCACCATGCGTCACGCTCGATGGACCGTCGCGATCGCGCTCACCGCCTCACTCGTCGCCTGCAGCGATGACGACAACTCGTCGGAGAGGGTCGTCACCGCCGCCGCGTCCGAGGCGCCCACGACGGGCCTGTGCGCGCTGATCTCCGGCCCCGAACTCACTGCGCTGTTCCCGGTGGAGACCGTCTTCGACCCGGAGTCGATGGAGAACACCGACGATCGCTGCGCGTTCGACATGATTCCTTACGGCGGTGGTCGGGCGTTGGGCAGCGTCGTGATGGCGGGCGCCGGCATCCCCATCAGTACCGCACGGGAGAATGCCGTTGGACTCGGTCAGCCGGTCACCGACATCGACGGGCTGGGCTATGCCGCGTACTTCGCCAACGACGGCGAACAGTTCTGGGTGTCGTTCGGTGTCGGCGCGGTCACGTACACGACCGCCGTCACCTATTCGGGCGACGTCCAATGGCCTGCGCCCGCCGACATGCAGGCTGCGCTCGAGGCACTCTCTGAGCAGTACCTTGCGACGCTCTAACGGTTGCGGTGGGCTTCTTGGAGGAGCTCGAATTCCTCGACGGTCATCAGCACCGCGCGGGCCTTCGAACCCTCGCTGGGCCCGACGACACCGCGCTGCTCGAGCAGGTCCATGATGCGACCGGCGCGGGCGAAGCCGACCTTCAGCTTGCGTTGCAGCATGCTGGTGCTGCCCAGTTGGCTGCGCACCACCAGCTCCATGGCCTGACGCATGAGCACTTCGTCCTCGTCGTCGTCGGCGCCGTTGCCACCGAAGTTGCCGCCACCGAGCTGGCCTTCGCCTTCGTCGCCCTCGACACCGCTGACGTACACCACCTCGGGTGCCTGCCGGCGCCAGTGCGCCACCACCTTGCGCACTTCGTCCTCGCTGACGAAGCAGCCCTGGATGCGCTGGGAGACGTTGCTGTTGCCGGGCAACAGCAACATGTCGCCCTTGCCGACCAGCTTCTCGGCACCGGGCTGGTCGAGGATGACACGACTGTCGGTGAGGCTGTTGACCGCGTAGGCCATGCGCGCCGGGATGTTGGCCTTGATGACACCGGTGATGACGTTGACCGACGGCCGCTGCGTGGCCACGATGAGGTGCACCCCGACCGCACGCGCCTTCTGCGCGATGCGAGTGATGCTCTCCTCCACGTCGCGGGCCGCCACCATCATCAGGTCGTTGAGCTCGTCGACCACGACCACGATGTAGGGCAGCCGCTCGAACGGCGGTTGCTCGCTGTCGGGCTCGGGCTGCAGCTCGCCACGGTCGTAGGCCGCGTTGTAGCCGGTGATGTCGCGGAAGCCCACCTCGAACAGCAGGTCGTAGCGACGCTCCATCTCCTTCACGGCCCACCCGAGTGCGTTGGCGGCCTTCTTCGGGTTGGTGACCGGCTGGGTGAGCAGGTGCGGCAACCGGCTGTACTGCCCCATCTCGACCTGCTTGGGGTCGATGAGGATGAGCCGAACCTGCTCGGGCGTGTTGCGCATGAGCAGCGAGGTGAGGATGCTGTTGATGCCGCTGGACTTACCGGCACCGGTGGTGCCGGCGATGAGCATGTGCGGCGTGGTGGACAGGTTGAGGAACACGGCCCGGCCCGCGATGTCCTTGCCGATGGCCACGTCGAGCGGGTGGCTGGCGGTCTTCGCTTCGGCCGCGGTCATGATGTCGCCGAGGCTGACCAGCTGGCGCGTGTGGTTGGGCACCTCGACGCCGATGGCCGAGCGACCGGGGATGGGCGCCAGGATGCGCACGTCGGTGGCCGCCATCGCGTACGCGATGTCGCGGTTGAGGCTGGTGATGCGAGCCACCTTCACGCCCGCGCCGAGCTCGAGTTCGTAGCGGGTGACGGTGGGACCGACGGTCTGGCCGAGCAGCTTGGTCTCGACACCGTGCGACGCGAGCGAGTCGACCAGCGTGCGCCCACGGGCCTCGACCTCGGCCTTGTTGATGGTCTGCGCGGCACTGCGCGGCAGGTAGCTGAGCGGTGGGAGCACCCACTGCCCCGCCTGCGCGCCCGGACCGAGGTCGAGTGCGGCCTGCTCACCGGGCCCGGCAGCCAGCTCGGGCGCGACCTTGGCCGACCGCAGTCGCTTCGGCTTGGCAGGTTCGGTCCACTCGTCGTCGTCGGCGAAGTCGTAGATCTGCGGGGCCGGCAGCTCGCCGGTGACACCGTGTTCGCGGTCGCTCTTCAGCGTCGACATGTCGCCGAACACCTGCCGCGCCTTGCGCCCGAGCGGACGCGCCACGGCGCCCACGCCACGTGCGGTCTGCCCGGCGACGGTGCGCATGGAGCCGCCGGTGATGAGCAGCACCGAACCGAGGAACACGGCGGCGAGCACCGCGACGGCTCCGCCGGTGGCCAGCAACCCTCGCAGCGGCTCGCCCACCAGTGCGCCGAGCCAACCGCCCGCACGCCCCAGCGTGTCGAAGTCGCTGACGATCTTGCTGGGGCCGCGCACCACGTGCAGCATGCCCAGGATGGAGAGCGAGGCAAGGCCCCAGCCGATGGCGAGGCGGAAGCGGTTCCCGCTGCGACCCTTGTGCACCAGCGCCGCACCGGCGCCCACCAGCGCGATGGGCACGATGAAGCGGCCGAGACCGGTGAACCAGCCCACCAGGGTCTCGATGCCGCGACCGAGCGGACCGGCCAGGTTGAAGTAGATGCCGAGCCCCAGCAGCACCCCGGCCAGGATGAACCCGATGCCGAGGAACTCGTCCTCACGGCCCGACACCGCCTCGCGCAGCTCGGTGGAGGCCTGTGCGCGGCGTGAGGTGGGCGCCTCGACCGTGGCGTTCTTCGCAGGCGGCCGCGACGTTGCGGAGCGCGACGAGGTACGAGCCGCCGGCTGCGACTTCGTGTGTTTTTTGGGCGGGCCCCAGGTTGCCATCGATCTCACGGTACCAAGGGGGTGCGCGCCAGGACGCGCACTCCGGTCATGAACGACATGCGCGGATGGTCGACCGGTAGCCGCGTCACCCGACAGGGTCGACCGATTTCACCGTGCCGTCGGCACCCAGCACGATGTCGAGGCCTCCGCCGCGCTCCGACGTGGCCAGCACGCCGTACAGCACGTTGCCCTCGCCGTCGCCGTGGATGTAGAAGCTCTCGATTCGAATGCCGGGCACCTCGGTGAGCACCTGCGAGAGCACGACCTCGGGGTCGAACTCCACGTCGGCGCCGGCGAACGTGCCGCCGTTGGCGGCCTGCCCTTCGCTGGCAGTGAGGGTGCCGCCGACGTAGAGCCACGGCTGCGCGACGGCGCCGTCGTTGAGCGCCACGAACAGGTTCACCAGCTGCGCGGTGGCGTTCACCTCGAAGAACTCCGCCGGCCCACCGGTCTCGGCTTCGAGCGCCGCGATCGCCACCGGGATCTGGTCGATGATGGGCAGCGCGTCGTCGGCGACGTCGGGGACGCTGACATCGCCACCGACCGAGCTGTCAGGTGTGCTGGTGGACGAGTCGTCGCCATCGCTGCTGCACGCGGCGACACCGATCATCAGAGCCAGCAGCGCAGCGGATGCGCGTGCGGTTCGTGCCATTCGTCAGGTCTCCGTCACCGTCGGGTCTCCGCCACCGTCACGTCTCCATCACGACGGGCACGATCATCGGGCGCCGCTTGGTGCGCTCGCTCACGAACTTGCCGGCGGCGCGACGCACGTCGCGCTCCAGCGACTCGACGTCGCGCACGCCCGATGCGAGCGACTGCTCGACCACCGCTGCGACTCGATCGCACGCTTCGTCGAGCAGGTCTTCCGCCTCCGGGGCGTACACCCATCCGCGAGTGATGATCTCCGGACCGGTGAGCACCTTGCCGCTCTCCACGTCGACGGTGACGATGACCACCACCACGCCTTCCTCGGCGAGCACCTTGCGGTCGCGCAGCACGCCTTGCCCCACGTCGCCGACGATGCCGTCGACGTACAGGTAGCCGGCCGGCACGCGACCGACCGCGGCGAGGCCGTCGTCGTTGAGCTCGAGCACGTCGCCGTCCTCGCAGATGAGTACGTGATCGCGGGGGATGCCCATCAGGTAGCCGAGCTTGGCGTTGGCGACCATGTGACGGTACTCGCCGTGGATGGGCACGAACCACTCGGGACGGGTGAGCGACATGTAGGTCTTCAGCTCGTCGGCCTGCGCGTGGCCGGTGGCGTGCACGTCGGCGACGCCGCTGTGCACCACTTCCACGCCGGCGCGGAGCAGGTCGTCGATGACGCGGTTGACGTTGCCCTCGTTGCCGGGAATGGCATGGCTGGAGAGGATGACCGTGTCGTGCTCGCCGGCCTTGATCCACTTGCTCTCGCCACGGGCCAGCAGCGCCAGCGCCGACATCGGCTCGCCCTGCGACCCGGTGGAGATGATGCACACCTGGCCGGGCGGGTACTTGTCGACCTCTTCGATGTCGATGAGCGCCGAATCGGGGATGGTGAGCACGCCCAGATCGCGGCCCATGCGCACGTTCTTCTTGATGCTGAGCCCGAGCGTGGCCACCTTGCGACCGCTGTCGATGGCGGCGTCGGCGATCTGCTGGATGCGATGCAGGTGACTGGCGAAGCTGGCGGTGATGATGCGCCGGCCCTTCTGCGCGGCGAACACGCTGCGCAGCACTGCGCCCACGCCCGACTCGCTCGGCGAGTGGCCGTTCTCCTCGGCGTTGGTGCTGTCGGCGAGCAGCAGGCGGATGCCTTCCGTGGCAGCGATCTGGCCGAGGCGGGCGAGGTCGGTGCGCCGCCCGTCGACCGGGGTGAGGTCGAGCTTGAAGTCGCCCGAGTGCAGCACCACGCCCTGCGGAGTGTGCAGTGCGATGGCGTGCGCGTGCGGCACCGAGTGGGTGACGGGGATGAACTCGACGTCGAACGGGCCGATCATCAGCCGCTCGCCGTCGCGCACGGGGATGAGCTTGGTGCGGCCCATCAGACCGGCTTCCTCGATGCGGTTGCGGGCCAGGCCGAGCGCGACAGCGGATCCGTAGACGGGGAAGCTGAGCTCGCGCAGCAGGTACTGGATGGCGCCGACGTGGTCTTCGTGCCCGTGCGTGGCGACCACGGCGACGATGCGCTCGGCGTTCTCGCGCAGGTAGGTGAAGTCGGGCA
>JAUXQB010000014.1 GCA_030685215.1 Actinomycetota bacterium
GGACTCGACGACGTCCCCGGCGTCACCGTCAACCGCTACTGCTCGAGCAGCCTGCAGACCATCCGCATGGCGTTCCACGCCATCAAGGCCGGCGAGGGCGACTGCTTCATCGCCGGCGGCGTCGAGACCGTCAGCCGCTACTCCAGTGGCGCCAGCGACAAGGCCCCGAACCCCATCTTCAAGACCCCGGGCGAGCGCACCAAGCTGCGCAGCCAGGGTGGCCAGGGCCCGTGGACCCCGCCGGTCGGCCTGCCCGACATGTACATCGCCATCGGTCAGACCGCCGAGAATGTGGTCGAGCTGGAAGGCATCAGCCGCGAAGAGCAGGACCGCTTCGGCGTGCGCAGTCAGAACCTGGCCGTCGCCCTCGTGGAGAACGGCTTCTTCGAACGCGAGATCAGCCCGCTCACCCTGGAGGACGGCACCGTCGTCAGCAAGGACGACGGCCCCCGCCCGGGCACCAACTACGAGGCCGTCAGCCAGTTGAAGCCGGTGTTCCGCCCCGACGGCACGGTCACTGCCGGCAACGCCTGCCCGCTCAACGACGGCGCGGCCGCCGTGCTGGTGATGAGCGACACCAAGGCCAAGGAGCTCGGCCTCACCCCGCTGGCACGCATCGTGTCGAGCGGCGTCTCGGGCCTCAACCCGGAGATCATGGGCCTCGGCCCCATCGAAGCCATCCGCAAGGCGCTCGCGCTGGCCGGCAAGACCATCGACGAGATCGACCTGGTCGAGATCAACGAGGCGTTCGCGGTGCAGGTCATCGGTTCGGCCAAGCACCTCGGCATCGACCTCGACACGCAGATGAACGTACACGGCGGCGCCATCGCCCTCGGCCACCCGTTCGGCATGACCGGTGCGCGCATCATGACCACGCTCATCAACGGCCTGCAGTGGGAAGACAAGACCTGGGGCGTGGAGAGCATGTGCGTCGGCGGCGGCCAGGGCATGGCCATGGTCGTCGAGCGCCTCAGCTAGTCCCGCTCCCCCCGGTCCGAGTGCCAGCGCACCATCCGAGTGCCACGTGACCATCCGAGTGCCGGCGCGCCCCCCGTCGGGCCGCTGACACTCGGATGGGTCCCTTCTCCGTCAGTGCTCTGGACGTGTTCGACCGGTCACGTGGTGACATCCGCGCGTGCGCCGACTGACCGCAGCCGGGCGGCCTCTG
>JAUXQB010000017.1 GCA_030685215.1 Actinomycetota bacterium
GCGGGCGGTGCCCAGCTGCTGTGCGAAGACGCTCACGCGCAGCTCCTCGAGCAGCCAGCCGAGGTCGACCACTTCGGCGGTGATGTCGTCGCGGTCGAGTCGGCGCAGGTGTGCGACGTAACGCTGCTCGAGCGCGGTGACGTCGCGCAGCCTGGCGTGGTCGCGGTGCGGGTCCTCTGGCAACTTGGCCAGACGCATGTCGATGGCCTTCACGTACCGCAGCAGGTCGGGCAGCCGTGCCTCGCCCGCGGCCGTGACGAACCCGGGTCGCACGAGGCGGTCGAGCTGGGCCCTGGCGTCGGCGGACGATGCGGCGACGGCCGGCGCCGTCAGCCGGTCGAGGCGTTGCGACACCTCGGCCGCGGCGGCCAGCACGTCGGCGGCCAACTGCAGCGCGCGAGCCGCCGCTGCTGGCAGCTCGTCGCGCGCGGCCTGCACCAGTGCGGCGAACCCGTCGGCGCTGAACGGCGGCTCGGCGGCGTGGCGAGCGATGACGCCGTCGGCCGCGGCAGTGAGGCAGTCGGCACTGAGCTGCTCGAGCGTGACCGTGCTGCGGGCCACGGCGAGCCGCGAGCTGTTGGTGAGGTGCTGCTCGATGGCCCGCTTGCCCACGGGGACGGCGAGCAGCAGCAGCCGACGCACGCCGGTGCGCATCACCTTCGCCTGCAGCTCCGGCTTGGTGAACACGCGGATGCTGACGCTGGCACCGTCGTCGAGCAGCGCCGGGTAGCCGCGCACCGAGACGCCGGCACGGGTGGTCGACACCTCGCGCGGCAGATCGCCGATGTCCCAGGTGGTGATGCCGGTGCGTTCCTCGATGGCCGACTCGCGGGCGATGGCGGCGCGCAGGCGGGGAGCGAGGTGCTTGCGCAGTGCCAGCAGGTCCTTGCCGGCGGCCACGTGCGCTCCATCGGCGTCGTCGATGGCGAACGTGACCCGGAGGTGCGCGGGCACCTTCGACGGGTCGAAGGCCGACGCGGGGATGCGGACACCGGCGACCTCGTGCACCACCGCGGCGAGCGCCGCGGCCAGGCTGGTGCCGTCCTCCCAGCCGCTCGGTGGTCCGAGCGCCGCGATCACCTTGTCGGTGACCTCCGCCATCGGCACCAGCTCGCGCCGGTGCTCCTTGGGCAGGCTCTTCAGCAGCGCGCCGACGAGTTCGGGTCGCAGGCCGGGCACGTTCCAGTCGAACCCCACCGGCTCCACCTGGTTGAGCGCGGCCAGTGGCACGTGCACGGTGGCGCCGTCGTCGGCGGCTCCAGGGTCGAAGCGGTACGTGACGGCGAGGTCCATCGAGCCGTACGGCCACGACACCGGGAACTCCGCCTCGCCTCCGGTCTCGTCGCCCACGAAGTGCTCCATGCGCATGGTGAGCAGGTCGGGGTCCGTCGCGCGTGCCTGCTTCCACCACCGGTCGAAGTGACGCGTGCTCACCACCTCCGGTCCGAGCCGTCGGTCGTAGAAGGCGAACACGGCCTCGCTGTCGACCAACTCCGGCCGGCGGACGCGCTCGCCCCATCCGCGGAGGTCGACGAGGAACTTCTCGTTGCGTTCGAAGAACTTCTGATGGGTGGTCCACTCGCCCTCGACCAGCGCGCAGCGGATGAACAGCTCGCGAGCGGCGGCGCGGTTCACGCGGTCGTACCCGATGGTGCGGTTGCTCACGATGGGCAGCCCGAACAGCGACACGCGCTCGCTGCACACCGCGGCGCCGCGGCGCGCGTCCCACGATGGTTCGCCGTAGCTGTACTTGGCCAGGTGCGTGCCCAGTTGCTCGGCCCACTCCGGCTGCACGGAGGCGACCACTCGGCCCCACAGCCGGTTGGTCTCGACCAGCTCCGACGCGATGACCCACCGTGGCAGCGACTTCGCGAGCACCGACTCGCGGCCGATGACGAACTTCGAACCGTGCGCGCCGCGGTACTCGCGGGTGGTGCCGTCGCGCATGCCGATGTGGCTGAGCAGACCGGCGAGCAGTGCCTGGTGCACTCGGTCGGGGTGCCCGGCGCTGACGCCCGATGCCGCCCCTTGTCGCACGCCCACCTGACCCGCCACCTGCCGCAGCTGGCTGAACAGGTCCTGCCACTCGCGCACGCGCAGGTAGTTGAGGTACTCGGCGCGGCACAGCTTGCGGAACTGACTGCTGCCCAGCTGTTGCTGCTGCTCGCGCAGGTGGTCCCACAACTTCACGAGTGAGAGGAAGTCGCTGCCGGGTACGTCGAAGCGGCGGTGCAACTCGTCGGCGGCGGCGCGGTGCTCGGTGGGCCGCTCACGCGGATCCTGGATGCTGAGCACGGCGGCGATGACCATCACTTCGCGCACGCAACCGTGGCGTTCGGCCTCGAGCACCATCCGCCCCAGTCGCGGATCGATGGGCAGTCGCGCGAGCCGCCCGCCGAGCGGCGTGAGTCGGCGGCCCCTGCGAGCATCCTCCGGTTCGATGGCACCGAGCTCCTCCAACAGCCCGTATCCGTCGCGGACCGAGCGCGAATCCGGTGGGTCGAGGAACGGGAAGGCGGCCACGTCGCCCAGGCCGAGCGCGGTCATTTGCAGGATGACAGAGGCGAGGTTCGTGCGCAGGATCTCGGGTTCGGTGAACTCGGGACGGTCGCCGAACGTGGCTTCCTCGAACAGGCGGATGCAGATGCCCGGCGCGACGCGGCCACAGCGGCCGGCACGCTGGTTGGCCGATGCCTGCGACACCGGCTCGATGGGCAACCGCTGCACCTTCAGTCGGTGGCTGTAGCGCGACATGCGCGCCGACCCGGCGTCGATGACGTAGCGCACGCCCGGCACGGTGAGCGAGGTCTCGGCGACGTTGGTGGAGAGCACGACGCGGCGGCCGCGGTGCGGTTGCCAGATGCGGTGCTGCTCGACCGCCGACAGGCGCGCGTACAGCGGCAGCACCTCGGCGTTCTCGCCCGTCTGCAGGAAGTGGCGGCGCAGCGCGTCGGCGGTGTCGTGGATCTCGCGCTCGCCGGAGAGGAACACCAGCACGTCGCCGGGACCCTCGCTCGCCAGTTCGTCGACACCGTCGACGATGGCCTGCACTTGATCGCGATCGTCGTCGTCGGCGCCCGGCTCGTCGCTGTCGGGGCGCGGGCCGAACGGCCGGTAGCGGATCTCCACGGGATAGGTGCGGCCGCTGACCTCGATGATCGGTGCCGGGCTGCCGTCGGCGCGGCGGAAGTGCTCGCTGAACCGTTGCGTGTCGATGGTGGCCGACGTGACGATGACCTTCAGGTCGGGC
The DNA here is from genome assembly GCA_030685215.1 of Actinomycetota bacterium. Classification (GTDB taxonomy): domain Bacteria; phylum Actinomycetota; class Acidimicrobiia; order Acidimicrobiales; family Ilumatobacteraceae; genus UBA668. The sequence goes on from JAUXQB010000017.1 coordinate 3,251, forward strand.
CGCTTCGGCAGCAGCTGCGCGAGGTAGCCGAGCAGGAAGTCGATGTTGAGGCTGCGCTCGTGCGCTTCGTCGATGATGAGCGTGTCGTAACGGCGCAGCATGCGGTCGCGCTGGATCTCGGCGAGCAGGTTGCCGTCGGTCATCACCTTCACCAGCGTCTGCTCGCTCACCGTGTCGGTGAAGCGAACCGTGTAGCCGACCGCGGTACCCAACTCGGTGCCGAGCTCCTCGGCCACGCGCTCGGCGATGGTGCGCGCGGCCACGCGCCGTGACTGGGTGTGGCCGATGAGCCCGGTGGCGCCGCGGCCGAGGTCGAGGCACAGCTTGGGGAGCTGCGTGCTCTTGCCGGAGCCGGTCTCGCCGGCAACGATGACCACCTGCTGGTCGCGGATCGCGGTCAGCAGGTCGTCGCGCCGAGCGGCCAGCGGCAGTTCAGCGGGACACGCGAGCGCGCCACGCGCGCGCAACTGCTCGATGGTTGCGGCTCGCCGTTCCGATGCCGATACGGCAGGGGTGGGAGCAGGGGGAGTCACAG
>JAUXQB010000021.1 GCA_030685215.1 Actinomycetota bacterium
GCGAGACGAAGCCGGCGACGTCGATGATGGAGATGGCCGCGACCAGGATGACCGCGGCCAGCGCCGTGCGCGGGATCTCGGACAGCAGCGGCCGAGCGAACAGCAGCGACGCCACCACGAAGGCTGCCGCCACCAGCGAGACCAGCTGCGTGCGCGAGCCGAGCGAGGCGGGCACCGCGGTTCGGCTCGCGCTCGACGACACGGGGAAGCCCTGCGACACGCCCGCCGACAGGTTGGTGAGACCGAGTGCGAGCAGCTCCTGGTTGGGGTCGATGCGGTAGCCCTTGCGGGACGCGATGGCGCGGGCGGTGAGCACGTTGTCGGTGAACCCGACCAGCGCGATGCCGGCGGCCACCGGCAGCAGTGCCGACAGATCGCCCAGCGACACGTCGGGCAGCCCTGGCGTCGGCAGACCCGCCGGAATGCTGCCGACGAGTGCCACTCCGTGCTCCTCGAGGGACAGGAGTGCGGCGGCAACGGTGGCCACCACCACGCCGATGAGGGCCGACGGTGCGGTGGGCAGTCGCCACCGCAGCAGCAGCATCAATGCCAAGGAGACGACGCCGAGGGCGGCGGTGGGCCCGTGCACGTCGCCCAGTCGGGAGAAGAACTGGCCGAACCGTGGGAAGAAGTCGTCGGCGTCGATCGGCACGCCGGTGAGGCCTGCGAGCTGACTGCTCACCAACGTGAGGCCGACGCCGGTGATGTAGCCGACCAGCACCGGCTTCGACAGCATCGTGACCAGGTACCCGAGCCGCAGCGCCCACGCCACCAGGCACAACGCGGCCACCACCATTGCGAGTGCGGCCATCAGCGTGACGTAGCGAGCGCCATCGCCGCCCGCAACGGCGGCGACGCCCGACGCGGCGAGCAACGCCGTGCCGGGTTCCGGCCCGACCCCGAGGTGGCGGCTGGTGCCGACCAGTGAGTAGATGACGAGCGCGCCGATCACTGCATAGAAGCCGTATTCGGGTGCCAGGCCGGCCAGCTCGGCGTAGCCCATCGACTGTGGGATGAGCATCGCGCCGACGGTGAGCCCGGCCAGCAGATCTGGCCGCAGCCACGCTCGCTGGTAGCGACGGAGCACCGCGAGACCCGGCAGGAACCGCATGCTCGCAGGCTACGTCAGGTGGTCGCCGCGCCCGCGGTTGCGCCGTTCACGAGCGCACGTGTCGCGGCCCCACCTGGGTGTGAGTCGGTGGCGGCGCGACACGAGTGGTCACGGAGGGGAGGGCGCGGCGAGGGGGAGGCGGAACGCGAGTCGGGCGCCGCCGTGGGGGGCGGCGCCGGCTTCGACCGTGCCGCCCATGCCGACCACCAGCTCGCGGACGATCGCGAGGCCGAGCCCACTCGAGCTCTCCTTGCGCTCGGGCTGATGCCGCGCGACGTAGAGGCGCTCGAACACGTGCGGCAGGTCGTGCGCCGCGATGCCCGGGCCGTCGTCGTCGACCGTGACGACTGCCCACGGACCGTCGGTTCGGGCCGACACGAGCACGGCACTGCGCGCGTACCGGCCTGCGTTCTCGACGAGGTTGGCCAGCACCTGGGCGACACGATCCGGATCGGCCACGACGGGGATCGGCCCGGACGTGACCGGCTGGAACGAGACGTCGGCGTTCGACCCGGCGGCGCCGGCGACCGACGTGTGGACCGCCGCGGCGAGGTCGAGCGGCACCATCGTGAACGTGAACGACTTGGCCTGCAACTTGGCGAGGTCGAGGAGGTCGGCGACCAGTCGTTCGAGCCGACGCGACTCACTGCGGATGATGCCGGCCGCACGCTTGGGGTCGACGTTGCCGTCGTCGATGGCCTCCGCGTAACCGCGGATGGAGGTGAGCGGCGTGCGCAGGTCGTGGCTGACGGAGAGCAGGAACTGCTGCTCGAGCCCCCGGGACCGTTCGAGCGAGGCGGCCATGAAGTTGATGTTGCGCGACAGCTCGGCCAGCTCGTCGTGGTCGCTCGCTGCCGGCTCGGCGAGGCGCGTGCTCAAGTGGCCGGCCGCGATCTGCTGAGTGGCCAGCGACGCCTCGCGCAGCGGCCGTGTGAGCCGGCGACCCAGCAGGTAGGCGGCACCGAGCGCGAGCAGGATGGTGGCGCAGCTGGCCCACACGAACAGCACGAATGCGGGACCCAGCCCGGCGTCGATGCGGCGAGTGACCACCACCACGTACTGGCGGCCACCCGGGCCGGCCGCCGCCGCGGCGGCGAACGCGAGCTTGCCGCGGTTGTCGGCGACGGCTTCGCCCGCGACGACGCGCTGCAGGTCGATGTCGTCGACGCTCAGCGACGAGGGCAGCTCGCCCGACTGCACCTCGCCCTGCGCGCCGACGACGAGCACCCCGATGTCGTCGAACTCCACCATCTGCCGCAGCGCGGCGAGCACTCGCAGTCGGTTGCGCAGCTGCTTGGCGGCCTCTGCCTGGCTGAGCCCGTCGTCGAGCTCGAGCACCTCGTCGATGTTGGCGGCCATCTGCACCGCTTGCTCGCGGATCTCGTTCACCGACGTGGTGCGCGCCCGCGCGGCGGAGAGCAGCAGCGTTCCTGCGCCGGCCAGCAGCAGCGTGGTGATGACGACACCCACGATCACGAGTGCCAGTCGACGAGTCATCGCGGGTGAGCCTCGCGGGCAGTTGTGAGCATTGTGTTATCCGAGCCGGTATCCGATGCCCCACACCGTGGCGAGCGGCAGGTCGTCGCCGAGCTTCTTGCGCAGCTGGCGCACGTGCACGTCGACCGTGCGGTCGTCGCCGTACCAGTCGGCGCCCCACACGCCGTCGAGCAACTGCTGGCGCGAGAGCGCGATGCCCTGGTTGCGGGCGAAGAAGGCGAGCAGCTCGAACTCCTTGGTGGCGAGCGGCACCACCTGGTCGCGGCAACGTGCTTCGCGACGGGTGATGTCGACGGTGTGGTCGTCGCCGATGTGCACGACGTCGCGTGCATCGCGAGGGTCGGGTTGGCCGCGCCGCAGGATGGCCTTCACACGCGCGACCACCTCGCGCGGGCTGAACGGCTTGGTGACGTAGTCGTCGGCGCCGAGCTCGAGACCGATGATGCGATCGATCTCGCCGTCGCGGGCCGTGAGGAACAGCACCGGCACGTTGCTCGTGGTGCGCACTCGACGGCACACCTCGAAGCCGTCGATGTCGGGCAGGCCGATGTCGAGCAGCACCAGGGCCGGGCGGTGCTGCTCGATCAGCTCGAGGCCGCGCTCGCCGTGCGACGCCTGCAGCACGCGGAACCCGGCTTCACGCAGGTACAGGTCGAGCAGGTCGGCGATGTTGCCGTCGTCCTCGATGACGACGAGTGTTCGCTCCGCTTCGGCCATCGGCTCATGCTGCCACGCTGATACCGTGCCCGCCGGGTATCGGTCGATGCCGTCCGTTCTGAACAGGAGTCAGCGATGAGCAAAGTTGCAGTGTGGGTCCGCCTTCCTCTCAAGCCCGGTGTCCGTGCCGACGCGGCAGCCGCGTTCCAGACCGCCGTCGACAACGTGTTGTCCGAGGACGGCACCATCATCTACATCCTCCACGAGGAGGAGGCCGACCCCGACGCGCTGTTCGTGTACGAGCTGTACGCCGGCCAGGACGCACTCACCGCGCACTCGACTGCCGACTGGTTCAAGTCGTTCGGCCCCACGCTCGCGCCGTTCATGGCCGGTCGCCCGGAGATGAAGTTCCTCGCACCCGTCACCGGCAAGGGTCTCTGACCTCCAGCCGCCCATGGCCACCTACCTCGACCGCATCATCGATCGTCATCGCGAACTCGCGGCGCTCGACACGCGGCCGATCGAGGCGCTCGTGGCCGCGGCTCGCGAGATGCCGGCAGCACGCGGTTTCCGAGCGGCGCTCGTCGACGTGCCGCACCTGGCGGTCATCAGCGAGGTGAAGCGCCGGTCGCCGTCGAAGGGCGACCTCCACGCCACGCTCGACCCAGCGGTGCTCGCTGGCCAGTACGCAGAGGGTGGGGCCTCGTGCCTGTCGGTGCTCACCGACGAGGAGTTCTTCGGTGGCTCCGTCGCAGACCTGCAGGCTGCTCGCGCTGCCTGCACGCTGCCGGTGCTGCGCAAGGACTTCACCGTCTGCGAACGCGACGTGCTCGACGCCCGGTTGATGGGCGCCGACTGCGTGCTGCTCATCGCCGCAGCGCTGCAGCCCGCCGAGCTGGTCGGCCTGCATGCGCTCGCGATCGATGTCGGACTCGATGTCCTCGTCGAGATCCACGACGAACCCGAACTCGCGGTGGCGCTGGAAGCGGGAGCCACACTGGTGGGTGTGAACCAGCGCGATCTGGTCACCTTCCAGGTCGACCACGAGCGTGCCGTGCGCATGGCCGGTGTCATGCCGCCCGGCGTCGTGCGCGTGGCCGAGAGCGGTGTGCGAGGCCCCGACGACGCGGCGTCGTTGTACGCCGCGGGGTACCACGCGGTGCTGGTGGGGGAGAGCCTCGTCACCAGCGGCGACCCGGCTGCGGCCATCCGCGGCCTCACTCGCGCCTGAGCGCCCACGGCGAGAGTCGAACTTCTCCGAAACCGATGCGGCGCCGAGACCGGCACGAGCGGTACGGTTGGCCCTACATGTTCGTGAAGATCTGCGGGATCACCAACGAGGACGACGCCCTCCTCGCCATCGCGATGGGTGCCGACGCGGTCGGTTTCGTGTTCGCCCCGTCCACCCGTCAGGTGGCGGCCCAGCAGGTGTACGACATCACCCGGCGTCTCCCGCCCGAGATCCTCACCGTCGGCGTCTTCCGCGACGAACACCCCGAGCGAGTCATCGACACCGTCAACCGTGCCGGCCTGAAGGCGGCCCAGCTGCACGGCCACGAGACTCCCGGCATGGTGGAGGACGTGTGTGCGCACTTGCGCTGGGTCATCAAGGCCGTGGTGGCCGGCTCGCCCGACGCACGTCGTGCGAACGAGTTCGGCACCGATCTCATCCTGGTCGACGCACCGTCGCCCGGCGCCGGCAAGGTGTTCGACTGGACGCTGGTCGACGAAGTTGCCGAAGGCCCGCGCATCATCCTCGCCGGCGGCCTCGACCCCGACAACGTGGCGGAGGCCGTGCGCATCGCCCGCCCGTGGGGTGTCGACGTGTCGTCGGGCGTCGAGCGCTCGCCCGGCAAGAAGGATGCGTTGAAGGTGAAGGCCTTCATCGAACGGGCACGTGCCGCTGCGCCCGCGCAGCACCTGGGCCCCGACGTCATGCCCTACGACTGGGCCGACGACGAGTAGTGACCCCCGATCGAGTGAGATGGATGGAGCAGCGATGTCGCTGATGGCAGAGCCATCGGCTACCGGACGCTTTGGCGAGTTCGGTGGCCGTTTTGTACCCGAGACGTTGGTGCCCGCGTGCCAGGAACTGGAAGCCGCGTTCATCGAGGCGTGGGCGGATCCGGAGTTCCGCGCGGAACTGCACCACGTGCTCACCACCTATGCCGGTCGCCCGTCGATCGTCACCGAGTGCAAGAACCTCAGCGAGCAGCTGGGCATCCGCCTGTTCCTCAAGCGGGAAGACCTCAACCACACCGGCTCGCACAAGATCAACAACGTCATCGGGCAGGTGCTGCTCGCGAAGCGGATGGGCAAGAAGCGCATCGTCGCCGAGACCGGCGCCGGCCAGCACGGCGTGGCCAGCGCCACGGCGGCGGCGCTGATGGGCATGGAGTGCAAGGTCTACATGGGTGCCGTCGACGTGGAGCGGCAGGCGCTCAACGTGTTCCGCATGAAGTTGCTGGGCAGCGAGGTCGAGGCGGTGCACAGCGGCAGCCGCACGCTGAAGGACGCCGTCAACGAGGCGATGCGCGACTGGGTGGCCACGGTGGAGACCACGCACTACTGCCTCGGTTCGGTGATGGGTCCGCACCCGTACCCGTGGATGGTGCGCGAGTTCCACCGCGTCATCGGCCAGGAGGCACGCGCGCAGAGCATCGAGCTCTACGGCGACGTGCCCGACGTAGCCGTGGCCTGCGTGGGCGGCGGCAGCAACGCCATCGGGCTGTTCAGTGGGTTCGTCGACGATCGCACGCGGCTGGTCGGCGTCGAGCCCGCCGGTGGCGCTGCCGTGGGTCGTGCGCAACCAGGTGTGGTGCACGGCATGCGCAGCTATCTGATGCAGGACGAGTACGGCCAGGTGCAGGAAGCGCACAGCATCTCCGCCGGTCTCGACTACCCGGGCGTCGGGCCCGAGCACTCGTACCTCGCGTCCATCGGGCGTGCCGAGTACCCGAGCGTCACCGACGCCGAGGTCATCGAGGCGTTCCAGCTGATGGCCAGCAGCGAGGGCATCATTCCCGCCCTGGAGTGCGCCCACGCGCTGGCGTGGATCGTGCGGGCGGCACCCGAGATGCAAGGTCAGACGGTGCTGATGAACCTGTCGGGCCGTGGCGACAAGGACGTCGCTCAGATGATGGACGTGTTGGGGCGATGAGCGGCGTGATGGAGACCCAGTTCCGCGAGAAGCGCGCTGCCGGTCGCAAGCTGCTGGTGCCGTACATCACCGGCGGTCTCGCCGGCTGGCAGGACGCGGTGCGTGCCGCGGCCGCCGCCGGTGCCGACGCCATCGAGATCGGCATCCCGTTCAGCGATCCGGTGATGGACGGCCCGATCATCCAGCAGGCGTCGCAGCAGGCGCTGGAGCAGGGCGCCACGCCTGTGTCGATCCTGCACGATGCTCGCTCGCTCGACGTGTCGATCCCGCTGGCGGTGATGACCTACTACAACACGGTGCACCACGCCGGCCACGAGCGGTTCGCCGCTCAGCTGGCGGCAGCCGGCATCGTCGCCGCCATCGTGCCCGACCTTCCGTTGGAGGAATCCGGGCCGTGGTGCGAGGCAGCCGATGCTGCCGGCATCGAGACCGTGATGCTCGCGGCACCCACTGCGCCCGATGCTCGCCTTCCGCTCGTCGTCGCACGCGCGCGGGGGTTCGTCTACTCCGTCGGTCTGCTGGGCGTCACCGGTGAACGCGACACGTTGGCGCACACCGCCACGGCGCTCGCGCGCCGGCTGAAGGCCATCACCGACGTGCCCGTCCTGGTCGGTGTCGGGGTGTCGAACGCGGCGCAGGCGCACGAGGCCGTGCAGGTGGCCGACGGTGTGGTGATGGGTGCCTCGGTGGTGCGTCGGCTGCTCGAGGGCGGCGCCGATGCCGTCGGCGAGTTCGTCGGTGACGTACGACACGCCATTGAGCACTAAAACTTCCCATCCGGCTGTTCGACCACTCCGAACCTGACATGTGCCGCTGATCAGCGGCGCGCACACTCAGGAGGAGACCCCCATGAAGAACCGTTCCATTGCTGCCGCGGCCATCGCCGCATCGCTGTTGTTCGTCGCCTGTGGCGACGACGAGGACACCAGCGCCACCACGGCGGCCGTCGAGACCACGATGGCACCCGATGGCACCGACGCCATGGCGGAAGGCGACATCGTCGCCGTCGCCAGTGCCAACCCCGACTTCTCCACGCTGGTCGCCGCCGTCGGCGCCGCCGGCCTGGTGGAGACGCTGCAGGGCCCCGGGCCGTTCACCGTGTTCGCTCCCACCAACGACGCGTTCGCCGCACTGCCGGCCGGCCTGGTCGACAAGCTGCTGCTGCCCGAGAACAAGGACGTCCTCGTCCAGATCCTCACCTACCACGTGGTGGCCGGCCAGGTCATGGCCGCGGACGTGACCGCCGGCGATGTACCGAGCGTGGAGGGCTCGCCGATCACGATCACCGTCGACGGCGGCGTCAAGCTGAACGGCTCGGCGAACGTGGTGGCCACCGACGTGGCCGCCTCGAACGGTGTCATCCACGTGATCGACGCCGTCATCCTGCCCCCGGGCCTGGATGTGTCGACGCTCTGACCCGAGCGCCGCTCGCGCGGCACCGACGTGATGTGACGGAAGAGGGCCCTGCGGGGCCCTCTTCCGCGTGGCGGCACAGGTGGGCGAGACTGGGTCATGCCCGACGACTGCGAACTGTGTGCCGCCGAACACGTGACCGAGTGGTTCTACGAGGACGACGAGTGCTGGATCGCCGAGTGCGAAGCCTGCTTCGTGCCGATGGTGGTGTGGAAACGACACGACCCGAGCCCCTCTGAGGAGACTCGGGTCGTGTTGCATGCTCGATTGAGCGAGATGGTGAAAGCGCACTACCGGTTCGAGCACTGGGTGGACGACAACATGCGATCGATCCCGACGCATTATCACGCCCACGCCCGTCCGCGTGGTGGTTTCTCAGGCCACGGACTCCGCCGTGGTTGATGTCAGCGGGCGTACTTGACGATGAACATTGCTGCACCGCCTTTCTTGGCAACGGAAGAAGTGTGGGAAACATTCAACGTGTCGTGAGGGTTTCCTCAAGTCACATCACTGAGCGTCACATTACCACGACTGGTGGAGGTTCTTGCAAGTCTCTTGACGAACATTCCCGGGGAATCTTGACACTTCCGGCCGGATCGATGGCCAGGGCTAGGATCGGCGCATGTCTGCACCGCTCGGCACCGGCTCCACGGCTCCTGACTTCGCCCTGCTCGACCAACACGGCCACACGGTGTCGTTGTCGAGCCTGCGCGGCCGGCGCGTGCTGGTGTTCTTCTACCCGCGGGCCAGCACGCCGGGCTGCACGCAGCAGGCGTGCGGTCTGCGCGACGTGGCTGAGCAGGTGGGCGACACCGCCATCGTCGGCATCAGCCCCGACACGCCGGCGGCGCAGAAGAAGTTCGACGACAAGTACACGCTGGGCTTTCCCCTGCTCGCCGACACCGAGCACACGGTGGCCGAGGCCTACGGAGTGTGGGCGGAGAAGACCAACTACGGCAAGAAGTACATGGGCATCGTCCGCTCTGCGTTCCTGGTGGGCGCCGACGGCCTGGTCGAGCACGCCTGGTACAAGATCAGCCCGGCCGACACACCCAAGAAGCTGCTGGAAGCGTTGGGCAAGTGAGCGAGCTGCCACGGCCGGAGACGGTCCTTGCGCACCGACCGCCGTTCTTGTTCGTCGACGAGGTCACCGCGCTCGTGCCCGGCCACAGCGGAACCGGCCTGTGGCACCTGACCGGCGACGAGTGGTTCTTTGGCGGTCACTTCCCCGGCCGGCCGACGCGGCCCGGCGTGTTGATGTGCGAGGCGATCGCGCAGATGGGCGCCATCGCCGTGCTCACCGACGAGCGCTTTGCCGGCAAGCTGCCGTTGTTCGGGGGCCTCGACTCGGCCCGTTTCCGCCGCCAGGTCGGCCCCGGGGA
>JAUXQB010000022.1 GCA_030685215.1 Actinomycetota bacterium
TGCCGCGGCGAACAGCCGCTCGATGGCGTTGCGTAACTTGCCTTCGAGGCGTGCGCCGGTGGCGGGGTCGAACCGGCCGACCAGGTTCCACATGCCGTCACCGTCGAGCCACCACCTCGCCCGGGTGGCTCGTCGTTGCCGCTCCAGTCGAGCGAGGCCGTCGTCGGCGCGCACCTGACGGACCACTTGCTCGACGGTGCGGCGGAACCCGCCGGAGGTTTGTTCGCCGGCAGCGAGCGCGAGGCGTTCACCGTGTTCGGCGACCGCGGCACGCTCGGACGCGGACAGATCGGCCGTCGCGCGAGCGACGATGTCGACACGATCACCACTGGTCGCACCCGCCGCCAACGCAGCACCCAGCTCGGGCACCGCCGAACAGGTGGCGGCACGCTCCCGCAACCGTTCCGCTGCGGTCAACGACGTACGTGTCGCCTTGGACACGACCTCTTGGGGGAACAAGGCCGGTTCTGCGACGGCGAGTTCGTCGAGCCGGCGCACCACCTCGACCTCGCGTGCGTCGAGCAGACCGCGTACCACGCCGATAGCGACGAGCTCCGCGCGGCAGGCGGCCACATCGGTCAACTCGCCGGCAACGATCAGCGGTCGCAGCGCCTCCACATCCATACGAACAATCGTACGCAAGGGGTGTCACAGAGTTCTCCGGAAGGGCTCAGGTCCGAGGCAGATCGACCTGACGCACGGCTTCCAGCGCGTCGGGAAGGGTGAAGCGGCCGGCGTAGAGCGCCTTGCCGACGACCGCTCCCTCCAGGTTCGCAACCGACGCCGAGAGCGCTGCGAGCGCGACCAGGTCATCGATCGCGGCGACTCCGCCCGACGCGATCACTTGCGCGTCGGTGGCGCCAGCGACCGTTCGGTAGAGCTCGATGTTGGGGCCGCTCAGCATTCCGTCCTTGCCCACGTCGGTGACGATGTAGCGACAGCAGCCTTCCCGATCCAGGCGGGCAAGGGTCTCCCAGAGGTCGCCGAGGTCGTGCGCGGAGCCGCGGGCTGCCAGACGATGCTGCGCACCGTCGACACGCACGTCGAGACTCACCGCGACCCGATCGCCGTGGGCGGCGATCGCTTGCGCACACCATGCCGCATCGAGCAGCCCTGCTGTGCCGAGGACAACCCGCGCGCAGGCGGTCGAGAGCGCCCGCGCCAAGGACGCATCGTCGACGATCCCTCCCGACAGCTGCACCTTCACGTCGAGGCGGCCGATCACCGAGTCGAGCAGGTCGGCATTGGAGCCGCGACCGAACGCAGCATCGAGGTCGACGAGATGAATCCACTCGGCACCGTCCGCCTGCCACGCCATTGCCGCGTCGAGCGCTCCACCGTGCCGAGTTTCCGAGCTCGCATCGCCTTGCACGAGTTGGACGGCCCGGCCATCGGCCACATCGACAGCCGGCAGCAGCACGAAGCTCACGTGCGACCGCGCCTCAGACGGAGGTGGCGCAGAAGGTGTCGCCTTGGGGCAACGACTGCAACTGGTTGACGTCGGTGTCGCCGTAGAGCGCGGCCAACATGCCCTTCACCATCCCGCGGTCGACCGCGCAGATGACCGGGTGCTCGATGGCGACGTCGCCGAACGGGCAGTGGTTGTTGACGATGCGCAGCTGGTTGTTGCGCTGGTCGGCGTGCGCCGCGAAGCCGTGCGCGGACAGCGCGTCGGCGACGGCCTGCATCGCCGACCTCAAGCTGCGCTGCCCCGACGCGAGGCTGTGGCCGACCTGATCGGACCCGGTGAGACCCTGAGCCATGGCCCGCCCGTACTCCTGCCCGACTTCCTCCGCCATTGCCTCGGCCTTCTCGCGCGGCAACATGGCCAGCGCCTTGCCGAGCAACGAGAGCACGAGGTCGTCGCTGCGCACCGGCACGTCGGTGGCCAGGTCGAGCTTGGCGTCGGCCGGCACCCGATAGTGCTTGCTCGGTCGGCCGGCGCCGGCACCCTCGGCACGCTCGACCGCGACCTCCACGTACCCACCGGCCGCGAGCTTGTCGAGGTGGTGGCGAGCCACGTTGGGGTGCACGCCGAACCGCTCGGCCACCTGCGTGGCCGTGACACCGGTGGGCTCGTCGCGTGCGAAGAGGTAGATGCTGCGACGGGTGGGATCGCCGAATGCGTTGGTGATCGCCGACACGGTGCTGGTGAAGGAAGGCGAGTTCGCGGTCACGCCGATATTCTACCTATGCGCGTAGTGGTAATTCTGCCGCCTGCGCCCCACGCACACCGGAGACCCCTGATGCCCGCTCCCACGCACGATCAGATCATCGACGCACTGCGCCCGGTGGAAGACCCCGAACTGCGCCGCAGCATCGTCGACCTGGGCATGGTGCGCGACGTCACGATCGGCACCGACGGCGTGGTCGGCGTGCTCATCGCGCTCACCGTCGCCGGCTGCCCGCTGCGCAACGAGATCCAGAACCGGGTCGGCGGCGCCGTCACGCAGGTTCCCGGCGTCACCGGCTTCAGCCTCGACTTCACCGTGATGACCGACCAGGAACGCGAAGAGCTGCGCGCCAAGCTCGGCGGCGGCGGACACTCGCACGCCGGCGGTCAGGCACACGGTCACGCCGAGGGCAAGGCCGTGCCGTTCAACGCCCCCGGCAACAAGACCCGCCCGCTGCTCATCAGCAGCGGCAAGGGTGGCGTCGGCAAGAGCAGCGTCACGGTGAACCTCGCGGTCGCGCTGGCCAGCCAGGGCTACAGCGTCGGTGTCGTCGACGCCGACATCTACGGCTACTCCGTGCCGCGCATGCTCGGCACCGACCGCGACCCGGTGGTCATCGACGACATGCTCATCCCGCCGGAGAACCACGGCGTGCGGTGCATCAGCATCGGCTACTTCGTGCCCGAGGGCCAGGCCATCATCTGGCGTGGCCCGATGCTGCACAAGGCGCTCGAGCAGTTCCTGGCCGACGTGTTCTGGGACGACCCCGACTTCCTGCTCATCGACATGCCGCCCGGCACCGGCGACATCGCCCTCAGCCTCAGCCAGTACCTGCCCCGCGGCGAGGTGTACGTGGTCACCACCCCGCAGCCCGCTGCGCAGAAGGTGGCGGCGCTCAGCGCGGCGATGGCCGCGAAGGTGAACCTGCCGGTGAAGGGCATCATCGAGAACATGAGCTGGTTCACCGGCGACGACGGCACGCGCTACGAGATCTTCGGCAGCGGCGGTGGTCAGCTGCTCGCCGACGACCTGGGTGTGCCGCTCCTCGGCAGCCTGCCGCTCGTGCCCGAGTTGCGTGAGGGCGGCGACAACGGCAACCCGATCACGGTCGCGCACCCGGAGAGCGAAGTCGCGCAGGCGTTCCAGGCCATCGCCCATCGCATCGCCACCGAGCTGAAGTCGAAGAAGATCTTCAGCTCGGCCCTCAAGGTCAACTGACCACCCGAGCGGCCCAGCGCGGCTGTCTGGTCCTACGAATCCCACATTCCGTGTGGGATCAGGGCGACCAGTCGGAGAGCACCTCGAGCGCCTGAGTCGCGATCTGGGCCGCGTCGGTGACGGCGGTGTCGAAGCGGAGGTGGTACTGCCACCCTTCGTGCACCGTGAGCGACGCGTGCGCCCACCCGCCGGGCACGTCACGACGACCGCGCTCGCGTCGCGCCAGCTCGACGGAGTTGCAGTCGAGACCGACGCGCAGGGTGGGCACGCCGGCGAACGCCGCGTCGAACCACGACTGCGGGTGACCGCCCGCCGACGTCGCCACGCAGTTCCCGGCCAGCGCGAGCGCACCCATCCCGTCGAGGAACCCGCGATGCAACACCTCGGCGCGGTCGCGCCAGATGAGGTACTCGACGTCGACGAGGCCGAACATCGGCTCGTCGAACACCACCCACGGGATGGCACTGTGTGCGCGGACTTCGCGCAGCACACTCGACTTCCCTGCGCTCGACGGTCCGTTGACGACGAGTGCGAGACCGCCGGTGACACCGCTGAACGCCGGTGGCCGATGGAACACCTCCAGCCAGTCGACGCGCGCACCGTCGGCGCTGGCGAACACGACGCGCCACTCGTCGTCGCCGCTGCGCGCTGTGACATCGACCCGATCCCCGTTGACGGCGAACGACGCCACCTCGATCGACGTCCGAGCGCGGAGCGGCCGCATCCGCAACGCGACCTTCGACACGTCGTCGGGATCGCGCACCAGGTCGTCGAGCGACCCGCCGGCGACGAGCGCCCGGAACAACACGGAGCGCGCATCGTCGGCGGTCATCGCGCGCATCGTAGGCGGCCAGCGATACGCCAGAATGCGGGAATGGCACGAACGCCCTACGCCATCAAGCCACTCACGATGGAGACGTGGCCCGCGTTCGCGAGTCTGGTGGAACGACACAACGGCGTGTGGGGCGGCTGCTGGTGCATGGGCTTCCATCCCGAGTCAGTGCTGAAGGGTGTCGACCATCGGGCGCAGAAGGAGCAGCGCGTCTGTGAGGGGCGCGCTCATGCGGCGCTCGTCTTCGATGGCGACCTGTGCGTGGGGTGGTGCCAGTTCGGCTCGCCCGAGGAGCTCACGCGCATCAAGTTCGGGCGCCGCTACCGCGAGGGCGCGGGCGCCCCGCCCGACTGGCGCATCACCTGCTTCTTCGTCGACTCGAAGTACCGGCGCAAAGGCGTTGCCGATGCAGCGCTGAAGGGTGCACTCGCGGAGATCGCGAAGCTCGGTGGTGGCGTCGTGGAGAGCTCGCCCGAGGACGTCGAGGGTCGCAAGGTGGCGAACGCGTTCCTCTACAACGCGACGATCTCGATGTTCGAGCGGCAGGGCTTCACCCGCACCCGCCAGCTCGGCAAGAACAACTGGCTGGTCACCAAGAAGGTCCGCGCGAAGCGCCCGTCCGCGCTCGACTGAAAGGGCGGTCAGTCGCCCCAGTGGCGCTGCTCTTGGAAGGGGTCGCCGTACATGTGGTAGCCGTTGCGTTCCCAGAAGCCGGGACGGTCTTCGTCGCGGAGCTCCAAGGTGCGCACCCACTTCGCGCTCTTCCAGAAGTAGAGGTGCGGCACCACGATGCGCACCGGGCCACCGTGGATCGGCTCGATCTCCTCGCCCTCGTACGCGTAGGCCACGATCGCCTCGTCGGTGGTGATGTCGGCGATCGGGAGGTTGGTGGTGTAGCCGAACTCGGCGTGCTCCATCACGTGCGTGGCCGACGGGTGCACCCCTGCGCGGTCGAACAGGTCGCGCACGCGCACGCCGGTCCAGCTGGTGTCGAACTTGCTCCACTTGGTGACGCAATGGATGTCGAACGTGAGCGTCACCGACGGCAGTTCCTTCAGCTCGTCGAGCCCGATCGTGAACGGTCGCTCGACGAGGCCTTCGACCGTGAGCGACCACTCGCCGGGCGCGTACGTGGGCACATCTCCGACGTGCAGCACGGGGAAGCGGTCGGTGAGGTACTGCCCCGACGGCAGGCGCGCCGGGTCGTAACCCTTGGCGACGAGTTCGTCACGGTTGCGGTCGAAGAATCCCATTCCGACAGTCTGCCCCCACCCGGGCGACGCACGCCACGCGCGTAAGGTGTGCCAGATGTCGGATCTGCCGCCTCCTCCCCCGCCCCACTCCATCCCCCCGCCCGGTTACGTCGCCTACGGCGGACAGGGCTCGGTCGCGCAGGGCACACAGAAGATCGCCGGGCTCGCGAAGGCGTTGGCAGTGCTGCTCATCATCATGGTGCCGTTCCAGGTGCTCGGCATCTTCTCCACCATCACCCTCACCGACAAGGCCCGCGAGCTCATCGACGGCAGCATCACCGAGAGCGAATTCGAAGACGCCACACAGGCCAACCTCGGTTCGCTCGCCGGCCTGCTCATCATCCCCGTCGCAGTGCTCACCATGATCTGGATGTTCCGCATGGCCAGCAACCTGCGAGCACTCGGCCGCCGCGGTGCCACCTGGGCACCGGGATGGGGCATCGGCGGTTGGTTCGTGCCGCCGTGCGTGCTCTACGTGGTGCCGTGGCTGATGTTCAAGGAGCTGTGGCGCGGCAGCGACCCCGACTGTGGCTACGACGACCCGAACTGGAAGAAGGGTCCGGTTGCTCCCATCATCACGATCTGGTGGGTGCTCTACGGCCTGCTGCCGTTGGCCGGGCTCGCCACCTCCGCCAACACCATCAGCCAGTTGACCAATGCCGGCGACATGGAGACGATCGCCGAGCAGTTCGACAAGTTCGCCACCTTCAACATCGCCATGGCCGTCATCGGGGTCGGCACCACGGTGGTCTACTTCGTCCTGGTCCGTCAGCTGAGCGCTCGGCACATGGCCGCCACGCGCGAGTCCGCATCGCGCTGATGCTCTATCTTGTTCGCCATGCCAAGGCGGGTGACCGCGCCGCGTGGAAGGGCGACGATCGCCTGCGACCGCTGTCGAAGGAGGGTCGGCGACAGGCCGATGCGCTCGCGCGGTCGCTCGCCCGCGTCGCCGACGGCGAGTTGGTGAGCAGCCCCTACGAACGCTGCCTGCAGACGCTGCAGCCGCTGGCGCTGGTGCTGCGCGCGCCACTGCGCGAGGACGAACGCCTGAGCGAGGCGGCGCCGTTCGACGGTGCACTCGACCTGCTCGCCGAGCTGCCCGACGGCAGCGTGCTGTGCAGCCACGGCGATGTCATCCCCGACACGATGAGCGCGCTGCAACGCCGCGGCTGCAGGTTCGTCGGCGAACCGAACTGGCGCAAGGCCAGCGTGTGGGTGCTCACCCGTGATGCCGACGGCCAGGTGGTGGAAGCCTCCGCCTGGCCGCCACCCGAGGTGTGACGCACGCCCTCAGGTGCCAGCGGCTCAGGTGCAGACGATGGACGAGCCGTCGCGCACGCAGTTGTCGCTGGTGAGCACGTAGATGATGACGGCGACAGCGATGAGCACGAGGATGATGCCGATGACGAGACCGGCGATCGCCATGCCGCGACCGCGGCGCGCGTTGTCCTTCGTCTGCTTGAGGCCGATGAAGCCGAAGATGATGCCGAGCAGGCCGGGGATCTGCAGTCCCCAGAAGCATGGGACGAGACCGACGAGGCTGAGCACCAGCGATGCCACTGCCATGCCGCTGTTGGTGGTGGCCGCCGTCGGCTGACCCGAGTAGGGCTGATAGCCGGGAGGGGGCTGGAAGCCGCCGGGACCATTGTGCGGCGGCGGCGGAGGCGGAGTGCTCATGGGCCGACACCATAGTGCGGGTCCGTGCACCACTTCGGTGACCGCTTCGTCGCGCACCAACGACGCGCGATCCCTGCCTCGTATGCTCGCCCGCATGCCCGAACGGTCGACGATCCACGTGGAGCCCGCGGTGACACCCGCCGACATCGACGCGGCCGCTGCACGGATCGGCTCACACGTGCGCGTCACGCCCGTGCTGCAGGTCGACGCTGCCGAGCTCGACCTGCCGTACACCACGTCTCACCCCGTCACCCTCAAGCTCGAGCTGCTGCAGCACGTCGGCAGCTTCAAGCCTCGGGGGGCGTTCAATCGCGTGCTCGCCGCGGGCGAGTTGCCGGCGGCAGGGTTGGTCGCCGCCTCGGGCGGCAACCACGGCGCGGCGGTCGCGTTCGTCGCGCAGCGTCTCGGTGTCGCCGCCGAGATCTTCGTGCCGTCGAGCAGTCCGACGATGAAGCGCGATCGAATCGCTGCCCTGGGCGCCACCGTGCACGTGATCGACGGCCTCTACGACGACGCGCAGGCCGCTGCCACCGCGCATCAGCTCACCACCGGCGCCCTCGCGGTGCATCCGTTCGAACACCCGCACGTCGTCGCCGGTCAGGGCACGATGGCTCGCGAGTTGGAACGACAGGTGGCTTCCTTCGACACCGTGG
>JAUXQB010000033.1 GCA_030685215.1 Actinomycetota bacterium
TCGATGATGGCCCAGAAGCGGTCGTTGGCCGGGTAGTTGGGTACGCCTTCGTACATCACCTGCGTGGCCCCGTTGGCGAGCGGGCCGTAGACGATGTAGCTGTGGCCGGTGATCCAGCCGACGTCGGCGGTGCACCAGTACACGTCGTCGTCGTGGAGGTCGAACACGTACTTGTGCGTGAACGCGACGTGCGTGAGGTAGCCGCCGCTGGTGTGCATGATGCCCTTCGGCTTGCCGGTGGTGCCGCTGGTGTACAGCAGGAACAGCAGTTGCTCGCTGTCCATCGGCTCGGCAGGGCACACCGCGTCGGCGGCGTCGACGAGGTCGTGGTACCAGTGGTCGCGCCCGTCGACCATCGGCACCTCGTTGTTGCCGCGTCGCACCACGACCACGTGCTCGATCGACGGGCAGCCGGCGATGGCTTCGTCGGCGGCCGGCTTGAGCGGGAACACCTCGCCGCGGCGATAGCCGCCGTCCGCGGTGATGAGCACCTTCGCCTCGGCGTCGTTGATGCGATCGGTGAGGCTCTGCGCGCTGAACCCGCCGAACACCACGCTGTGAGCGGCACCGATGCGCGCACACGCGAGCATGGCCACCGCGGCCTCGGGGATCATCGGCAGATAGATGTTGACGCGGTCGCCCTGCTGCACGCCCAGGCTCTTCAACGCGTTCGCGAAGCGCTGCACTTCGGCCAGCAGGTCGGCATAGGTGATGGTGCGGCTGTCGCCGGGCTCGCCCTCCCAGTGGATGGCCACCTTGTCGCCGCGACCCTCGTTCACGTGGCGATCGAGGCAGTTGTGGCTGACGTTGAGACGGCCACCGACGAACCACTTCGAGTAGGGCAGCTCCCACTCGCAGATGGTGTGCCACTCGTCGGCCCAGTCGAGCAGGTCGGCCGCCTGGCGCGCCCAGAAGCCCTGGTAGTCGGTCGCGGCCTCGTCGTACAGCGAGGTGTCGGCGACCAGCGCGTCGCGCTTGAACTGCGCCGACGGCGGGAACGTGCGCTGCTCGTCGAGCAACGCGTCGATGGTGTCGTGGTCTGTGCTGTCGCTGGTCATGGCGCAATACCCCCGTCCGCGGAGGTTAGCGCGGCGACGTCAAGTCACGTCAGGCCGACCGGTGGCAGGCGGGTCAGATCTCGACGCGCGAACCGACTTCGAACACTCGCTCGTCGGGCAGGTTGAAGAAGCGCACCGCACTGTCGGCGCCACGGTTCAGCCACACGAAGAGATGCTCGAACGCGGGGTGCATGCCGGGTGCCTTGCCGGCGACCACCGACTCTCGTCCGATGAAGTAGGTGACGTCGGACGGGTCGAACACCAGCCCGCGCGTGGTGAGCTGCGACAGCGCGTACGGCACGTCGGGGTCTTCCATGAAGCCGTAGGTGAGCAGCACCTGGAACACGCCCGGCTCCACCTTGGTGACCTCGGCGCGCTCGGCGGGATCCACGCGTGGCGCGTCGGCGGTCTCGACGCTGACGATGAGCGTGGTGCGGTGCAGCACCTTGTTGTGGTTGAGGTTGTTGACGAGCGCGGGCGGCGCCTGGCCGAGATCCTTGAACAGGAAGACACCGGTGCCGTTGACCTTCTTGATGTCGGTGTGCTCGTCGAGCACCTCGTTGATCGGCCGCTCGCCGCGCTTGATGCGAGCCGCGACCAGCTGGCGACCGCGCCGCCAGGTCTGCATCTGCACCATCAGGACAGCGCCGACGCCGAGCGCGAACCAGCCACCGTGGGGGATCTTGGGGATGTTCGCGCCGAGGAAGCCCATCTCGACCACGAGCATGGGCACGCACACCAGGAACGCCTTCCAGCGCGCCCACATCCAGCGATCGGTGAGCACGCGGAAGAAGATGAGCGTGGTGATGGCCATGGTCATCGTGACCGCGATGCCGTACGCCGCTGCCAGCGCGGTGGAGGTCTTGAAGCCGATGACCAGCCCGACGCAGGCGACCATCAGCGCCCAGTTGACCAGCGGCACGTAGA
>JAUXQB010000046.1 GCA_030685215.1 Actinomycetota bacterium
TGCCGTACGGTCGACCTGCACCACCACTCGCACCGAGTCGAGGTCGTCGCCGCCGTCGAAGCGCAGTGCGAGCGGGCGGGTGAAACCGGTGTCGCAGCCGTTGCTGACGAAGCCGAACGGGTCGTCGGGGTTGCAGGCCGCGGTGTTCACCGGCACGAGCACCGCGACCACGGGGTGCTCGTCGCCGGCCGGATCGATGACCTTCAGGCTGACCACGATGCCGTCGGGCGCGAGTCGCGCGCTCGAGGCGCACGACGCGCCGGGAGAATCGCCGGCGAGCTCGACCGTGTTGCACATCAGCAGGCCGGGCCGGCCGATCGCGTTGGATGCGGCCCAGGTGGTCTGCAGCGCCCAGTCGGCGGGGAACGCCGGATCGTCGAGCAGCACGCTCACCGCATAGTCGGCCGATCGCGGCCCGCGCACGGTGTTGCCGCGCAGTGCCAGCGTGAACGCGCGGTCGGCCGCTTCCTCTGGGTCGTCGGTGACCGCGAGACGCACGCAGAAGTGACCCTGCCAGCCACCCGGCAGCGTGGGGTCGAGGTAGACCTCACCGTCGACCACCGTGACCGTGCGGTCGCGGCCGGCCACGGAGCGCTGCTCGATCGTGACGTCGTAGCTGCCGCCGGCGGTGCGCGAGCGGCCCTGCTGGTTCACGGCCCAGCCGGAGCAGTCGGCGCCCTCCACCAGCGCGTGGTGATCGAAGACACGGACGGCGGTCGGATCGAGCCCGGTGCCGGCCGGCACCACTGCGTCGGACAGGAAGGCGTAGTGCACGTGCACGGTCGGGTAGAGCACGCCGTTGACGAGTCGTTGCTCGCCACGGTTGGCAACGGTGACGCGATCCACGAACAGCGGATCGTTGCCGTCGGTGGGGATGTTCAGTGTCACCTGACCGGTGACCTCGGCGCGCCCGGTGGCGCTGATCGCCAGCACCGACGATCGCAGTTCGGCGACGCCACCACCGGCATGCGCGCGGACCTCGTCGAGCGGCAACGTGACGCACGCGACGATGTGCCGCTGCACCTTGTCCTGCTCCCATGCCCGCCGCCACTCGGCGTCGTGCGCGGGGAGCGTGACCATCGTGGTCTTCGCCAGTGGCGTGCCGTCGGCCCACGTGCCGGTGAGGGCCAGTGTCGAGGGTTGGTTCACCAGCACCGCGACCGTGGGCCGGGTGGCGGCGGAGAGGAACGGGTCGGGCACCGCCGGCCCCTCGACGTCGCGGCACAGGTCGGCGAACCCGGCCGCGCCCGCGGCTGGGGTGGACACCACCAGGGGGGCGAGCTCGAGGCCTTCGGCGTCGGCCGGCTCGGCGCGCACCGCGGCCGGTGCGCCCGCGCACGCGGAGCTGAACGTGCACCGGTCGCGGAAGATGGGCACGTCGCCGGGCGACACGACCACGCCGGGAGCGGCGGTGGTGGGCGCGACGACGACCGCGTCGTTCGGTGGCGCCAGTGTGCTGGGTGCCGCGACCACCGGAGCGAGCGAGTCGGTCGGCGTGGGGTCGACCGGGAAGGCCACCGCCGCGGGAAGACCCCCGGCAGACGTGAGCGGTTGGTACGTGGCGGCATCGACGGCGGTCGCCGTGTCGCCGACGGTCAACGGCAACGCGAGCGCGGCGCCGGCGGGCACGAACTGCGCCGTCGACGTGTCGAGCCCGATGATCGATGCAGGGTCGACGACGGCCGCGTTCGCCGCATCGGGCAGCGGCAGGAGTGGCGCGACCTGGACGAACGAGCCGGGGAGCGGATCGTCCGCCGCGGCGACCTGCGTGGACCCGGCCGAGTCGTCGGACGTGTCGCGCGTGAGCCAGCCGGCACCGCCACCGACCGCCAGCAGCAGCACGGGCAGCCCGATGACGAGCGAGGGCGGGAGCGAGTTGCGGCGCCTCATCCGGCACATCCGAAGCTGTTCGGATCGCGCAGTGCGACCACCAGTTGGCCGGTGCCGACGTTGCCGGCGCCGTCGGAACCGGTGGCAGTGAGCGTCAGCGGGGTCTCGCCACCGGCCGGCCCGTTGGTGGGGATCTGCAACGAGAACCGGTTCCCACCGACGGGCGTGAGGTTCGCCGTCTGCGGCCCTGCCGGCGCGTTCCAGTTGGCGACGATGGAGCGGATGGTGAGTGGCACCGTGGGGTCGGCCACCTCGATGGTCACGATGATGACGGACTCGCTGGCGCAGGGTTCCACGCCGGTGAGCACGTAGAGCCACTCGCGGTCCGACGTGACCGTGACGACGGGCGGGATGAGGTCGGTGACCACGGTGGTGCTCGTGGAACTGGTGGTGCTGGCCGCCGACGTGGTGGTGGCCAGGACGGCGGTGGTGGTGGTTCCCGGGATGGTGGTGGCCACCTGCGCCGAGTCGCTCGGAGCGCTGCCAACGGTGTCCATCGCTGCCGCACAGCTCAGCGTGGGCACGTCGCCCGAGTCGGCGTCGGTGTCGAGCTGCGCCAGCGCCACCCAGGCCGGGCGGTCGTTGTCGGTGGGGTGGCGCACCACGGCCCAGCGGTCGTCGGTGACGCCGATCACCCACAGCTGGTCGCCGGCCTGCACCTGTCCGATCGGCCGGCCACCTTCGGCCGGACAGTCGTACAACGCGACCGCCGATCGTGCGGTCGACGCGGTCTCGTCGCTGCCGAACTGGCGCGCGACGACCCACCCGGCGGCGGCCGCGGCCAGCGACCCGGCCACCAGCGCCAGGCGTGCGCCCATGCTGCTCACGTTGCGGTCGCTCCCGGCTGCACACGCTCAGTGAATCATCCCGCCACCCTCCGGCGGCGGACTGACGTGTGGGAATATACCCAGGCGGGTATGGGTTGAAGATCGTGCGCCACCACTTCCGGCGCAGCCACACGCGACAGGAGCAACCCCCAATGGCAACCGTTGAACTCACCACCGACAAGTTCGAGAGCACCGTCCTCCAGGACGGCATCGTGCTCGTCGACTTCTGGGCCTCGTGGTGCGGTCCCTGCCGTTCATTCGCACCCGTCTTCGAGCAGAGCGCGCAGAACCACCCCGACGCCGTGTTCGCGAAGGTCGACACCGAAGCCGAAGGCGGCCTCAGCGGTGCCCTCGGCATCCGCTCGATCCCCACGCTGATGGTGTTCCGCGACGGCATCCAGGTGTTCTCGCAGGCCGGGGCGTTGCCCTCGCACGCGCTGGAAGACCTGATCGGTCAGGTGAAGGCACTCGACATGGACGCCGTCCGCGCCGAGATCGCCGCCTCCAAGTCCGACGCCTGACGCGAGCGCGTCAGCCGGTGGTGCCTTCGAGCACCTGGAACATCTTCAGGTCGCTGTAGAAGTCGAGCGCGTAGTCGCCGCCTTCGCGGCCGATTCCACTGATGCCGCACCCGCCGAACGGCGCGGTGAGGTCGCGCACCAGGAAGCAGTTGGTCCAGATGGTGCCGGCGCGGATGGCGCGACCCATCCGCTCGGCGCGCTCCTGCGAGCCGGTGTAGACGATGGCGCTGAGGCCGTACTCGGTGCTGTTCGCCAACCGGACGGCATCGGCTTCGTCGGTGAACGTCTGGAACGTGAGTACCGGCCCGAAGATCTCGCGCTGCACGACTTCGCTGTCGTTCGACGCAGGCTCGATGAGCGTCGGCTCGTACC
The DNA here is from genome assembly GCA_030685215.1 of Actinomycetota bacterium. Classification (GTDB taxonomy): domain Bacteria; phylum Actinomycetota; class Acidimicrobiia; order Acidimicrobiales; family Ilumatobacteraceae; genus UBA668. The sequence continues at coordinate 3,611 of JAUXQB010000046.1, forward strand.
ACAGACCGTCGTCGCCGCCGAGCGGTGACGGCTGGCCGCCGCGCAGGATGGTGTCGCCGGCGGCGCGGGCGCGGTCGACGAAACCGGCCACGTTGGCCACGTGGTCGGGGTGGATCATCGGGCTGATGGTGGTGGCCGGGTCGTGCGAGTCGCCGAGCACGTGCTGGTCGGCGAACTCGTCGAACAGGCGCAGGAACTCGTCGCGCACGCTGGCCTCCACCAGCAGTCGGGTGCCTGCGAGGCACACCTGGCCGCTGTCGTCGTACTGGCCGGCAGCCTTCTTCGCCGCGGCGGGCAGGTCGGCGTCGGCGAACACCACGAACGGGCCCTTGCCGCCGAGCTCGGCGGTGAACGGCACGATGTTGGTGGCCGCGGCCACGCCGATGTGGCGCGCCGTGGCCGGCGAGCCGGTGAAGCTGATGCGCTTCAACCGCGGGTCGCGCACGAGCGCGGCGCCCACTTCCTCGCCGATGCCCTGGACCACGTTGAACACGCCGGGCGGCATGCCCGCCTCGTGCGCGAGGTCGGCCAGCAGGCTGCACGACAGCGGGCTCCACTCGGCCGGCTTCAGCACCACCGTGTTGCCGGCGGCCAGCGCCGGCGCGCACTTCCACGTGCTGAGCATGAACGGTGCGTTCCACGGCGTGATCACCACGGTGGGGCCGGCCGGCATGCGGATGACGCGGTTGGCCGTGCCGTTGCTCGACCACACGCGCTCCTCGTATCCGGCGGCCAGGTCGGCGTACGCGCGGAAGTTGCGAGCGCCGCGGGCGAGCACGCGCAGTCGCAGGCTCTCTTCCAGCATCGCCATGTCGAGGCACTCGACCGCGGCCAGCGACGGGATGTTCGCGTCGATGAGGTCGGCCAGCCGGTGCATGATCTCCGCTCGCCCGGAGGGTCCGAGCGCGGCCCATGCGGGGAAGGCCTCGACCGCTGCGGTGATCGCGAGGTCGGCGATGGAGTCGTCGCCGCGCGACACGTCGGCGAGCTTCACCGACCAGTCGAGCGGTGAGCGGTCCTCGAACGTGAACGGCGACGACACGCGCCGGCCACCGATGTAGTGGTCGGTGCTCACCGACACACCGCCGACTTCGACGCGGGTGCCGCCGGTGAACGGGCTCACTGGTCGAACCCTGCGGGCAGCTTCGGGTGCACGCGCGGGAACGGCAGCTCGCTGCGGTCGGTGTTGTTGGGACGGCGCTGACCGCGCAGCGGCCAGTCGCCGCCCATCGCGGTGCTCAGCACCTCTTCGGTCTCGGTGGGTTGCGCACCCACTTCGTCGCTCACCGGTGTGGGGCCTTCGACGATGTGGTTGGTGAGCGCGCCGAGGCCTTCGACCTCGACGGTGACGACGTCGCCGGGTTGCACGCTGCGGCTGATGGCCGGCGTGCCGCTGAGGATGACATCGCCGGGCACGAGCGTGATGAGGCGAGCGATGTCGGCCACCAGGTAGTGCATGTCCCAGGCCATCTCGTCGGTGCTGCCGTCCTGCTTCACCTGACCGTTGACGAGCGTGCGGATGCGCTTGCCGTGGAAGTCCCAGCCGGTCACCAGGCCGGGGCCGAGCGGGCACAGCGTGTCGGCGCCCTTCACGCGCAGCATGCTGCCGCTGTCGGTGTCGCGGAAGTCGTGCAAGCCGTAGTCGTTGGCGATGGTGTAGCCGGCGATGTAGTCGCCTGCCTCGGCGTGGCTGATGCTGCGGCAGGTGCGGCCGATGACGATGGCCACCTCGCCCTCGAAGTTCAGCCACTTGCAGTTGCTGGGCCGCACCACCGCGGCGCCGTGCGCGTTGAGCGCGCTGATCGGCTTGTGGAAGTAGGTGGGTGCGGGCGGCAGCGAGACGCCGAACTCGACCACGCGCGACACGTGGTTGAGGTGGCAGCAGATGATCTTGGTCGGCTCGACCGGCGACAGGTGCACCGCTTCGTCGACGCTGATGGTGCGGCCGTCGCGTGCCACGAGCACGTCGTGCTCGCGCACCATGACGGTGGGGTACCCGTCGAGCAGGATCCTTCTGATGTCGGCCATTGGTCTCCTCGGCTGGGCGCCACGGTCTGCACTCGTTAGGGACCGAACTATAGTGCCGACTCATGACCCATCTGAACGGCTTCATCTTCCCTCGCACGGCGTTGGGTGGAGCGTCGATGTTGCCCGACATGCCCTGGCACTACAGCGGCGACCTGATGACCGTGGAGTTCCGCACCGACCCGTCGCGCGTGGCCGAGCTGCTGCCCGAGCCGCTCACGCTCGTGCCCGACGAGCACGACCCCGGCGCGGTCGCGATGATCTTCGCCGACTGGCAGAGCTGCGGCGACGACCTCAGCGAGCTCGACGATCCGGTGCGCTCCCAGTACAAGGAAGCCTTCCTCGTGGTGCGGTGCGCGTACCAGGGCACCATCTACAGCCGCTGCGTCTACATCTGGGTCGACAAGGACTTCGCGATGGTGCGCGGTCACTTCCAGGGTTACCCGAAGAAGCTGGGCAGCATCTGGCAGACCCGCCCGGTCACGCTCGGCAAGGCGGGGCCGCGCGTCGCACCCGGCGGCCGGTTCTCGGGCACGGTGGCGTACCACGATCGCCGCATCGTCAACGCCCACGTCACGCTGCGCGAGCAGAGCGCCGGCAACGGCTTCGTCAACGGCCACCCGATGATCCACTCGCGCTACATGCCCCGCATCGAAGGCGACGGCACCGACACCTACAGCGAGTTGGTCACGATGAGTGGACGCGACGTGGAGCTGGGCCAGGCCTGGGTGGGCGACGCCGAGCTGGAGCTGCTGCCCAGCCCGGTGGAGGAAGTGGCCCGGCTGGAAGTGCGAGAGATCATCGGTGGGTACTGGCGAAGCGTCGCGACCACCTTTGCAGGAGGAACGACTGTCATGGGAGGAACGGCATGAGCTCCGGACCCGACCTCGATGCCGACGGCAACGTCGTCTTCGGGCGCGACGACCTCGACATCGTCGACCCCGACTCGTACCTCGACGGGTTCCCGCACGCCACGTTCAAGCGGCTGCGCGACGACGACCCGGTGAGCTGGTGGCCGGAGCACGACGGCGGCAAGGGATTCTGGGCCGTCACGCGCTACGAGGACCTGCTCTACGTGAGCCAGCACGTCGAGCTGTTCTCCAGCGCGCAGGGCATCACGCTCGAGGAGATCGAGGGCGACGACTTCGATCTGCGCCGCAACATGCTGGAGTACGACCCGCCCGAGCACACGCGCTACCGGCGACTGGTGAGCAAGCCGTTCAGCCGGCGCGAGGTCTACACGTACGAGGACGGCATCCGCGGGCTGGCGCGCGACGTGGTGCTGGAAGCCACCGAGGTCGGCGAGCACTTCGACTACACCGAGCTCATCGCCAAGCAGCTGCCGATGCGCATGCTGGGCCGCATGCTCGGCGTGCCCGACAGCGACGGTGACTGGCTGGTGAAGCAAGGCGACGCGTTGCTCGGCAACCTCGACCCGGAGATGACCGACTACCCGGTCGGGTTCACCGACACCGACCAGTTCAAGCACATCCCGTTCCGGTCGCCCGCCGCGCTCGAGCTGTACGAGTACGCGGAGCGCCAGGCCGAGCTGCGTCGCGGCTGCCCGAGCAACGACCTCATCTCCGCGCTGCTGTCGCCCACCATCGACGGCGAGTGCCTCACCGACCTGCAGTTCAAGAACCTGTTCGTGCTGATGATCAGCGCCGGCAACGACACCACCCGCTACACGATGGCCGCAGGTCTGAAGGCGCTCGCCGAGCGGCCCGACCAGTTCCACGAGCTACGCCAGGCGTGCATCGACCGCGACGACGACGTGGTGGATCGCGCGGTCGAGGAGGTGTTGCGTTGGGGGTCGGTCACCATGCACTTCCGTCGCACCGCCACGCAGGACGTCGAGATGCACGGCAAGCTGATCAAGAAGGGCGACAAGGTGCTCGAGTGGTTCAGCTCCGCGAACTACGACGAGCGCCAGTTCCCCGACCCCTTCCGGTTCGACATCCACCGCACGCCCAACGACCACGTCGCGTTCAACCTGCGCAGCCCGCACCTGTGCCTCGGCGCGCAGCTCGCTCGCATGGAGTTGAAGTTGTTGTTCCAGGAGCTGCTGCCGCGGGTCGCGTCGGTGCAGCTCGCGGGCCCCGTCGAACGTCTGCGCAGCAACTTCATCTGCGGCATGAAGCGACTGCCGGTGCAGGTCCGGTGGGCATGAGTCGTGTGGGGGCCAGCCGTCCGCCGCTGATCGGGTTGTCGGGCCGACGTTGGCCGGCCGAGTCGATCCCGCTGTTCGACTACGCCGCGCTGCACGGCGAGGAGGTCGACGTGCACCTCAGCGAGTACCCGAAGGTGCTCGAGAAGGCCGGCGCACTGCCGGTGCAGCTCACGCGCAACACGTCGCCGGAGCAGATCGTGCAGCGGCTCGACGGACTGGTGATGACCGGCGGCGCGGACCCCGACCCCGACCTCTACGGCGAGGAGCCGCACCCCGAGCTGGGCAAGGTGGAGCGCGGTCGCGACGACTGGGAGCTGGCGCTCATCCGGGCCGCACTCGACGCACGCATCCCGATGCTGTGCGTGTGCCGCGGTGCGCAGCTGCTCAACATCGCACTCGGTGGCACGCTGGTGCAGCACCTCGACGAGCACGAGACGCATGCGCTGTGGGACGTGCCGCGCATCGAGCGCTGCCACACCGTTCGCGTGGCGCCGGGCAGCCGCGCGGAGGAGATCTACGGCGGCGAGATCCTCACCAACAGCCTCCACCACCAGGCCGTCGGCCGGCCCGGCGAGGGTGTGGTGGTCACCGGCACGGCTGAGGACGGTGTGGTCGAGGCGTTCGAGGTGGCCGGTCGTCCGGAGGTGTTCGCGGTGCAGTGGCACCCCGAGATGCTCAGCGACACCATCGACCCCGCCTTCGTCTGGCTCGTCCGCGAAGCAGCGGCCCGTCAGTAGCTGCCGCTACTGGTCGCCCGTCACGAGCGCGTGGAGCGTTGCGGCGATCTGCTTGAAGGGCGGATTCGTGGCGGCGACGTCGATGACGAAGTCGTAGACCTCGTCGTTCGAGACGTGGGTGACAGCGATGCCGTTGATCTCGAGGAAGACCGCTGTTGCCAACCAGCCCAGTCGCTTGTTGCCGTCGATCAGTGCGTGGTTGTTGACGATGGATTGGAGGAGAGCAGCTGCCTTCGACCACAGATCCGGATACGCGTCGTGTCCGAAGACTGTGGTCTGCGGACGCGCGACTGCTGAACCGAGCAATCCGATGTCTCGGATGGGTGGTGGGTCGCCGAGCAAGCGGCGGATGAGTTCGATCACGTCGTCGAGATCGAGGAACTCGACATCGACATTCATCGGCCGAGTCGATCGAGCGCGTCGGCATGCGCCTCGACGACTCGTTCAGCGGCCACGCTCACGCGATCCCGATGTGATCCGCGCTCGACGAACTCGCGAACTGCGCGCCGCGCCGCCTCCTGCATCGAGATGCCTTCAGTCGCGGCGCGTGCTCGCAACGCTTCCTGCTCGGCGTCGGTCAATCGCAGGGTCATGGCCATGAGGGGATGGTATCAATCTGACACCTAGTCTCTCGACGGGTTTCTCCGTCACCGAGCGGTGGGCACTCGCATGCGGAAGGTGCAGCCGTTGCCGACCTCGGTGTGCAGCGTGAGGGTGCCGCCGTGGGCCTGCACGATCGAGGTGGCGATGGCGAGGCCGAGTCCGGCGCCGCCACCCTGCCGGCTGCGCGACGGGTCGCCGCGGCTGAAGCGGTCGAACACGCGTGATGCGGCCTCGGGCTCCATGCCCGGGCCGTCGTCCGCCACGGCCAGTTCCACCGCGTCGCCGTCGTGGCGCACGGTGAGCACGATGTGGCTGTCGGCCGGCGTGTGATCGATGGCGTTCTGCACGAGCCCGGCCACCACCTGCCGCAGGCGCATGTCGTCGCCCTGCACCACCAATGGCGGCGACGACTCATCGACCTCGACCTCGATCCGTCGCGTCGGCTGCACCGCCTTCGCGTCGGATGCCGCGTCGTCGGCCACCACCCGCATGTCCACCGGGTCGCTGCGCAACGGCCGCCCTTGGTCGAGGCTCGCCAGCAGCAGCAGGTCCTCCACCAGGTCGTGCATGCGGCGCGACTCGGAACGGATGCGGCGCATCACGTCGTCGCGTTGGTGCTCGCCGAAGCCGCCGTCGAGCGACAGGTCGAGGTAGCCGCGAATGGAGGTGAGCGGAGTGCGCAGTTCGTGCGACGCGTCGGCGACGAACTGACGCAAGCGGTCCTCGGCGGCATCGCGCTGGTCGAGCATGTCGTTGAACGCCGTGCCCAACCTGCCGGTCTCGGTGGTGGCGGCTGCGGTCTCGACTCGTTGGCTGCGGTCGCCCGCTGCGATCGCAGTGACCGTACGGGTCATCGCCGCGATCGGTCGCAGGCCCAGCCGCACGACCCACCACATGGCCAGCGCCAACGCGAGCACCACCAGCAGCGACCCGATGGCCAGCGTCAGCAGCAGTCGGTTGACGGCGGCATCCGTCTCGCCGAGTGGTTGCGCGACGATCGCCCAGTTGCCGTCGCTCATCGGAGTGGCGCTCACGCGGAAGCGCTCGTCGGTCTCCAGGGCCCCGGTGGTGAACGGCTCGATCGGCACGCCGGGTCGTGTGGCCGCCAGCTCGGAGGCGTCGCCTTCCGCGGCCAGCTGCTCGATGTCGACCGCGGGCACGTCGGACAGCAGCTGTCCCTGCGAGAGCACGAACAACACGCCGTCCGGCCGCATGATCCCGACGAACAGGTCGGAGATGGGGCCGACCTCGGCGGAGTCTGTGGGGGGCTCGGGGAACGGCCTCACCTCGGGGACGACGATGGGGTCGCCCACCCTCGCCAACCGACCCGCGCTGCGCAGCTCGGTGTCGATCTGGTCGATGAGGAAGTCGCGCTGGTTCCCCACCACCAGTGCGACCGACGTGACCAGCGCCGCGACCACGATCACGAAGACGACGACGAGTCGAGCGCGCAACGACATGTCAGTCCTCGCGCAACGTGTAGCCGACGCCGCGGATGGTGTGCACCAGCTTCGGCTCCACGTGGTCGATCTTGCGGCGCACGTAGCTGATGAACGTGTCGACCACCGACGAGTCGCCCTCGAAGTCGTACTGCCACACGTGGTCGAGGATCTGCGCGCGGGTGACCACCCGCCCACTGTTCACGAGGAGGTAGCGCAACAGCGTGTACTCGGTGGGCGACAGCGACACCACCTCGCCGCCACGCGTGACGCGATGCGCGTCGTCGTCCAACTCCAGGTCGGCACAGCGCAAGGTGCGTTCGCTGTCGTTCCCGCCACGTCGGCGGAGCGAGAGGCGCACTCGGGCCACCAGCTCCGCCACCGCGAACGGCTTCACCATGTAGTCGTCGCCGCCCACGGTGAGTCCGTGCACGCGGTCGTCGGTGGCGTCGCGAGCGGTGAGGAAGATGACCGGCACCTGCGAGCCGTTGTCGCGCATGCGGCGCAGCACGGTGAACCCGTCGACGTCGGGCAGCATCACGTCGAGCACCACCAGATCGGGACGGAACTCCTCGAGCGCGGCGAGTGCGGCGCGGCCGTCGTGCGCAGCGCACGTCGTGTAGCCCTGCAACTGCAGTGCCGACTCGACGAGGAAGACGATGTTCTCCTCGTCGTCGACCACGAGCACCCGCTCGCTCATGCTCGCCTTCTGTCGTTGCTCATCGCGCGCTCATTCTTGCAGTCACTCGCCCGGGAACGCATCGCGCACCTGCTGTGCCTCGGCCTCGATCGTGTCGGCGCTCACCAGGTCGGCGGCCTGGTCGGTGAGCATGTCGGCCCATTGGGTGAGCAGCTCGTCGGCGGTGCCGTCGGCGAACAGCTCGGCCGTCAGCTCCTCGACCGCGGCGTCGTACAGCGCGGCGAACTCCGCCACCTCGTTGAACCGTTCGACCAGGATGTTCGACCCGTTCATCATCTGTGGGAAACCGCCATCCCCACCGTTCCCGCCGGCGCCTCCGGGTCGTGCGCCCGGCTCGAAGTCGGCGGGCAGCTCGCATCCCTCGGGCAGCTCGATCATCTCGCCGGAGGGGAACCTGCCACCCGGCGCGCCGACCGGCCCGCCGCCGCCCATGCCGCCCATGCCGACCGAGAACGCGAGGTTGTGGTCCCAGGCGACCACCGTGGCGACCCCCGTGTCGGGGTCGAAGTAGAGGTAGGCGTTGTTGCCGGGACCCTCGATGTCGTCGAAGTTGTCCATCAGGTCCTCGATCGCGAGGTAGCGGGCGAACGCCTCCACGTCGAGACGGTCGGCCAACTCGGCGGCGAACTCCTCGTCGGTGCTGTCGTTCACGAACGCCAGGAACTCGGTGAGCGGTGTCAGATCGTCCTCGCCGGCCTCCTGATCCCACACCTCTTCGTAGGCGGTCGGATCATCCCCGTGGTAGTCCCAGTCGCCGGTGCTCTCGGCCTTGTACAGCTGCCCGATCGCCTCGCTGCCGGACTCGTCGAACTGGTCGACCACCCACTCGTCGTTGGGGTTCTCGATCACGAGACGCAGTGCAGGGTCGCTGTCGTTCACCGTGAATCGCGCCGCGGTGGCGTCCTGTGTGGCCAGCCCGGCCGCGGCCAGCAGCTCGAGTGCGACGGCTTCGTTGAGCGCCGTCTCGGAGTTGTTGCTGCGCACGACGAACTCGGTGACACCGTCGTGCTCCTGGTCCTCGACGTACTTGTCGAGCCGGATCAACCACGGCAGCGCTTCCGGGTTCTCGGCGACGGCGCCGCCCGTCGTTGCGTCACCGTCCGTCTCGATGCCCGGTTCGATGCCGGGGATCGCGATGGTGCACTCCTCGCCATTCGTCCCGGTGGCGATCGGTGCGTCGCCTGCGTCAACTTGCAGCACGTTCCGGATCTGCCCGCCACCACCGAGACCGGACAGCGACGAGTTGCCCTTCAATCGCAGCCCGACCTGGTGGTAGGTCTCGCCGTCGACGACGACGGTCGCCTCGATCCAGATCTTCTCACTCGAGCCCTGGTAGGCGGCGATGAGTTCGTCGTAGTCGTCGGGGTCGACGGTGACCTCGATGTCGTGGACCACGCTGTCGTCGTACAGACCCGAGACGTCGCTGTCGTCGCCGTCGGTGACGCTCGCGCCGGTCTGGGAGGTGGCCTCGTTCACACCCGCGGCACCGGCGCTGCACCCGGCCAGCGCGAGCGACAATGCCAGCGCGGTGAATCGGGCACGGCGCCGCGTGCGCGCCATGAGGGGTCGAGAGCGGAGATGCGCGTGAGTGTGCACGGAGAACCCTTCGGGGGTCGAGTGGTCTGATTGCTGTCGTCGATGCAACTCGCCGACTCTTTGCGCAGGGTGAGCATCACCTGTGAGTTGTCTGTGAGTGCGACTGTCGTCAAGGTCGCAGCCCGTCCACAGACAACTCACAGGTTGCGATGAGAACGTGCACAGCGGCGGTTCACGCCGATTCCATCGAACGTTCACCAGGAGTTCAGCCAATGCCTCGTGCAGCCGTCATCGCCATCGACCTCGTCGCCACCGCCATCCTCGTGTTCGGCCTCTACTTCCCGCGTTACCGCCGGCGCGACATGGTGGTCGCGTATCTCGGGCTGAACGTCGGGGTGCTCACGGTGGCACTCGCGTTGTCGGCCAACACCAGCATCGGCACCGGTTTCGGGCTCGGCCTGTTCGGTGCGCTGTCGATCATCCGGCTGCGTTCGTCGGAGCTGGGTCACGAGGAGGTGGCGTACTACTTCGCCGCACTCGCGCTCGGACTGATCGGCGGCATCGAGGTCGACCCCGCGTGGGTGGCCCTCGCACTGCCGGCCGCGATCGTCGGCGTGATGTTCGTCGGCGACCACCGACGAGTGTTCCGCGACCATCGCCAGCAGATCGTCACCCTCGACCGCGCGATCGCCGACGAAGTGCAGCTCGTCGGGGCGCTCGAGGCGTTGCTCCACGCTCGGGTCGAGCGGCTCGTGCTACGACGGCTCGACCTGGTGAACGACACGACGGTCGTGGAGGTGCGCTACCGGCTCGACGGCCGCGAGTCGAGCGAGCCGTCCGGCCACGCCACCAAACTGGTGGTCGCACAGTGACCGAGCTGCTGCTGTCACCCTCGACCGTGGCGACCTGGTCGAGAGCGCTCGCCGGCATGCCGACCGTGGGACTCGAACAGGCCAACGCGGTCGCCTCGCTGCAGACGCGCCGCGACCGCAAGTACGTGGTGCGTCCCGACGTGCTCCATGCCGTCGTGGCCGACCTTCCCGATGTCGGCGCGCTCGAGGTGCGCGGACGGCTGGTGCACCGCTATCGCTCGGTCTACTTCGACACCGAGCAGCTCGACCTGTACCGGCTGGCCGCGACCGGGCACCGCCGCCGCTACAAGGTGCGCCGCCGCGAGTACGTGGACGACCAGTTGTGCATGCTGGAGGTGAAGACCAAGGACTCGCGGGGTCGCACGGCGAAGGCGCGCACCGAGATGATCGGTGGCGACGAGTGCGGACTCTCGGAACGCGAGCTCGCGTTCGTGGGCGACACGTTGCACGCGGCGGGCATCGTGCACACGCACACGTCGCCGCTGCGGCCGTCGGTCGAGACCGGTTACCTGCGTACCACGCTCGTTCCGGTGCGAGAGGAGTGGCGAGCGACGATCGACCTCGACCTCGTCGGTGCCCCCGCCGGCGGTGCACCGGTTGCCCTGGGTCGCAGCGTGGTGATCGAGACGAAGAGCAACGGGTCACCGACGCCGCTGGATCGCGCCCTGTGGGCGCGTGGCGTGCGACCGATCCGCGTGAGCAAGTTCGCGGTCGCGATGGCGATCACGCGGCCCGGCCTGTCCGCGAACCGCTGGAACCGGGTCCTGCGCGACCACCTCGACTGGGACCAGCTGAGCTAGTCAGCGCCGTCGGCGAGCACGGCTTCGGCGTCGGCGCGACGCTTGATCACGTCGGCTCGTTCCGCTTCCGCCTGCTGCAGTGCCTCCTGCGCGGCGTGCAACGCGGTGGTCGCGGTCTCCACGCGCCGCGTTGCGGTGATCAGTTCGCGCGTGGTCGCGGCCAGGTCCTTGCGCGCCTGACGCTGGCGGGCGACTCGCTCGGCTCGGGCGGCGCGCTCCTCGGCCGTCTCGCGGGCGGGCTCCGGGGCGGCCTCGACATCGACCTCGACCTTCGCTGGCGCTGGCGCGGTGCGTGCCGGCTGCTTCCCACCCGCCGACTTCTTCCCGCCTGTGCTCGCCTGCCGCGCGGGCAGCGCCATCTCGGTGAACGATGCGAAGCCCAGCGAGTCGTCGGGCAGGTCGCGCAGCGTGCCGTCGAGCCAGCTGTCGGCGAGGTGGTCGAGCCGCGACAACTGATCGACGAGCGAGCGGATCTCGGGCCGCCGTGCCTCGGCGCCGTCGTCCCACTTCGCCAGTGCGTCGACGGCGCGTTCGACGAGCGCGTCGATGGCGGTGCGGCGGTGCTGCATCGCGGTGGTGATCGCGCCGCTGTTGCCGCCGCCGGCCTGGGTCGCGGCCACCTCCGCGGTGGCTGCGAGGAGGAAGCGAACGGCGTCGTCGTCGGCCGCCGCCAGCACCGCCCACATCGGCAGGTTCGGTCGCTTCAACCCCTGATACGCGGCGGCGATGGCCTTGTTCCCCTCCGCCTTCGCTGCCTTCACCAGTCGAGTGCGCTCGCTCACGTAGTCGGCCGGCGCGACTCGGAACAATGATCGTGCGTCGAGCCGATCGCCGTCCATGACCGCTACAGGTCGATGGCTTCGACGGTGCGCAGGATGGTGCGCAGCGAGTGAGCCAGCTCGATCTGCTCCTGCTCGGTGAGCGCTTGCGTGACCAAGCCTTCGTGGCGGTTGAACGCGGGCATGATCTCGTCGACCACCTTGCGCCCCTTCGCCGTGACCGCGACGAGCACACGCCGGCCGTCGACGCGATCGTGCTTGCGGCGCAGCAACCCGCGGGCCTCCAGGGTCTTCATCACACCGGTGAGCGTGGCCGCGGTGACCCCGGCCTCGGCGGCGAGGGAACGGGCATCCATCTCGCCCCACACGCGCAGCACGAACATGGTGGTGAACGCACTCCAGCTCAGCTCGTGCTGCGCGAGTACGCCGCTCTCCATGTGGTTGCGAACCGCGGTGGCCGCGCGGAAGATGTTGGAAACCGCAGCGAGCGAGCTGAGGTCGAGGTCGAGGCCGGTGAACGCTGCGCGCACGTCGCGCTCGGCGCGCACGAGGTCTCGGTCGTCGTCGCTCGCGAACAGTCGCGGCACGTCAGACCTTCATGGTGGCGAGCTCGTCGGCGATGAGCGTGCGCACGCGGTCGCGCAGGTCGCCGATGTCGGCCTTGGTGAGACCGGTGGTCTCGATCGGCTCGAGCACTCGCACCTCGGCGTTGGTGACGTTCCACCGCCAGTCGCCCGACCGGATGGCCTGGCGTGTGCCGGACACGACCAGCGGCAGGATCGGGTGGCCGCCCTCGATGGCGAGCCGGAACGCGCCGTCCTTGAACTCGCCCATCTCGCCGTCGCGCGTTCGAGTGCCCTCCGGGAACAACATGACGCTCACGTTCTTGTCGAGCCGGTCGCGACAGCCGCGCATCGCGGTGACGATGCTCTCCTTGTTGCCGCGGATGATCTTCACGTCGCCCGCCATCATCATCAACCAGCCGACGAGTGGGTAGCGGAACCACGCTTGCTTGGCGAGCCACTTCATCTCCCACGGCAGGTGCGAGATGAGCAGCATGTCGGCGAAGCTCTCGTGGTTGGCCACCACCACATACGGGCGGCGCGGGTCCGTGATCTCCACCCCGCTGGTGCGGAACGTCCACAGCGGGTTGAGCCACGTGTGCACGACGCACAGCCGGCGGAACATCCAGCCCGCCCGGTAGCGGCCCTTGTCGAAGGGCGCGGTCGCCACGAACACGATGAACGTGAGCGGCACCCACACGATGACGACCACGCCGATCATGAACCAGCCCCAGATGGAGAGGACGGTGCGCGACACGGGATTACCGAGCAGTCGCATTCGAATCGGTGACACTGGCATTGACACATGCTGGCACGCGGCGGCCGCCCGGCCGCACCTAGCCTGCCCTCGTGCACGGTCGACCGCTGAGCTGGGTGATGGCGGGTGTGGCACTGGCCGCGTGCACCGATGGCGGCGCCCCGAACGGCTCGCCTCCGTCGGCCGTGTCCACCATGGTGACGGCCGGTGCGGAGCTCGACGGACTGCTGGCGATCACCGAGCCCGGCCGGTGGCGCAGCACCGGAGACGACCGGTTCGAGGTGTGGATCTGTCACGTGACGCAGGACGCCACGGCGGCCATCTACGGCGCCCTGCCACTGCGCCTGGCGCTCACTCCGGAGCAGGTGACATCGGTGGTGGCGGAGCACGTCACGCCCTACTTCGAGACGCTGTCGCACGGCCGCTACCGGCCGGTGTTCGTGGCGGGTGGTGAGGCAACGCTGGCGGTCGACGACGAACCACAGGCGTGCATCGACGAGGCCATTGCCGGCGCGGCCGGGGACACGCGGGCCGTGCTGGTGGTGGCCGACGCGGAGCACGGTGCCGACCAGCAGGGCGGGTTCGGCAGTGGCGGCGGGTCGTGCACCTCGGCACCGCCGTGCGCGGTCGCGGACTCGCGCCGGTTCGCGTACGTGGGTGCGAGCGACTTCCACCCCGACTGGGGCGCCGCGCCGCCGATGGATCTCGTGCAGCACGAGATCGGGCACACGATCGGCTGGGAGCACAGCGCGCTCGGACCGGCTGGCGAGTACCTGAGCGCGCTCGACGTGATGAGCAACAGTGCGGCCCCTCGGCAGCTGGAGGCCGAGCGACGCGATGCCTCCGGCACGCTGGCCGTGAACCTGTTCACCGCCGGCTGGTTGGCGGCCACCGACGTCTGGGTGGCGCCGGCGGGCGGTGGGTCGGTGCAGCTGGCCCCCTCGCTCGACGACGCCGGCACGCGGTTGGCGGTGCTGCCGTGCTGCAGCGGCTCGCTGGTCACCGTGGAACTGCTGGCCGCGGAGGGGCTGAACGCCCACCTGCCGTCGAGTGGCATCGCCGTGCATGTCGTTGCCGTCGGCGACGCGACGGTGCAGCGGATCGACCCGCTGTTCGGAGAGCCACCGTTCACCTCCCTGCTGCAGCCGGGCGACGTGCTCGCCACCAGCGGCTGGGTCATCACCGTCGGCGACGACTTCTCGATCACGGTCACCCCCGATCAGCCGACCTGAGGGCCGCTGAGCTGGGGGTTCGCGGCATCCGCGAACTCTGTGACACCCCGTCGTCATGATGATGGGTATGGAAGTCGTCCTCGTTGCTCTCCTCGTCGTCGCTGCGGCGGCCATCGCCTGGCTGGTCGCTGGGCGTCGTGTCGCGCCACCGTCGGCACCGCCGGTGGTGGCCGAGGTGCCGCAGTACGTCATCGAGCAGGCCGTCGCGGCCGCCGTGTCGCAGGCCAACGAGCGTGCGGCGCGGGAGCGAGATCTGGCGGTGCAGGCGGCCGTCGAGCAGGCGGTCGTGTTCAACCGCGAGCAGCTGGGTGCGCACACGCAGGCGGCCGATGCATCGCTGGCCGGCCGCCAGCAGCTCATCGATGCGCGGCTGGGCGAGGTGCAGGCCGGCGTGCAGGCCGACCTCGGTCGCCTGTCGGCGCTTGTGCAGCAGCTGGGCGATGCCACCAGCGAGCGCTTCGGTCAGGTCGACCGCAGCCTGCAGGTGCACGCGGAGATCACGCAGTCGCTCGCCGGCACCGCCAACAGCTTGCGCGAAGCGCTGGCGTCGTCCAACGCCCGCGGGCAGTGGGGCGAGCGCATGGCGGAAGACGTGCTGCGGCTCGCCGGCATGCAGGAGAAGGTCAACTACTTCAAGCGCACGGCCGTGTCCGGTGCCGGCACCGGCATCCCCGACTTCACGTTCGTGCTGCCCAAGGGGCACGTGCTGTTCATGGACGTCAAGTTCCCCATGGCGTCGTACCTGCGCTTCCTCGACGCGGGCACCGAGGCCGAGCGCTCCGCGCACCGCGCCACCTTCGTGCGCGACGTGCGGGCCCGGGTGAAGGAGCTGGCCAAGCGCGAGTACGCGCAGGCCGACGACCGGCCGGCGGTCGACAACGTGCTGCTGTTCGTCCCCAACGAGAGCCTGGCGGCGTTCATCCACGAGTCCGACACCTCGCTGGTGGAGGAAGCGATGGCGCAGCACGTCGTCATCTGCTCGCCGCTCACGCTGTTCGCATTCCTCGGGGTCATCCGCCAGGCGTTCGACAACTTCATGATCGAGCAGACCAGCCAGGAGATCCTCGGTCTGCTCGGCAAGTTCGGGCAGCAGTGGGGCAAGTACACCGAGCAGATCGACAAGGTGAAGCGTCAGTTCGACACGGTGAGCCGCTCGTTCGACGAGCTCGCCACCACCCGTCGGCGTGCGCTCGAGCGCCCGCTCAACACCATCGACGACCTGCGCCGCAAGCAGGCGCTCCCCATCGACGGCGAGCTGTTCGGCGGCATCGACGAGCTCGAGCCGGTCGGCGACGACCGGGGCGAGTTCCACAACGTGCGCGAACTGGGCGCCTGAACCGCCGCGCGGCCTAGCCTCACCGCCATGTCGCCGCGCCAGATCCACCTCACGCTGGCAGAAGTGATGCGCGGCCGCGAGGTGTTGGCCGCGGCATTCACCGACGACCCTTTGATGCACTGGTTGTTCCCCGAAGAGATCGGCCGCACCGATGCGGTCGCGGCGTGGCTGGGCGTGTTCCTGGAAGGCTTTGCCGCCTCGGCGGTCGCCGACGTGGTGCTCGACCCGGCGGGCGTGCCGGCCGGTGTGGCGCTGTGGCGAATCGGCGCCGCCGATGTCGAGATGCCCGCACTGCCCAGCGTCGGTGGGTTGCTGGTCGCACTGCTCGGTCCGGAACGGGCCGTGCAGCTGGGCGGTGGGTTGCGGGCGTTCGCCACCAACAAGCCGTCGCCGCCGTACCACTACCTGCAGTTCCTGGCCGTGCACCCCGGCAGCCAGGGCAGTGGCCACGGTCGCGCGCTCGTGCAGCACGGGCAGGCTCGCGCGGCCGAAGCGGGGGTGGGTGTCTACCTCGAGTCCACCAACTCGTCGAACCTCGGCTTCTACCACTCACTCGGGTTCCGCCCGATCGGCGAGTTCACGTTGCAGCCGGCGGGTCCGGTGGCGCACCGCCTGTGGTGGCAGCCATGAGTCGGTGGCAGCCATGTCGGCCTCAGCCATGTCGGCGGCAGCCATGAGCCAGGTGTCGTTCGATTTCGAGTTCGACGACGGCGGCGAGCCCACCTACTCGGTCGGCGAGCTGGCCGAGGCGATCAACGGCACGTTGCGCCGCCGGTTCAGCGACGGCCTCTGGGTGCGCGGCGAGATCCAGGGCTGGAGCGTGCGTGGCCCGCACGCCTACTTCCGGCTCGTGGAGGAGACCGACCAGGGCAAGGCGGTCGTCAACGTGCAGTTCTTCGCACCGGCGCAGGCTCGCCTGAAGCCACTGCTGATGAAGAACCGGCTGCGCCTCGCCGACGGGTTGAAGGTGCGCATCTTCGGTCACCTCGACTACTTCGCGCCGTCCGGGCAACTGGGCGTGAAGATGAGCGGCATCGACCCTCGCTTCACGCTCGGCGAGATGGCGCTGCAGCGCGACGACGTGGTGCGCCGTTTGGTGGCCAGTGGGCTCTACGACCGCAACCGCTCGCGGCTCGTTCCCCCGGCCCCGCTGCGCGTGGGAGTCGTCGCCAGCCGCGCCAGTGCGGCGTGGGCCGACTTCCTGCACGAGATCGAGCGCAGCGCGCTCGCCTTCCAGGTGCGGCTCGTCGATGTGCGCGTGCAGGGAGAGTGGGCGGTCACCGAGGTCACCGCCGCCATCCGCACGCTCTCCCGACACCGCGACCTCGACGTGGTGGTGGTCATCCGCGGCGGCGGCAGTCGCACAGAGTTGGCAACCTTCGACCACGAGGCCATCGCCACGGCCATCGCCACCTCGCCGATCCCCGTGTTCACCGGCCTGGGCCACGAGATCGACCGCGCCGTCGCCGACGAGGTGGCGCACAGCGCATTGAAGACCCCCACTGCGTGCGCCGCCGCTCTGGTCGAGCACGTGCAGCTGTTCCAGCAGCGCACCGAACTCGCGTGGGCGGCCCTCGAGCGTCGGGCCGATCGAGCGCTCGCGAGTGCGAGCGCCGACGTGGCCGACCTGGCCCACGGCATCCGCCATCGCGTCGTCGCAGCCGTCGACCGTGCCGACGAGCGGCTGGCACAGCGCGGCCACCGGGTCGGCGTCGGTGCCACTCGCGTGGTCGACCGCGCCGAGGTACGCCTGGCGGCCGCCGCGGCGGCCCTGCGCCGCACGCCACAGCGGCTCGACCCGGAGGTGCGGCACCTCGACGCGGTCGCGCAACGCGTTCGTCTGCTCGACCCCGTGCACACCATGGCCAGGGGCTGGAGCATCACTCGCACCGCCGACGGTCGCACGGTCCGCGACGCCTCGCAGCTGCAGGCTGGCGACCAACTCGTCACCACCTTTGCCAACGGCACGGCGCGCAGCCGTGTGGAGGAGACCCACTCGTGAGCACACCCGAACCTGTCGCAGCCGGCTACGCCGAGGCGCTCGCCGAGCTGGAGACCATCCTCGCCGAGCTGGAACGCACCGACGTCGACGTCGACGTGCTGGCCGCGCAGGTCACGCGCGCCGCCGAGCTCATCGGCTTCTGCCGCGACCGCATCGGCAACGCCAAGCTGCAGATCGAACAAGTCGTCGCCGAGCTCGGCCCCGACGACTGAGCGCGGTGGCGTCGGCGGCAATTCACGCTCGCCTGCGTCCGTGCGCGTGGCACCATGCGGAGATGGCTGACCATTCGATCTCGTTCCGCGTCACTGCACCCGACGAGTGGCGTACGGCTGCCGACGTGTTCCGCGCGGCACTGCTGTCGCCGCCGGCCAGCGACGACGACTGGGAGAAGCCCGGCCTGCGCGACTCGTGGGCCGACTCCCACTCCATCTCGGCGTGGGAGGGCGAGCGGTGCATCGGCCACGCCGCCGGGTTCCACTTCACCACCATGGTGCCAGGCGGCGCGACGGTGCCATCGTCCGGCGTCACCCGTGTGGGCGTGACGCAGACGCACACCCGTCGTGGCGTGCTCACGGGGGCCATGCATCGACTGCTCTCCGACTCGGTGGGGCACGGCAAGGTGCTGGCCACGCTGCGGGCCAGCGAGGCCGTCATCTACGGGCGGTTCGGGTTCGCCGTTGCCGGCGACACGTGCGAGGTGGAGATCCGTCGGCGCGGCGCTCAGGTGGTGGCGCCCGTTGCCGAGGGAACCATCCGCATCCTCGACCGCGCTGACGTGCTCGCGACGGTGATGGAAGTGCACGGCCGCGTCGGCCTCGATCGACCGGGCGCGATCCTGCGGCCGGAGTGGATGCAGCGCCGCTACCTCGCCGATCCGCTGGCCACCGACAAGGCGGCATGGGTCATCGTGCACACCGGCATCGACGGCGTCGACGACGGCTGGGCGCAGTACGCGACGGAGTGGCCGTCCACGTTCGGCGACCACAGCGGCGGCATCTGCGAGGTCGGCGACGTCTGGGGTGCCACGCCCCAGGTCGAACTGGCACTGTGGAAGTTCATCCTGGACCTCGATCTCATCGGGACCTTCCGAGCCGACGAGCGTCCCGTCGACGATGCCATCCGGTTCGCGCTCGCCGACCAGCGCTCCTACCACGCCAAGATCCGCACCGACGAGCAGTGGTTGCGGCTGCTGCGGGTCGACGATGCACTCACGGCGCGCAGGTACAACCCGGCGAACGGCGCCGTCACGATCGCGGTCACCGACCCCTTGTTCCCGTTCAACACCGGCACCTGGCGAGTGTCGGCCGACGGTGCTGCACGCGTCGCCGACCACGCCACCGACGACGCCGACTTGGTCGCCACCATCAACGGCATCTCCGCCGCCTACATGGGTGGCACCAGTTGGCACGACGCGCTGGTCAGCGGCCAGGTCGAACAGCGACGCCCCGGTTCGCTGGCGATGGCCGATGTGTTGTTCGCCAGCCGCCCGTTCCCGCGCTGCGGCTCGTTCTTCTGACCGGGCTGCAGCGCGCCACGGACCGATCGGTCGATGGCGCGCCGCTGCCGTAGCCTGCCAGCGTGAACTCGCCGGTCGCCCCGCCCTCACTCGCCGTCATCGCGGCGCGCGTGGAGCAGCGCCTCCGCGAGTTCCTGGAGCCCGAGCACGCGCGGTGGGCCGCGTTCGACGCCGACCTGGCCGAGCCGATCGCCGAGATCGGCCGCCTGGTGCTCGTCGGGGGCAAGCGACTGCGCCCCGCGTTCTGTCACTGGGGCTTCGTCGGTGCCGGCGGCGACCCCGACGACCCGATGGTGGTGAACGCCGGCGCCGCGTTCGAACTGATGCACGCGTTCGCGCTGTTCCACGACGACGTGATGGACGACGCCGCCAGCCGGCGCGGCAACCCCACCACCCACACCGTGTTCGCGCAGCACCACCGCGACCAACAGTGGGCAGGCGAGGCTCGCCGCTTCGGCGAGGGTGTCGCCATCCTGGTCGGCGACCTCGCGTTCGTCTACGGCGACATGATGCTCGCCGGTGCCGGTCCGGAAGCGTGGGCCATCTGGAACGAGCTGCGCATCGAGCTCAACGTCGGTCAGGTGCTCGACATCCTGGGCAGCGTGCGCAACGAGCGTCGCCGCCACAAGGCCGAGCAGATCTGTCGCTACAAGAGTGGCAAGTACACCATCGAACGTCCGCTGCACCTCGGCGTGGTGCTGGCGGCGCCCGAGCGGGCGGCCGAGCTGTTGCCCGCGCTGAGCGCATACGGCCTGCCGCTGGGCGACGCGTTCCAGATGCGCGACGACGTGATGGGCGCGTTCGGCGACTCGGCCGTCACCGGCAAGCCGGTCGGCGGCGACCTCCGCGAGGGCAAGCCGACCCCGCTGATGGCGCGTGCGGTGGAAGCGGCCAGCCCGGCGCAGGCCGAGGTGCTCGCCCTCGTCGGGTGCACCGACCTCACCGACGAGCAGGTGGCGAGCGTGCAGCAGGCCATCGTCGACACCGGCGCCCTCGCCGACCTCGAGGCCACTATCTCGCGCCTCACGCACGAGGCGATCGCGGCCATCGAGCACGCGCGCATCACACCGGAGGCACGCGACGAGCTCGTCGCACTCGCCACCTACGTGAGCCAACGCCTCACCTGACCGCCCGAGAGGCCGCTCCTGTCGCGGCTCTACCGGCTCACACCCAGGTCGGGCCGCGACACGTGCGCTCGTGAACGGGTTCGAAGCGGACCGGGCCGTGAGTCGTGGGCTGTGAGCCGTGGGTGGGCCGGGCCGGGCCGGGCTCGCGGGTTACGGGGTGTACAGCTCGAGCGCGTCGGCGAGCGAGCAGGTGACCACGCCGACCTCACCCACCGCGGCGGCGAGCCACGGCGGCCGCACGATGGCTGCGACCGCGATGGGGTCGGCGGCACCGGCGTGCTCGAGCGCGAGCCGCACGAACAGCGCCGCATAGTCGGGTGGGCGCAGGTCGCGCGACAGGTCGATGAGCGCGTTGGGGTCGGGTGCGTCGTAGGGCGGGTCGACCGAGTGGAAGCTGGTGGACGTGGGCCCGGTGGAGCCGCCCCACAGCCCGGGTCCGTCGCACAGCACCGCCCCGCGGACGAGCTCCGGGCGAGCGCCGGCGAGCATCAGCGCCACGTAGGCGCCGAGACCGCGACCGACGACCGTGGCTTCACCGACGTGGGCCAACGCGATGTCGGCATCGGCCAGCATGGTCTCGGCCGAGTAGCCGCCACCCATCGGCACCGTGCTGGTGCCGTGGCCGGTGAAGTCGAGCGCGAACACCGGACCCGGCCACGCCTGTGCCCATTCGGGCGACGTGGCGGGGCTCTGCTCGCCCAGCCCGTGCAACAGCAGCAGCGCGCGGCCGGAACCGTCGCGCAAGCGGTGGAGTGCGAGCTGCACCTTGTTGTGGGTGAGGAACTCGGTGCTCATCTGCCGCGCTCCAGGAACTCGAGGATCATCGTGGCCATGGTGGCGGGCTGCTCGATGTGCACGAAGTGCCCGAGTTCGTGCATCACCTCCAGCCGGCCGCCGGTGGGCACCTGCGGTTGGATCTGGTGCGGCAGCGTGCCCCAGCCCATCGGCTCCTGCTGGCCGGCCAACACGCCGAGGAACGGCATGCCCAGGCCCGGCAGGCGAGTGGCGGTCCACTCCGGGCGCCAGGGCCCGAAGCCGCCGAAGCGCATGGACGGGTCGAGCTTCCAGCGCCAGCCGTCGGCGTCTTCGCGAGCCCCGACGGTGACCAGGTATCGGAGCCACTCGATCGGCAGCCGAGGGTTCATCTTCGCCCGTCGCTGCGCCAGCTCTTCCAGCGTGCCGGCCTTGCGCTGGGCAGTGGCGGTGGTGCGCCGGTGGTCGAGCCAGCCGGCGATGTCGCTGCCCATCATGCGGGTGCGTTCGTGTTCGGCGAGGTCGGCCATCGGTCGTTTCGACGGCAGCCCGTCGAGGTTGACCAGGTGACTGAAGCGGAACGGCTGTGCGTCGGCCAACTGGATCATCAGCGCGCCGCCCTTGCTGTGGCCCACCACGGGCGCGGGCTTGCGGGTGAAGTGGCTCATCACGCCGATGGCGTCGCGGATGTCGGCGTCCCACCCGTAGAGCGCGGCATGCTCGCTGTCGCCGTGACCGCGTTGGTCCCAGGTGATGACTCGCCAGCCCGCGCGAGCGAGGCGCGGTGCGAACTCGTCGTAGGTGCGCCCGAAGTCGAACCCGCCGTGCACGAGGAACAACGGGTCGGCGTGCTCGTCGCCCCACTCGTGCACCGCGATCTGCACGCCGCCGATGGGCAGGTGGTGATCGCGGGCGGGCGATTCCGCCCCGGGGAACTGCACCGATGTCATTCCGGCAGGCTAGGCGGCGTGGCGAAAAACGGCCCAACCGGCCTAGTATCGCCACGTGAAACGGGCACGGCTGGGGTTCCTGGCGGCGGCCGCCATCGTGGCTCCCCTGGCAGCCGGCGGTTGCGGCGACGACCAGTCGTCGGGGGGCACGTTGCCGCCCATCATCACCACCACCACCAGCACCACCGTGCTCTCCACCACCACCACCGTGCCGCAGTTCTACGTCATCGCGTCCGGCGACACGCTGGCCAAGATCGCGGCCAAGTTCGGTGTCACGCAATCGGCGCTCATCGCGCTCAACAACATCACCGACCCCGACCACATCGAGGTCGGCGCGGAGCTGCAGATCCCGCAGCCCGGTCAGGTGATCCCCACGACCACCGTGGTCACCACCACCACGATCGTCTGACCGTCTGCCGCACCGGTGACCGGTACTTTGGTCCCTAACGATCTCTGCGGGCCTTTTGTTACACTCCCCGTCATGAGCTTCTGGCCGACGAAGGACCATTGGAGCGTGGCGATTCCCACGCGCACCGATCACTACCTCTGCCCCGCACTCGAAGCCACCGGCTTCGTGGCGCTCACTCCCTACCCGGGCGAGATTCCCGCACAGGAGTGGGAGGGCCTCGAGTACATGGACTGGAAGAGCGGTGGCGACACCAACTTCGCGCCGCTCGCATCGGCCGACGGCGAGCTCGACTGTCGCGGCTTCTGGGACAAGGGCAAGACCGACAAGGACGCGCTCTGGACCAGCAATGCCGCCAAGGCGCCCACGTTGCAGCGCTACGTCGACAGCATCGGGGCCAACTTCGGGCGCGTTCGCATCATCAAGCTCGAACCGCAGGACCACGAGCAGGCGCTGAAGAGCTTCCACCGCGACGACAACAATCGCTTCAACCCCGCCGGCGAAGGCTGGGTCGTGCGCACGTGGGTCGAGCTCACCGACTCGCCCGACAGCTACATGCTGTTGATGGACCTCGACGACGAGGGCCTGCCCATCGCGAGCACCGAGCGACGCGTCCCGCTGCACCAGAACGCGCGATTCGTGGTCGACACACAGCGCCTCTGGCACGTGGTGGTGCACAACGGCACCTCGCCGCGCTACGCACTCATCACCAGCGTGGAGAGCAGCCCGCACCTGCAGGACTGGATCCAGAGCCAGGTGCCGGCACTCGTCTGACCGTCAGCCGTGAGCGTCGGCGCCTGCATGGGCGCGATCATCCTGTTGACCGGCGGCGCCCGCCGGCACGGCCTCGCCCCGGAGATGCTGGCGTTCCAACCGGCGTTGCTCGCCTGCTTGGCCAGCAACCCGCTGCCCGTGTCGAACCTCACCAACCTGATCGTCGCCGAGCGCTTCGACCTCGGTGTCGGCGACTTCCTCCGCCATCTCGCGCTGCCCACCCTCGTCGCGTGCGTGGTCGGCTGGCTGGGCTTCCGCCGGACGTTCCACCTCCACCCGACCCTTGACGGCGTCGACGAGCCGGTCGACGCGAGAGCGTTGCGGCGCGGCCTGCCGATCGTCGGGTTCGTGCTCGCCGGGTTCACGGTCGGCGACCTGATCGGTGTGCCCGGATGGGCCGTCGCAGCGATCGCAGTGGTGTGGGCGATGGCGGTCGTGCGTGAGGTGCCGTGGCGATGCGTGCCCGCCGAGGCGATGCTGGTCGCGGCCGCGCTGGCCGTGCTGGTGGCCGGCGCCGTGCCGCACCTCGGACTCGAGCAGCTGCTGCGCGGCAGCGGGCTCGGCGGGGAGGTGCGCGCGCTGCTGTTCGGGGTGGTCGGCAGCAACCTGGCCAACAACCTCCCTGCCGTGCTCGCCGGCAGCGCGGCGCTGCACGAACCGGGCCAGGTGTGGCCGCTGCTGATCGGTGTGAACATGGGTCCGACGCTGGTGCTCACAGGAGCGCTCAGCGGGCTGCTCTGGCGCGACACCGCCGCCGGCATGGGTGTGCACGTGGGTGCTCGTCGCTACACGGCGGTGGGGTTGCGCGTCGGGCTGCCGGCGCTGGTTGCTGCGGCCCTGGTGGTGCTGTTCGTCTGAGCCGGGAACGGCGGTTCGCGAGTGCGCCGCATAGCCTCTCGGTGATGCCGCAGATCGTGATCAGCCGTGAGTACGACCCGATGGGCGTGCGGCTGGCGGTGCGCAGCAGATCGATCCGAATGGTCGAAGCGATCGAGTCCGGCCTGGCTCGGTACCCCGACATGGGTGTACGCGGTGAGCTCAGCATGCACGTCGACGTGCACGACGACCTGGCAGGAGACCCCGGCTGGCCGAACGTCGAGTACCTCGACGAACCCGCCGAACTGGTGGTGCGCATCGGCTCGTCGACGGCCACGCTCACCTTCGCCACCGGGCAGGTGCAGGTGCACCTCTCCCGATCGCTGTGCGACGTACCCGACGCGCTGCGGCTGCTGGCCGAGTCGGTCTTCACCGCGGCCGCCGAGCGCACCGGTGAACTGCGCGCGGTGCACAGCGCGCTGGTGGTGCACGACGGGGTGGGGTTGATGCTCCGCGGTGCGTCGGGCGCGGGCAAGAGCACGCTCGCCTACGGATGCCTGCGCAACGGTTGGAGCGTGTGCAGCGCCGACTGGGTGTACGCATCGGCCCACCGACCCGCCGGCCGCTTCGCCGGGTATCCGTGGCGGCTGATGATGCCCGCCGACGCTGCCGCTCGTTTCCTGGAGACCACCACCGTGCAGGCGGTGCCGCACCCGACCGAGGAGGGCGAGCGCGTGCCCGTGCACCCGCCCGCCGCGCAGCAGCTGCTGGAGGCCGACGTGAACGCGGTGGTGCTGCTGGATCCGTCGCCGGTCCTCGCCGTGCACGCCATCGGCGCGCGTGAGGCGATCGACCGGTTCTGGGCGCCCGCGCTTCCCACCGAGCACGAGCACCTGGCGGAAGAGTGGGTGGCCGAGCTGCTCGCGCGTCCGGTGTTCGTGCTGCAGCGCGGCAACGACCCGATGGCCGCCGTCCAACGGCTCACCGAGCTGGCCGCCAGCCTTCGTTAGCGCGACCGGCTGACGACGTCGGCCGCGTGCAACATCTGCCGGCCGACGGGCTCGAGCCCGATCTGCGTGCACAGCAGTCCTGTCGAGACGCGTTCGATCACGCCCCACTCCCAGATCGCGGTCGCGTCGAGTCCCGTGCGCGCGGCCAGCCATTGCGCTCGCTGCATCGGACCGTCGGCGAGCAGTTCCACCGGGTCCTCGCGCATCAGCACGCCCAGGTCGTACTCCGCTTCGGCCAGCAAACCGTCGGGGTCGACCAGCTTGAACCCGTCGGCGGCCCGCAGCGCGTTTCATTCGTGCACGTCACCGTGCACCAGCACCGCACGCGTGTCGTCGTGCGCGGCGATGCGGCGCGCCGCGCAGTCGAGCGCGTCGGCGACCGCCTGCTCGCTGCACGGGTGGTCGAGCGCGTCCCACAGCCGGGTGATGTGCTCGACCAACCATCGCCCCTTCTCCGCGCCGGTGGGCAGCCCGGCATCGGGTGCGGGGCGCCACACGCGAGCCGCGGCATCGGTGAGCACCTCCAGCCGCACCGCCAGCGGCAGTGCGAGGTCGTGCAGCGACGGTCCGAGCCGTTCGATCAGCAGCGCACCCGCCAGCGCGTCGGACCGCAGCAGACGCGCGCACCCGTCACCGTCGGCCAGCCGCAGCACCGTGATCTCGTGTGCCGCGGCATGGCCGCGCGGCACCAGCAGCTTCAGCACGGCCGGCGTCTCGTCGGGCAGCGACACTGCGACCACGAGCGCTTCCGTCGCGTCGGGGAACACGTCGCCGACGGTGAGCTGCCAGTCGGCGGCGAGCGTCGCCACCAGGTCCGGCAGGTCGGTGAGCCAGCGGTCGGCGCCCGCGGCGAGTGCCTTCGCGCGGACGACTGCGGGGACCTCGATCACGGCATGTCAGCTGGTGCTGCGGTGCGCCGCCGCCAGGTGCGCCACGTCGTGCATGATGCGCGCCATCTGGAAGTCCTTCGGCGTGTACACCGCACTCACGCCCGCGTCGGCGAGGCGCTGGCGATCGCTCTCCGGGATGATGCCGCCCACCACCACCGGCGCGTCGACGCCCTCGGCGCGCAGCATCTGCACGATCGCGGGCACCAGCGACAGGTGCGACCCGGAGAGGATGGACAACCCGATGACGTCGGGGTCCTCGTCGCGTGCGGAGGCGACGATCTGCTCCGGGGTGAGCCGGATGCCGCTGTAGACCACTTCCATGCCGGCGTCGCGTGCGGCGACGGCGATCTGCTCGGCGCCGTTGCTGTGCCCGTCGAGGCCGGGCTTGGCCACCAGGAACCGCGGTGGGCCGCCGGCCATCGCCTTCACGTACTCGGCCACCGCCGCGAGCTCGCCCACGCGTCGGCCCACGGCCGCGTTCACGCCGGTGGGTGCGCGGAACTCGCCGAACGCGTCGCGCAGCACGGCCGACCACTCGCCGGTGGTGCCACCGGCCTTGGCGAGCGCGATGGAGGGTTCCATCACGTTGCCGCCGCCGACGGCCGCATCGTGCAGCGCGGTGAGCGCTGCGTCGACGGCTGCCTGGTCGCGCGTGGCACGCCACTGCTCCAACTCGGCCACCTGTTCCGCCTCGATGGCCGGGTCGACGGTGAGGATGTTGCCGGGCGTGTCGAGCGGCGAGGGCTCGGTCTCGGTGAAGCTGTTGACGCCGACCACCGTCTGGTCGCCTGCCTCGATGCGGCGCGTGCGTTCGGCCATCGATCGAACCAGCCGCCCCTTCAACTCGTCGACCGCGGCGAACGCGCCGCCCATCGAGAGCACGTCGTCGAGCTCGGTCCACGCCGCGTCGCGCAGCTCCGTGGTCTTCTTCTCCATGACCACCGAGCCGTCGAACAGGTCGCCGTACTCGAGCAGGTCGGTCTCGAACGCGAGCACCTGTTGCATGCGCAGGCTCCACTGTTGGTCCCACGGTCGGGGCAGCCCGAGCGCTTCGTTCCACGCGGGCAGCTGCACGCTGCGCGCACGAGCGTTCTTGGAGAGCGTGACCGCCAGCATCTCGAGCACGATGCGTTGGATGTTGTTCTCCGGCTGCGCCTCGGTGAGGCCGAGGCTGTTGACCTGCACGCCGTAGCGAAACCGGCGCGCCTTGGCATCGGTGACGCCGTAGCGCTCGAGGCCGATGCGGTCCCACAGCTCGGTGAACGCGCGCAGCTTGCAGATCTCCTCCACGAAGCGGATGCCGGCGTTGACGAAGAACGAGATGCTGCCGAACACCTGCGCGAACTGCTCGGGCTCCACCTGTCCGCTGTCGCGCACGGCATCGAGCACGTCGATGGCAGTGGCCAGCGAGAAGGCGATCTCCTGCACCGGCGTGGCCCCTGCCTCCTGCAGGTGGTAGCTGCACACGTTCATCGGGTTCCACTTCGGTGCGTGCTGCGCGCACCAGGCCACCATGTCGACGATGAGCCGCTTGCTGGGCTCCGGCGGGAAGATGTACGTGCCTCGCGACAGGTACTCCTTCACGATGTCGTTCTGTGTGGTGCCGCGGAGCTCGGTGCTCTCGACGCCCTGTTCCTCGGCGTTCGCGACGTACAACGCCAGCAGCCACGCGGCGGTGGCGTTGATGGTCATCGACGTGTTCATCTTGCCGGGCGGGATGTCGTGCAGCAGCGTGCGCATGTGACCGAGGTGCACCACCGGCACGCCCACCTTGCCCACCTCACCGCGGGCGAGCACGTGATCCGGGTCGTAGCCGGTCTGCGTGGGCAGATCGAACGCGATGGACAGACCGGTCTGCCCCTTGGCCAGGTTCGTGCGGTACAGCTCGTTCGACGCGGCGGCCGACGAGTGACCCGAGTACGTGCGCATCAACCAGGGTTCGTCACGACGGATCGGCTCGGCCATGTGCACAGTGTGACCGGTGGGCAGTGGCCGGCGCTACCTCGCTGTTGCAGCCACCGAAGTCCACGTTCGCGACGGTCGTCGAAACTTCCTCAAGAAACTCTCAAGTTCCGGACACTGCTCTCCGATATCTCTGCAACGGTGCGGGGAGCGGGCGGAGCTTCTGGCTGGCGGAAGCCATCGTGTGTCGGATCCGAGCGGGAATCCGACGAACGGACGGGAAAGCCAGTGCCGGGGGAGACCCCGGCACTGCGCACCGTGCCGGCGAGCACCACGAGTCAGTACGTGGCCACCGCCAGGCGCCGCAGGTAGTGGACGCGTGGCATCTCGACCACGCCCAGCGATGCCAGGTGCGGCGTGCTCCACTGCACGTCGATGAGCAGCCCGCCGGACACCTGCATCGCGTGCACCATGGCCATCATCGCCACCTTCGACGCGTCGGTGGCGGTGTGGAACATGCTCTCGCCGGCGAAGAAGCGCCCGATGCGCACGCCGTACAGGCCGCCGACCAGCTCGCCGTCGCGCCACGTCTCCAGGCTGTGCGCCCACCCCAGTTCGTGCAGCGCGGTGTACGCGCCGACGAACGCGTCGTTGATCCAGCCGTGCGGACGGCGTGGGTCGCCACAGCGCCGCATCACCTCGGTGAACTCGGTGTCGACGCGCAGTTCGAAACGGCCCGCGCTCTGTCGCAGCGACCGCGACACCACCATGCCGTCGAGCGGCAGCACGCCTCGCGGATCGGGCGACCACCACCCGATCAGCTTCTTGCGCAACGGCATCGGGAACAGGCCACCGCGATACGCCGCGAGCAACGTGCCCGGCGCGAGATCCGCGCCGACGCCGACCAAGCCGTTCGGATCCGCCTCCGCGGGAGAGGGCAACTGCCACCGGCTCGGTGGCGGAGCCTCCTGCCGCTGCGTGAACCGTTCGGCACACTGCGCGGTGAACACGTCGCTGAACGCTCCCGTCACGTGGCCCGACATGTCGGCCATTTCATCACTTCCGACAGCCTGCGCGAGGCTCGCGTGCAGGGCGGATGGCGCAGGGACAGTGCCCGGTGGAGCGACTAGCCTGCACCCTGTCATGGGTTTGCAGTCGTTCGAGCACGGTTTGGAGCGTATGGTCGAGGGCGTGTTTTCCCGCGGCTCCCGTTCCAGCATCCGTCCCGTCGAGCTCGGCCGCCGAGTGCTGCGCGAGATGGACGATCACCGCAGTGTCGACGTCAAGGGCCGGCGCATCGTGCCCAACGTCTTCTCCATCAGCCTGAGCGCCCGCGACCACGCGGCGTTCGCCGACATCGACGAAGCGCTCAACGCCGAACTGTGTGAAACCGCGCGCGAGTACGCCCGCGCCGAGGGCTACCACTTCATGGGTGCGGTCATGGTGGAGATGGCGGTCGACAACTCGTTGAAGCCCGGTCGCTTCACCGTCGCCTGCCGCATGAAGGAGACCGGTGGCGGCGCCGGCGCCGGTTCCCTCGTGCTGCCCAGCGGCGAGCGCATCCCCCTCGGCCAGCAGCCCATCACCATCGGCCGCCTGCCCGACTGCACCGTGCCCGTCAACGACGCGAACGTCAGCCGTCGCCAAGCCGAGGTGCGTGCGGTCGGTTCGTCGTGCGAGCTGGTGGATCTCGGCAGCACCAACGGCAGCAAGGTGAACGGTGTGCGCATCGATGGCCAGCGCACGCTCGACGATGGCGACATCGTCAGCGTGGGCACCACGCACCTGCGCTTCGAGGCGTCGTGAGCGAAGCACAGCTCAACATCCTCAACTACGCGCTCCTCGCGCTCCTCTACCTGTTCTTCGCCCGGGTGCTGTGGGCCGTCTGGAGCGAGGTGCGTGGTCCCCGTCTCGGAGTGCAGGCGCCGCACGGCCATGCACGCGACGCCACTGCGCCGGCTCAGCGACCTGCTGCACCGGTGAAGCAGCCCAAGCCGAGCAAGGGCCTGCGGGCGAAGCGCGGCACCCCGAACCGGTTGGTGGTGCTGGAGCCGAAAGTGCGCAAGGGCTCGGCCTACCCCATCGCCGGCGAGATCACGCTCGGCCGCGCGCCCAGCTGTGCCATCGGCCTGCCCGACGACACGTTCGCCTCGCAGTTGCACACGCGTGTGTTCCTGCACGACGCAGCCGTGTGGGTGGAAGACCTGGGCAGCACCAACGGCACGCATGTCAACGGCCGCCGTCTCTCGGCGCCCACGCAGCTCGCCACCGGCGACCGCGTGCAGATCGGCAGCACGATCTTCGAGGCACAGTGAGCACCCGATGACCGATCTTCCCCCCGACTCCCCAGACCCGGTCGTCCCGGTCGACCCGGTCGGCTCGCCCGGCGAGGCTGCCCCGGTGCCCGTCGACGCACCCGACGAGCCGGCACCCGACGAGCTGGCGCTCGACGCACCCACCACACCGGCGCTCGATTGGGGTGCGGCCACCCACGAGGGTCGCGTGCGCACCGAGAACGAAGACTCGTACGTGGTCGAGCCGATGGTGTTCGGCGTCGCCGACGGCATGGGCGGCCACCAGGCGGGCGAAGTGGCCAGCGCCATCGCAGCCGGCATCCTGCGCGATCGCCTGTCCAACGGCGCGCAATCGGTCGACGTCGCGGTCGCCGCGGTGGTCGAGGCCAACGCCGCCATCTTCCAAGGCGCGCACGGCAACGCCGAGCATCGCGGCATGGGCACCACGCTCACCGCGATGGTGGTGTTGGCCGATTCGTCGTCGCCGCGTCGCCTCGCGCTCGTCAACGTCGGCGACAGTCGCACCTACGTGATGCGCGGCGGCCGCCTGCGCCGGGTCACCATCGACCACAGCTACGTGCAGGAGCTGGTCTCCACCGGACACATCACCGAGTACGAGGCGCGCAGCCACCCGCGGCGCAACATCGTCACCCGCGCGCTTGGCATCGAGCCCCACGTGCGGGTCGACACCTGGGTGATGCCGTTCGTGCTCGGCGACCGCTACGTGCTGTGCAGCGACGGCCTGGTCGACGAGGTCGACGACGACGAGATCGCTGCCATCGTCGGCGGCCTGTCGTCGCCGCAGGCGGTGGCCGATGCGTTGGTCGAGCTGGCCAACGAGCACGGTGGCCGCGACAACGTCACGGTCGTGGTGGTCGACGTGCTCGACGGCGACGCCGCGTCGCTCGACGACGACCTCGACGTCGACATCGCCTGGGACGACGTCGACCGCAGCAGCCTCGTCGACGCCGAAGCCGGCTCGGCTCCGGTGGTCGCCGTCGGCCTTCCCCCGCGCAACACGGCCACGCCCGGCGGCCCGGCCACCGCGGTGCTGCCGGCCGTCACGCCGTCGTCGGCCGCGCCGACGCGCCGTCGGTTCGGCTTGGGCGGGCTGCTGTTCGGCATCGCGTTCGGGGTCATCGCGATGCTCACCATCGTGTTGGTGCTGGTGGTGCGCAACAACGCCGACAACGAGCCCACGCCCACCACCGTCCCGTCCACCACGTTGGTCACCACCACGACCACGCGGGTCACCACCACCACGACGGCACCGACCACCACGACGCCCATCACCACCACCACGGGACCGTAACCCTTGGCTCAGTCGTCGCCCATCGCGTCCGCTCGTCGCAACAGCGAACTGGGCCTGGTCATCATGGCGGCGGGCATCTCGGCGGTGGCCTACGTGCTTGCCTCGCTGGGCAAGAACTCCACGATGCCGGCCACCATCGTGCCGTTCCTCATCGCGCTGCTCGGCATGTTGGTGGCGGCGCACATCGCCACCCGCGTGCTCGCGGCCGGTGCCGACGGCACACTGCTGCCGCTGGCCATCCTGCTGCATGGCATCGGCTACGTGGTCATCGCTCGCCTCAGCGAGCGCCGCGCCGCGCTGCAGACCACGTGGTCGTTCATCGCCATCGTCGCGTTCGTCCTCACACTGCTCATCGTGCAGCGCCCACCCGACCTCGCCCGCTACAAGTGGACGTTCCTGTTCGTCGGCGCCGGGCTGCTCATCCTGCCGCTGGTGCCCGGCATCGGCAGCAGCGTCGGCGGCGCGCGCATCTGGGTGAGCATCGGGCCGATCAACTTCCAGCCGGGTGAGTTCGCCAAGATCGCGTTGGCGTTGTTCTTCGCTGCGTACCTCGCCGACAACCGCGAGCTCATCGCCGCGGGCACGCGCCGCATCGGGCCGTTGCGCATCCCGGAGCTGCGTTACGTGCTGCCGGTCACGTTCGCCTGGGCGTTCGCCGTCGCGATCATGGTGGCCGAGAAGGATCTCGGTTCGGCACTGCTGTTCTTCACGCTGTTCACGGTGATGATGTGGGTGGCCACCGAGCGCGCCATCTACCTCATCCTCGGGCTCGTCATCTTCTCCGGGGCCGCGTACGTGGCCTGGCGGATGTTCGAGGTGGTGCAGACCCGCGTCGACATCTGGCTCGACCCGTGGAGCCAGTACGAGGGCAAGGGCTACCAACCCGCGCAGGCGATGTTCGCGTTCGCCAACGGCGGCACCGCCGGCACCGGTCTGGGCATGGGCAACCCCACCAAGATCCCCGCCGCCAGCACCGACTACGTGTTCGCCGCGATCGGTGAGGAGATGGGCCTCATCGGTGCCACGGCCATCATCATCGCGTTCCTGCTGCTGCTCGGTGCCGGGTTGCGGGTGGCCATTCGCGCGGACCGCCCGTTCGAGAAGCTGCTCGCCACCGGTCTCACCACCATCATCACCATGCAGGCGTTCATCATCATCGGCGGTGTCATCCGTCTGGTGCCGCTCACCGGCATCACGCTGCCGTTCGTCAGCTACGGCGGCAGCAGCCTGCTCGCCAACTACATCCTGCTGGCGCTGCTCCTGCGCATCAGCGACTCGGGTGCGCGCCGTCGTGGCGAGCTGCCCATCGCCCTCACCATCGGCGAGCGCTGGGAAGCGCGCCGGCTGCGTCGAGCCGAACGCAAGGGAGTGGCCGCATGAACCCGCAGATCCGCAAGCTGGCGGCGGGGTTGCTGGTGCTGTACCTCGCCCTGTTCGCCGCGCTCAACGTCATCCAGGTGAGCAAGAAGGAGACCCTCAACGCGCACCCGCAGAACAACCGTCAGACCATCCGCGACTTCAACCGTCCGCGCGGCGCCATCGTCACCGCCGACGGCGAGGTGGTGGCGCGCAGCGTGCCCACCGAACCCGGCTCCCAGTTCCGGTTCCAGCGCGAGTACCCCACCGGCGAACTGTTCAGCAACGTCACCGGCTACTACACGTACAGCTTCGGCAGCACGCAGCTGGAGAAGACCCAGAACGACGTGCTGATGGGCGACACCACGCAGCAGAAGGTCGACAGTGTGTTCGGTGGTGCCGACAACACCGGCAGCGTGCAGCTCACCATGCGCGCCGACGTGCAGCGCATCGCCGCGCAGGCACTGGGTGGGCGTGAAGGTTCGGTGGTGGTGATGGACCCCAAGACGGGTGCGGTCATCGCGATGGTGAGCTTCCCGTGGTTCAACCCCAATCAGGTGGCCACGCACGACACCGAGACCGCCGAGGACGTGCTCGACTTCCTCAACAACACACCCGGCAAACCGCTCCTGGCCAACGCGTACCAGGAGAACTACATGCCCGGGTCGAGCTTCAAGATCATCACCACCGGCATCGCGCTCGAGAACGGCGTCACCAGCCTCGACCGCACGTGGCCGAGCGAGCGCGAGTGGCTGCCACCGCAGACCCAGGACCCCATCCAGAACTACGGCGGCAGCAGCTGCGGTGGCTCGATGGCGCAGGTGTTCTACCGCAGCTGCAACATCCCGTTCGCGCAGATGGCCGTCGAGCTGGGGCCGCAGCGGATGACCGACGGTGTGGCCGCGTGGGGCATCGGCTCGCCACTGCCGATCGACCTGCCACGTCCTGCGTCGAGCAGCTTCTGCGGCAACGTGCTGCCGTGCGACGCGGCGTTCTTCGACGACCAGCTGCCGCTGCTCGCCATCGGCGGCTTCGGGCAGGGCAACGACCTGATGGTGCCACTGCACATGTGCATGGTCGCCTCCACCGTGGCCAACTCCGGTCAGATGATGGCGCCCTACGTCGTCGATGCGACGTTGAAGAACGACGGCACCGTCATCGAACGCACGGCTCCGAGCGTGTGGCGCCAGCCGATCTCGCCCGTCACCGCCTCCACGCTCACCGACCTGATGGTGAACGTCGTCAACCAGGGCACCGGGACCGCGATGCAGCTGGCCAACGGCGTGCAGGCCGCGGCCAAGACCGGCACCGCCCAGCTCAACGCCGCGGGCGAGCCGGAAGCGTCGCACGCATGGATCGTCGGGTTCGCTCCCGCCGAGGCGCCGCGCTACGCGGTGGCCGTCATGCTGAAGGGCACCAATGCCGAAGTCAGCGCCAGCACTGGCGGCAAGTTGGCCGGTCCCATCGCCAAGCAAGTGTTCGACTACCTGTTCGCCAGCGAAAGTTGACAGGTGTCGTCCGCCACACGCTCATACCCGGTGAACCCACTTCACCCATGAGCATCGGTATCCTCGGTTGGCGATTTGGCCAGGAAAGGCATCAGTGACCGGCAACAACGAGCGCACCGTCTTGAACGAGCGCTACGAGATCCAGCAACGCATCGGGCGCGGCGGCATGGCCGACGTGTTCCTCGCGCGCGACCTGTTGCTCGATCGGCCCGTCGCCATCAAGGTGCTGTTCCCCGAGTTCGCCGTCGACCCCAACTTCGTCGAGCGCTTCCGGCGTGAGGCGCAGAGCGCCGCCAACCTCAACCACCCCAACATCGTCGGCGTCTACGACTGGGGTCAGTACGCGAACACCTACTTCATGGCCATGGAGTACGTGCAGGGCCGCACGCTCGCCGACATCCTGCGCGCGAACGGCCACGTCAACAGCATGCAGGCCGCCGAGATCGCCAGCGAGGTCGCCGCCGCGCTGGGCTTCGCGCACCGCAACGGTGTGGTGCACCGCGACATCAAGCCCGCCAACATCCTCATCGGCGCCAACGGCCAGGTGAAGGTGGCCGACTTCGGCATCGCCCGTGCGATGAACGCGCCCACCGAGAGCAACCTCACGCAAGCCGGTTCGGTGATGGGCACCGCCACCTACTTCTCGCCCGAGCAGGCCCAGGGCGCCCAGCCCGACCCGCGCAGCGACCTGTACTCGCTGGGCATCGTGCTCTACGAGATGGTGGCCGGCCGCCCTCCGTTCAGCGGCGAGAACCCGGTGAGCATCGCGTACAAGCAGGTGCACGAGCAGCCGCAGCCGCTGAACCAGCTGGTCGCCGACGTGCCCAAGCCGTTCGAGGCCATCGTCGCCAAGCTGCTCGCCAAGAAGGCCGACGTGCGCTACTCCACCGCCGAGGCGGTGCGCGACGACCTGCGCCGCTACCGCAACGGTGAGCCCGTGCACGCGCTCACCTCCGCGATGGGTGCCGCACCGGCCACCACCGCCGTGCCGCGTGCTGCCGCCGCGGGCGCGGCTGCCGGAGCGGTCGGGGCCACGGTCGGTTTGCCACGCACCACCGCTCAGCCGGGCATGGCCGGCACCGGCGCGATGCCGCGCACGGCCGCGCAGCCGCAGCAGTACCAACCGCAGCAGTACGACGCCGGTGGTCGCGGTGGCATGTACGCCGTCATCGGCTTCCTCGCGCTCATCGCGCTGGTGGTGGGCGGCATCGTGCTGTTCAACGCGCTGTCGAAGGACGACCAGCCCAGCTCGTTCCCGATGCCCGCAGTCGTGGGCGCGCTGCTCGAGGAGGGCACCACGGTGCTCGACGAAGCGGGCCTGCAGGTGAACCCACCGGTCATCGCCAACGACCCTGCGTTCCCTCCCGGCGCCATCGTGCTCACCGAGCCCGCGGCGGGCACCACCGTGCAGCGCGGCCAGGCCGTCACCATCTACTACAACCCGGTGCTCACCCCGTTCGCCCTGGACGAGATGGCCGGCAAGAGCCAGGAAGACGCGGTGCTGCTGCTGCAGGGGCAGGGCCTGGTGCCGCGGGTGGTCACCGAGGACAACCCCGACGTCGAGGCCGGGTTCGTCATCCGCACCGAGCCGCCCGCCGGCACGCAGGTGCAGCAAGGCGACGAGATCGTCGTCGTGGTCTCGGCCGCGGCCAACGAGGTCAGCGTGCCGCCGGTGGCGGGGCTGTCGCAGGCCGACGCGAACGCGACGCTCACCACTGCCGCCTACGACTTCGTGGTCACCGTCGAGCTCGAAGCCAGCCCCGACGTGCAGGCCGGTGTCGCCATCCGCACCGACCCGGCAGCGGGCGAGCTGGTCGAGAAGGGCAGCCCGGTCACGTTGTTCGTGTCGAGTGGCCCGGAACCGGTGAAGGTGCCACCGCTCGAAGGTCTCACGGAAGCCGCCGCCCGGGCCAAGCTGCTCGAGCTCGGGCTGGTGCCCGAGGTCAGCTACCAGGCAGTGCCCATCGGCGACTCGAAGGACGGCCGCGTCATCTCGCAGAGCGTGCCCTCGGGCACCGACGTGGCGCCCGGCACCACCGTCCGCCTGCGGGTGGGTCAGTCGCCGGCCCCCACACCGACCCCGACGCCCACTCCCACCCCGACCCCCACTCCTACCCCGACGCCCACACCCACCCCCACGCCGACGGTGCCGCCCTCGGCACCCTGACGGTGTCGCGTCGCGTCGCGTCGTGCCGATGTCGTGGCCGGGGCCGGGGCGCGGTCGGTGTCGCGGCGGGTCGCGCTCAGACGGCGACGGTGCGTGCGAGGAAGTTGCGCAGCAGGTGATGCCCGGCCCCGGTGAGGATGCTCTCCGGGTGGAACTGCACACCTTCCACCGGCAGTTCGCGGTGGCGCACGCCCATCACGATGCCGTCGCAGGTGGCGGTGACCTCCAGGCAGTCGGGCATCGTGGCCGGGTCGATCACCAGGCTGTGGTAGCGGGTGGCGGTGAGCGGCGAGGGCAGGTCGGCGAACACGCCGACGCCGTGATGTTCGATGGGGCTGGTCTTGCCGTGCATCAGCTGCGGCGCCCGCACCACCGCGCCGCCGTACACGTGGCCGATGGCCTGGTGGCCGAGGCACACGCCGAGCAGGGGCACGCCGGCTGCGGCGAAGGCGGGAATGGCATCGCAGATGATGCCCGCGTCCTCCGGGCGGCCCGGCCCGGGCGAGAGCAGCACGGCGTCGGGCTCGGTGGCCAGCGCCTGCTGCACGGTGAGCTGATCGTTGCGCACCACGACCGGTTCGGCGCCGAGCTCGCCCAGGTACTGCACCAGGTTGTAGACGAAGCTGTCGTAGCTGTCGATCACGAGAACGCGCGGCACCGGTACAGCCTGCCCGGTGGAAGCGACCGTTGTCGAATGGGTTGCGTCACATAGACTCTTCGCCCGTGGCTCCTCCGAAACGCAAATCGACCGGCCGTGTGACACCCAAGGGCACCAAGCCCGGCCAGGTCACCGCGATGGCGAAGGAAGCGCCGCACCACGACAGCTCCATCGCACAGTCGTCGCGCTACACGCCGCCGACGCCGAAGGAGTACTACGAGAGCCCGAGCTGGGTTCCCATCCTGATGTTCACGTTCCTCGGGCTCGGTGCCATCAGCATCATCCTGCGCTACGTGGTGCCGGCGTTCGAGAACACCAACACGCCCGTGCTCATCGGCCTGGTGTGCATGCTGGCCGGGTTGTTCACCGCCACGAAGTGGAAATAGCGCTCCTCGCTGCTCCGAGGCTGCTCCGAGGCTGGTCGCAGCCTGTGGATGAACAGGGCGATCGAGTCACAGTGATGTAATTACATCACAGAGTTATCCACAGACTGTGGGGAACTCACTCGAAGAGCGGTGCGACGATCACCATGTCGTCGAGGCAGTGGCGCGGCGGCGGCGGGTCCTCGTCCGGGGCCAGCAGCATCTTCAATTCCAGCCCACACACGGTGCACCGGTACTTGACGTTGATCTTGCGCATCTCGCCGGCCGGCGGCGGCGCCGGCATCGGCGTGGTGAAGCTGCGCAGCATGCCAATGCCACTTTTCCACAGGACGACGCCGAACAGCACCCCGAATCCGACCCAGATGATGGTGGCGAACGCGGGCATGCCGTCAGGCTACCGAGTGTCGTGATGCCCTGCGCCGGGCAGGCCTCGAGCTGCAGCTCAGGGTGCGACCGTCAGCCCAAGCGCTCGATGATGGTGGCGTTGGCCATGCCGCCGCCCTCGCACATCGTCTGCAGGCCGTAGCGGCCGCCGGTGCGCTCGAGCTCGCACAGCAGGGTGGTCATCAGTCGTGCAC
Organism: Actinomycetota bacterium; assembly: GCA_030685215.1. Lineage (GTDB taxonomy): Bacteria > Actinomycetota > Acidimicrobiia > Acidimicrobiales > Ilumatobacteraceae > UBA668. The sequence continues at coordinate 41,562 of JAUXQB010000046.1, forward strand.
CCGACGCGCCCAACGGGTGACCGAGTGCGATGGCGCCGCCGTTGACGTTGACGGTGTCCATGTTCGGGTGCAGTTCCTTCTCCCAGGCGAGCACGACCGAGGCGAACGCTTCGTTGATCTCGGTGAGATCCATGTCGTCCATGGTGAGTCCCGCGCGAGCGAGCACCTTCTGCGTGGCCGGGATGGGTGCGGTGAGCATCATGCGCGGATCGGCGCCGGCGAGGGAGAAGTTGACGAAGCGAGCCCGCGGCGTGAGGCCGAGCTCGATGGCCTTGGCCTCGCTCATGATGAGCATCGCGCTGGCACCGTCGGTGATCTGCGACGAGTTGCCGGCCGTCACGCGGCCACCTTCCTCCTCGGGACGGAACACCGGCTTCAGCGCGCCGAGCGACTCCATCGTGGTGTCGCGCAGGCCGCCGTCGGTGCGTACCATCGTGCCGTCGGAGCCGAGCAGCGGGATGATCTCGCGGTCGAAGCGGCCCTCGTCGGTGGCCCGGCGGGCGTACTGCTGCGAGCGCACGCCGAACGCGTCGAGGTCGTCGCGGGTGAGGCCCCACTTGTCGGCGATCAGCTCGGCCGAGATGCCCTGCGGCACCAGCCCGCCTTCGCTCGCGTAGCGGGCGCCGACCGCGGGGCCGAACGGGAAGCCGTACTTGCCGTCGGCCATCGACGAGCCCATCGGCACGCGGGTCATCACTTCCACACCCGCGGCCACGACGATGTCGTAGGCGCCGGCGATGACGCCCTGTGCCGCGAAGTGGGCGGCCTGCTGGCTGCTGCCGCACTGGCGGTCAATGGTGGTGCCGGGCACGTGGTCGGGCCAGCCGGCGGCGAGCACTGCGTTGCGGCCGACGTTGACCGCCTGCTCGCCCACCTGCATGACGCAGCCCATGATGACATCGTCGATGATGCCCGGGTCGATGCCGGTGCGCTCCTGCAGCGCCTTCAGGGTCTCACCCGCGAGGTCGACCGGGTGCCAGTCCTTGAGTGCGCCGTTGCGGCGACCGAGCGGAGTGCGAACTGCGTCGACGATGACGGCGGTCGTTGCGGGGTTGGACATGGGGAGCTCCCTTGAGATGACACGAGGTACACGTGCGACACGGGTGACACGGCTGGTGTCACGAACTGCGCAGAGTCTGCCCGCGCGGATCGAATCCCCCGAAATCGGACGAACGTTCCGTACAACCACGTCGCTGTCGTCCACGTTGCCGCCGTCGCTCACGCTGCCGCCACCCTCGCCCTGCTCCCACGTGATGCCGAGACGCACGGACGCCCACCGCCCGGCGAGGCAGTGGGTCGCTGTTCGCTCACCGGGTCGCCGTCGAGGTGGCGATCAACCGGGGTCCGTGCGTCAGGCCGCCGCCGTGGCTGGTCGTGTTCGGGTGGTGTCGCCTCGCGGCGGGCAGTGCACGATGGTGCCGTTCGCGAGCCGGAGCCGCAGGTCGTGGGCGTCGCCGAGCACCTGCACACCGGGTCGGTGCTTCTCGTGGTGATGGTGCGAGCACCACAGCGCCATGTTGATCAGATCGGTGGTACCGCCATTCTCGAACGCCTGCAGGTGATCCACTTCGCACCATGCGGCAGGAATGTGGCACTCCGCCCACCGGCAGCCGCCGTCGCGCGCGACCAGCGCCCGATACTGCGCCTCGGTGGCGAAGCGAACCTCGCGGCCGAGGTCGAGCACGATCGCGCCCGCGTGCACGATGCGCTGCAGGTTCGCCTGCTCGGCCAGGTGGCGCACCACGTGCGCGGGAATGCGATCGCCGTGCGCGGTGACTCCGGCCTCGTTCGTGATGCCGCCGAACGACAGCGCGTCGATGGTGATGAGGATGGTGGGCTTCTCCCGCCCGCCGAGCACTTGGCCCTTGGCGTATGCCCGGCACAGCTGCACCAGACCGTCGGCGAGCCGCTGCTCGGTGGTGCGCGTGTCGCCCTCGCTGGGCTTGCCGGCGACGGACGAGATGGCGTTGTGGAACTCGCGTGACTGCAGCGACGGCAGCGTGACGGTGGTGGTGACCATGCCATCGGCCGCGGGCGTGGACCGCACCGAGCGCCGCTGATGCCGTCGCTCCTCGGCTTCCTCGTCGGTCTCGGCCGAGTGGATGTCCTTGAACCGCTCGGCTGCAGCCTTCGCGTCGCGCGGCCCGGCGCCCTTCACCGAGTCGATCAGCTCGTTCAGGTCCGCGTTCGCGGGCGGGTTGGTGACCGCGTCGTGCAGCGCCTCTGCCGTCGCGGCCGACACGTCGCCGTGCTCGACCGCATCGGCGAGCTCGGGCGACTGGTCGAGTGCTTCGCCGAGCCGGACCCGGCTTGCCGCATCGCCGTACGACGTCTTGGTCTGCCGCGCCAACCAGTCGGCCATGTCGCGTGAGCCGGTGCCCTGCCACACCCGCGCGTTGTCGGCAGCCCGTACCAGCCGAGCGTGCAGCCCGCGAACGCGGTCGAGGTGACGCTGCAGTGCGAGCGACCCGTGAGCGAGCTCGTCGACGGTGAGCGCGAGCGGATCGACCAACGCCACGGCATCTGCTGCCAGGTCGAGGAGGTCGAGTTTGTCTCGCATGTGAATGATGATAGCGAACGTATGTTCCCCTCGTCAACCACAATGGTGAGATTTCTGCTTCGCAGGCGGCGGCTTGTACTGATCCTGTCGGAAGGGTGTGACAGGCACGCACCCTCACACAGCGATCCGACCTCAGCTCAGCTTCGACCACACTCGTTGGAGCGCGCCGATGTCGGTCTCGGTGAGGCGGCGGGAGAAGTGTTCCTGCACCAGTCGCCGGTAGCTGAGGTTGGCATCGCGCCACGTGGTGCGACCGTCGGCCGTGAGCGACACGGTGACGGCGCGACGATCGTCGGGCTGTGGCGTGTACGTACGTCGCAGGTAGCCCTCGTCCTCCATGCGGGTGAGCCGGCGCGAGAGACTGCTGGGCACCTCGTCGAGCACCTCGCACAACTGGTGCACGCGCATCGAACCGCCTGCGTCGCGCACCGCGGTGAGCACGTCGAACCAGGCGAGCGGCAGCTCGTGCTCCTCCACCAGCAACTGGTCGACCCGACGTTGCAGCGCGGCCGATGTCTGGCAGAACTGACGCCAGAGCGCGATGCGCTCGGCATCGAGACGCGGCATCTAGGCGGTTGCCTTGAGCGCCGCGCCGAAGGCGGCGAGGGCCAGTGCGATCTCGTGCTCGCTGACCACCAGCGGCGGCATCCAGCGCAACGTGCGACCGTAAGTGCCGGCGTTCATCAGGATGAGGTGGCCCTCCTCGAGGCAGTGCTTGGTGATGGCGGCAACGCGTGCAGCATCGTCGAACTCGGTGCCCACCATCAGGCCCAGCCCACGCACCTGGGTGATGGTGGCGTGCTCCTGCTGCAGCTCGCGGATGCCGGCCTGCAGCTGCTCGCCACGGGCCACCACGTTGGCGAGGAACGCGGGATCGGACATGACCTCGATGGTGGCGAGCGCAGCTGCGCACCCCATCGCGTTGCCGCCGTACGTGCCGCCGTGACTGCCGGTGGGCCACTTGTCGTCGAGCTCGCGGCGAGTGCCCAGCGCGGCGAACGGGAAGCCGCTGGCGATGCCCTTGGCCATGCAGATGATGTCGGGCTCGAGGTCGTAGTGATCGACGGCGAACATCTTGCCCGTGCGACCGAACCCGCTCTGCACCTCGTCGGCGATGAACAGAATGCCGTGCTGACGGCAGCGCTCGACGATGCCGTGGATGAACGCGGGCGGCGCCGGGATGTAGCCGCCCTCGCCGAGCACCGGCTCGAGGATGACGCACGCGGTCTCCTCCGGTGCGGTCATGCTCTTCAGCAGGTGGTCGAAGCCCCAGAGCGCGTCGGCGACCTCGGCGTCCTGATCCGGGGCCATGGGGTCGGGGTAGGGCGCGACGAACACACCCGACGGCAGCGGCGCGTGGCCGGCGCGGTAGCCGGTCTTGGACGTGGTCATCGCCATCGCCATGTGTGTGCGACCGTGGAAGCTGCCGCTGAACACGATGGTGTGCGGCCGCTTGGTGGCCTGCTTCGCCAACTTCACCGCGGCCTCGGTGATCTCGGCCCCGGAGTTGGCGTAGAAGAACGTGTCGATGGGACCGGGGGTGAGGTCGGCCAGCTTGGCGGCGAGCGGCTCGAGCAGGTCGTGCTTGAACACGTTGACCTGCGCGTGGATGAACCGCTGCGCCTGCGCGCCGATGGCCGCGGCCACGGCCGGGTGCGCGTGGCCGGTGGAGTTCACCGCGATGCCGGCAGCGAAGTCGAGGTACTCCTCGCCGCTGGTGGTGGTGACCCAGCAGCCCTTCCCGTGCGAGACCTGCAGGGGAGTGACGGAGAACCACACGTTCGACAAGTGTGAGGTGGGCTGCGACGACGCTGTCATGCCCGGCAGCTTAGAACGTCTTCACGAACTCGCCGGCGGCCGTCGCCTCGATGACGGCGCTGCCGCGGGGACCGTTCACGTAGATGCGCACCACGATCGGCCCCGGCTCGATGAACGAGTCGCGACCGACGATGAAGTACGACACCTCGCCACCCTCCACGCCGCTCAAGCGTGGCGCGTCGAGCGCGAGCGCGGTGATGGCGTCCCAGTTCACCTCGACCGCGGTGAACGTCTTGTCGGCGGCCTCGGGATCGTCGGGTTGCGCGGTCGGCGCGCCGACCACTCCGGTTCGCCAGATGTACTGATCGAGCCGGCCGGGCGTGGTGGGGTCCTCGGCGGTGACGATCGCGTAGTCGGTGTAGATGAGCACCTGCGTGAACTTCGTCGGCTCGCCGGGGATCGCCTGATCGAGCGCGGTCGCCACCGCTGCCGCAGCGCCACCTTCGAACAGGAACTCCTCGGGACCGTCGATGCCGAGCGAGTCGCGGTCCTTGTCGGACAGGTCGGGATCGGCCAGCTCCTGCCCCTGGTTGGCGGCGTCGACGCCCTTCATCACGGCCCACACGGCCACGCCGATGCCGCCCAGGAAGCCGCCGAGGATGATGATCATCAACAGCATCCCGCCCCAGCTGCGCTTCCGCTTCGGGTAGGCGATGGTGGGATAGCCGGTGGCACCGAAGGCCTGCGCCGGCTGGCCCGGGAAGCTCTGCTGGCCCGGGAAGCTGGGCTGACCGGGATAGGTGGGCTGGTCCGGGATGGTGGTGCTGCCGGGCTGGCCGCCGAGGAACGCTCCGGGCGTGGGAGGGACCTGGTTGAACGAGTCGTTCGACCCGGGGTGGTTCTGACCTGGGATCGGCGTGCTGCGCGGCGGTTGGCCGGGAGCACCGAAGGGCGGTTGGTAGGACATGGAGACGATTGTGCGCTGCTCGTCCGTGCCTGTCATGAGTAGCGCGCTACCTATCTTTCGCGTGCCTCGTCCAACTCGGTGCCGGCATCGGTCAGCAGCAGTGGAAAGGTGGCGTCGTCCGGGATCGGCGGGCTGCACCGCCAGGTGCGCTGCACTCGCTCGACGTCGTCGCCCAGGAATCGGATGCTGATGACGCGTCGCCTGCCGATGGCGCCCTGCGAGCCGTGCAGCGTGAGCGCGTGGAAGAAGACGGCGTCGCCCAGGTCGAGCGCCCAGCCGAGGACGGGGAACGCATCTCGATCGGCCTCCACGTCGGGGACGTCGACCAGCGAGCCTTCCGGGAACCACTTCGCTTCCCGCTGCATGAAGGTGCGCGGCATCAGCCATGGTCCGAGGTGGGTGCCGGCGACGAACTCGAGCGTGCTGTCACGAGGTACCGGGTCGACCGGCAGCCACATGCTCACCACGTGGCGACCATCCACGTCGTAGTACGGCTGGTCCTGGTGCCAGGGCGTCGGCTGGCGGGTGCCGGCATCCTTCACCAGCAGGTGATCGTGATAGAGCCGGACCGTGCGCGAACCCATCAGCGCCTGCGCCAGCGGGGCGGTTGCCCGAGCAAGTTCCAGGTACGCGGGGAATCGCGGCCAGTTGCAGAAGTCCTCGACGAACCGGCCTGGGTCGTCGGCAGTGCTGGCCACCTGCGCGAGGTCGCTGGGGTCGGCGAGGTTCGCATCCACCGCCTCCGTCACGCGCTGCAGCAGATCGGCCGGCACCGCGCCGCGCACGCACACGGCGCCGTCGCGGGCGAAGTCGTCGGCGAGATCGGTCATGTCGCGCTCGTCCATGTCGCGCTCGGTCACACCAGGTCCAGATGGTCGATGAGGAACAGCCGCCACGAGCGATCGATCTCGCCCTGGTGTGCTGCGTAGAGACCCTGTGCGTGGCCGCTCTCCAGTTCGAACCACTGCCCGAGCGCAGGGACGCCGGCCGCCACCGATGCCGCGACCGTGGCGACCGAGCACGAGTAGGGGACCATCGGGTCGCCGCCACTGGCGATCATGGCCACCGGCGCGTCGGCGGAGTCGATGGACCCTTCGATGTAGTTGCAGCCCGACATGGCGAGCACGGCCGACACGCGTGACGCGGCCGGCGGAGGGCTGCCGGGTGTGTTGAGCGTCTGCCCGACCAGCACGGCGGTGATGGCACCAGCCGAACTGCCGCCGATGGCGACGCGAGTGGTGTCGATGCCGTAGGTGCCGGCCTGCGTGCGCAACCAGGCCACCGCTGCGGCGGCGTCGGCGCGCGCGGCCATGATGGCGCGCTCGCAGCGGGCCTGTTCGGCGATCAACTGCGCGCCGGTGAACTGGCCCGCTTGCACCTGCAGGCACCGACTGCCGGGATCGATGCGGTAGCTGATCGATGCGGTGACGTAGCCGAGTCGCGCGTACGCGACGGCCACCGACGCCATGCTGCTCCGGTTGCCGGCGGCGAACGCGCCGCCGTGCACCCACACCAGCAGCGGCCGCGAGGTGGAGGTGTCGCCGATCGGCCGGTACAGGTCGAGCTGCAGCACGACCGACTGGCCGGTGTTGAGGTCCGGCGCGGTGGCGTACGTGAGCGTGCTGGTCGTGGCGCCGGAGAAGATCGGTGTGCGGTAACGCTGCGCGGCAAACGCCAATCGCTGGGCAACGAGCGCCACGGTCGCCGGCTCGTCGACCGCCTCCGTGCGCGGCGGCATGCCGGGCTCGGGAGCCGCGCCCGCCGTGGGTCCCGATGCGGGTCCGCACAGGCCCACCAGGAGGACCGCGGTCGTCACCAGTGCGAGTGTGCTGCGGCGCGCCATCCCCACCAGTGTGACGCGCGGAGGGCCGACTCGCCACAGGCGACGCGCTACAGCTCCACCGTTCCCGAGACGCAGGTGACCGCGTCGCCACCCACCCACACCTGGCCGGTGGTGTCGGTGTCGATGAACACGCG
>JAUXQB010000069.1 GCA_030685215.1 Actinomycetota bacterium
TGCAGCTCGACGCCCGCGCCGCAGGTGTCGGCGCAGCCGTGATCGCGGCCTGGCGTAGGGCGCCACTGATCGCCGTCATCGTCATCGGCGCCGCCGTCACCGCCGCGGTGCGAGCGCTCCCGTAGTCCGCGATGGAACCGATTCGCTGTCTCGTGCATCGGTGTCGGTGATGAGAGCGATCAACGCGCGACCACTTGCCGGCGAGACGGGCAGCGCCGGCGGCTTCGGCGACTTCTATCGCGCGGAATGGGCAGGGGCTGTGCGTTTGGCGTCGTTGCTCGTACAGCGGGTCGCCGCGGAGGACCTGGTGCAGGACGCGTTCGCCGCGGTGTACCCGAAGTTCGCGTCGCTCGACAATCCCGCCGCGTACCTGAGGGTCGCCATCGTCAACGGCTGCCGCCAGTCGCATCGCCGGCGTGCCGTCGAGGTCGACCGCATGCCGCGACTGGCGCTCGCCGACGCCACGCCGCCCGAACTGGGTGAGTTGGCCGACGTGGTGGCCGCCTTGCCCTACCGCCAACGCGCGGTGCTGGTGCTGCGCTACTGGGTGGGCCTGTCGGAGCAGGAGATCGCCGAGGCGTTGGCGTGCCGGCCGGGCACGGTGAAGTCGTTGTCGTCGAGAGCGTTGGAGCGTCTGAGCGCGGAGGTGGAGCGATGAGCGGAACGATGATGGAGGAGCGCCTGCACGAGCTGTTCGTGGCGCAGGCCGCAACGGTGCAGCCGAGTCGAGCCGAGTGGGACGACGTGATCGTCGACGACCTGGCCGAACAGCGCGACCATCGACGCGTGTGGGCGCTCACCCTTGCCGTGGCCGCGAGCGTGTTGTTGGTCGTCGCGCTGGGGTGGGTGGCGACTCGCGACGGCACACACTCGCCGACCGATGGCGCCCGGATGCAGCTCTCGACCGACGAAGTGCTGTTCACCGCCGAGTCGGTCGTCATCGAGGTCGGCGGCCGGCAGTTCACGCCGACGCAGGCCGAACTGCACAGCGACCCGAACCCGACCTTCCACACGTTGGAAATCCAGTGGCGCGAGCACGGCGTGGAGATGCGGTTGTACTTCTACTTCTCCCGCGACGAGACGTCGTGGAAGGTCGACGAGATCCGCGTGTACGACGGGAGGCCGCAGGGCGAGTGGGTCGCCATTCCTGGGGTGGTCGACCTCGGGGCCGAGATCGGCGTCGCAGCCTCGGGCGACCTCGCCGTGCGACTCGGCGACGACGAGCTGTCAGCGCGTGTCGTGCTGAATGGTTTCGAGCTCCAGCCGTACGTCGGTGCGGCACGGGGTTCGCTGCCCGAGCCCGGTGGGAACCCCCCGCCGCCGGTCGACCAGCCGGCGACGACGACGACGACGGCGCCCTGACGGCGTGGTTTCTGGGGCTGGATCATCCCGGAAACCGGGACGATCCAGCCCCAGAAACACAGGTGGGACGATTCCTGTCCAGTACCCGTCAGCGGGATTCGACGAGGGTGCGCAGGCCGCGCAGGTTGCGAGCCCAGATGGGGCGCAGGACGAGCGTGCCGCCGATGGCGGCGCCGAGGGGGCCACCGAGCCACCAGGGGAAGACGAGCGTCTCCTGCCACACGAAACGAGTGCGGCGCCACTGCCCGTCGGCAGAGGGATCGATCGGTTCCAGCGTGAACCGGCCGCTGCCGGTGACCATGCCGGTGTGGCGCACGCCCATCACGCCGGTGACACCGTTGGCGGCATCGGGCGGCACCCACTCGGTGATGTGCATGTGATCGACCAGCTTGATCGGCCCGACCTTGGTGTCGCACAGGAAGTCGGTGCCCACACCACGCGTCTGCTCGCCGGTGAAGCGGATGGCAACTGCGTCGTGCATCCAGTCGACGTGACGTTCCACCGGCTCGACCACCTGCCACACCTCCTCAGGAGTGGCGTCGATCTCGATGGCGACGCGAATGCCCGCCACGAGGTCAGGCGCCGACGGAGACGTTGCGCAGCTTCTGCGCAGCGGTCTCGGGCGGCACGATGTTGATCATCACGCCCGTGCCACGCTCGAACCCGGCGGTGGTGACCAGCTTCGGGAACAGGTGCACGTGCCAGTGGTACGAGCCGTTGTAGTGGTGCGGTGCCGTGTGGAACACCAGGTTGTACGCCATGTCGCCGTGCACCTCGCGCAGCGCCACGAGGGCGTCGCGAACGGCCACGCCGACCGCGCGCAGCGTGGTGTCGGAGCTGTCGGTGAGGTGCAGGTCGTGACTGCGCGGGATGATGAGCAGCTCGTACGGGGCGCCGGCCCAGAACGGGCTGACGCACACGACGTCGTCGGTGGCGAACAGCACACGCTTGCCGTCGACCAGCTCGGCCTCGATGGTGGCGCACAGGATGCAGCCGCCTTCGAAGCGGGTGAACGCACGCTGCTCTTCGAGGATCTCGCCCGGCACGAACGGCAGCCCGAGCAGCTGACCGTGCGGGTGCGCCAGCGAGGCGCCGGCCTCGCGGCCGTGGTTGATGATGGCCTGCGTGTAGCGGACGTGGTTGGTGGCGGCGTGCTCCTGCAGGCGACGCTTGAGCATCAGCATCAGGTCGCCGGCGTCGTCGTCGCTGAGCATGTGTGCGCCGCCGTCGTGGACGGGCGTGAACACGAACACCTCGTGGATGCCGCTGGACTCGGCCTCGACGTGCACCGGGCCGAGGTGGTGCACCGCGAACGGCTCGTCGCCGTCGAACGCGGGGTAGAGGTTGGGGATGACGCGCATGCGCCAGTGGCCGCCCTCGTCGAGCGTCTCGAGCGCCGGCAGCGTGGCCTCTTCGTGGCCGGGGCAGAACGGGCAGGGACGGCCGGCTTCGGCCTCGACCTGCACGTTGCGCGGGGCGAAGTCGGTGGGGCGTTGGGCTCGATCGGCCACGATCGTGACCCACCTGCCCGTGAGCGGGTTCAGACGGAGTTGACTCACAGCATCCTCAGCCTACGACCTGTCAAGAGGCGAAGGGCGGACGGAGGGGTAATTTGCGCGGGTCCCCTTGCAAAAGACGCTGACGTGTCGTGGGCTGTCGGAGCCGAACGGAGTGCCGTCGAACGCCTCCCACCGGTGCAGCAGCGTCAGTCCGGCTGCGGTCGCCATCTCGTCGATCTGCGCAGGAGTGGCCCAGCGGATGCTCCACGGACGCAGCCGCACCCCGCCGGCTTCCGTGATGTCGACGTACTGCCCCTCCGCCCGCTGAGCATCGGGATCGGCGGTGCTGACGCTGAGCACCACACGATCGGCGGCGACGGAGCGCACCGACACGCCCGAGGCGGGGTCGTGGTGCGGGTCGGGCACGAACGCCTCGATCACGAACACGCCACCGTCGGCGAGCCGCGCTGCGACCTGCTCGAAGCAGGCCCGCTGGCGCGCATCGCTCAGCAGGTTGAAGAACGTGTTGTACGCGACGAACACCACCGCGAACGGGCCGGCGGGCATGTCGTCGACCATGTCGCCCTGGTGCACGTGCACGGAGCGGCCGCCGTCCTTGGTGGCCAGCCGCTCGAGCATGCGTTCGCTGGTGTCGAGGCCGTTCACCTCCACGCCGAGCGCGGCGAGAGGGATCGCCAGGCGACCCGTACCGACGCCGAGTTCGAGCACGCGCCCGCCGCCGGCCAGTTCGGCGAGCGCGGCGGTGGTGGTGTCGATGTCGCTGATGCCCTGGTACCACTCGTCGTACACGTCGGCGAAGCCGTCGCCGTAACTCGAGTCGTCGTACCCCCGCATCGCCCCATCTTGCGACAAACCGCAGTCGACCGCCAACGCGAATCGGTCACCCGTCGGCGCGCAGCGCGTCGCGTCGGCCAGAATGTCGCGGTGAGCCACTGGGCGGGGATCGAATCGGCGGCGACCACGTCGTCGTCCGCAACGCCCGCGACCGCAGCGTCCACGACCGCAACCGCAGCGTCCACGACCACACCCACCGCTGCCGGCGCAGGTCGGGCCGCGCTCACCCCCCGGCTGCGGCGCACCGAGCGGCTGGTGGTCGGGTCCATCGACGGTGCCGCGCACATCCTGCAGCGCCGTGCCCGCGACGTGCTGCTCGGCTCCGCGCTGTTCCTGGTGCCGATGGTTGCGCTCAACCTGCTCCTGGCCGTGCTGGCGTTCAACGAGTTCGACACGGTCGACGGGCTCCTCGGCGACCGCGGCTACCTCGGCGTCGAGTCGGGCTTCTCGCTGCTGGCGATCGCACTGCAGTCGTTCAGCGCTCACCTGATCGGCGCGTACACGGCGGCGTACCTCGTGCGCTACCAGATGGGTGGCACCCCGCGCATCGTCGACTGTGTCGTCAGCGTGGTGCGCAAGTTGCCGCTGCTCGTGGTGACCTGGGTGCTCACCCACTGGTGGGCCGTGCTCATCGCATGGGGCGTGGTCAGCGCCGACGCCAGCACGCTCGCCGGACTCGTCTGGATCCTGCCCTTCGGAGTTGCCGCCGCGAGCGCGGCAGTGCTCCTCGTGACCCCGGTGCTGATGACCGAGCGGCTGGGGGTGCGCAGCATCGGGCGCGCGTGGCGGTTGGTGCGCACTCGCTTCGGCGCCGCGTACGGCTTCGTCTGGGCATGCGGTGTGCTGTCGGTGCTGCTCGCGTTCTTCATCGCGTTCCTGCCCACCCTCGCCGAGAGTACCGGGCTGGTGACCTTCGGTTCCTACACGTGGCTCGTGCAAGGCATCACCTCGCAGCTCGCCCTGCTCATCGTGATCCCGTTCACCGCCATCGCGACCGCGCAGCTGTACCTCCAGATCCGGGTGCACGCAGAAGGGCTCGACATCGCGATCGCCGCCGACCGGGCGTTCGGGGTCTCCCGATGATCGGGCTGGCAGCGCGAGCAACGGCGAGTGTGGTGTGGTTGCTCGCCGGTCGTGGCGCCACCGTGCCGCCAGACGATCAGCTCGGCCCGGTGGATCAGGACCCAGACGTGGTGCGCGAAGAAGCGTGCAAGCTGGTCAGCCCCGACAGCCGTGTGTGCTCCCCGCCGAAGCCACGGGAGCCACGCACCAGCAACGGTGGTGGCAACTTCGACCTCAGCTTCGTGTCGTTGCTGCTGTGGTTGCTGCTCATCGCCGCCGTGGTCGGGCTGATCTACCTGCTCGTACGCGCGCTCGCCGGGTCCGGCACGTTCGGCGGTCGCCGCCGCTCGCGGGCGAAGGACGACGACGATGACGAGCTCGACGTGGAGGAGCGCGACGCGGTGGCGATCGACCGGTCGCGCGAACCGGTGAACTGGCGCGCCGAGGCGGAGGAGCATCGACGCGCCGGGCGGTACCGCGAGGCGTTGCGGTGCCGCTATCGGGCGCTGGTGGGCGACCTCGCTCGCCGTGGGCTGATCGACGAGATCCCGGGCCGCACCACGGGTGAGGAACGCGCGCAGTTGCGCGCCGTCACACCGACCGCCGGCCCACCGTTCAACGCGGCAGCGGACCTGTTCGACGGGGCCTGGTACGGGAACCGCGACGTGGGACTCGACGACGACGACCGGTTCCAGTCGTTGGAACGCGATGTGCTGGCCAGCAGCCGCGAGACGCGCCGGTGAGCCCTCGTCAGGCGGGAGACGGCGGTGGTTCCGGCGCGCGCGTCGGCATCACTGCGCTGCTGCTGGTGGTAGCGGCTGCCGGCATGCTGCTGCTCGTGCGAGCGCGGCCCGACCCGGAGGCGTTCGATCCGCGCAGCGGCGCCGGTAGCGGCACTCGTGCACTCGTGCTGCTGCTCGAACGGCAGGGTGCCACGGTCGACGTGGTGCGCTCGGCGCCCGAGCCCGGCAGCGATGACCGGGTGCTGGTGCTGGAGGACCGACTCAACGACGATCAGCGCGCCGACCTGCTGGAGTTCGTCATCGACGGGGGAGTGGTCGTGATGGCCGACCCGGAGAGCACGCTCGCGTTCGACGAGATCACCACGGCCCCGATCATCGGCTCACTGCCACCGGGCGGCACCAACGACGTCGACGTGCAGGTGAACGTGGCGCTCGGCGAGTGCCAAGTGCGCGCGCTGCAGCATCTGCGCGGCGTGTTCGTGCTGTCCGGGCTGCGCTTCCAATTGCCCGTGGACGGCAACGTCGGCTGCTTCGGCAACGAGTCGGGCGCGTTCGTGGCGGCGCACCAGCGTGGGCGGGGTGTCATCGTCCAACTCGGCGACAACGAGATGTTCACCAACTCGTTGCTGCGCTACGCCGACAACGGACCGCTCGCCACCGCGCTGCTGGCACCCACCGACTCGTCGCGGGTGAGCATCCTGATGGGGGAGGACGCCGCCAAATCGGTGGCCGACATCGGCTCGGGCGAACGCACGCTCTCCGACCTCGTGCGCCCCGGTGTGTGGATGGCCCTCCTGCAGCTCGCGCTCGCGTTCGTGGTGTTCGCCGTGGCGCGAGCCATCCGGCCGGGGCGGCCCGTGCGCGAGCCAGATCAGGTTCCCATCGCGGGCAGCGAGCTGGTGGTGGCCACCGGCAACCTGATGCAGCGCGCGCAACATGCGCAGCGCGCGGGCTGGCTGCTGCGCGGCAACGCGTATCGCGAGCTGTGCCGCCGCATGCACCTGCCGGCCACCACTTCGATCCCCGCGCTCGACGCCGCTGTGGCGGCGCGCACCTCGCTGGCGCCCGGTCACGTGGCCGCCGTGCTCGAACGCGAGGTGCACGACAACGACGGGCTGGTGCGCCTGAGCGCCCACCTGCAGGACATTCGCGATGCAACACTCGGTCCAGTGAAGGAGCCAACAAGTGAACGATGAATCAAGATCGCCACGCGACGCCGTGCTCGCGGTGCGAGACGAGGTGGGCAAGGTGGTCGTGGGGCAGGAGGGTGTGCTCACCGGTGCCATCGCCGCGTTGCTCGTCAACGGCCACGTGCTGCTCGAAGGCGTGCCGGGCACGGCCAAGACGCTGCTGGCGAAGAGCATCGCCGCCGCGTTCGACATGAAGTTCACCCGGCTGCAGTTCACCCCCGACCTGATGCCGAGCGACGTGGTGGGTCAGCAGCTCGTCGGTCAGACGTCCGACGGCATCACCTTCAAGTTCCGTGAGGGGCCGGTGTTCACCAACCTGCTCCTCGCCGACGAG
>JAUXQB010000070.1 GCA_030685215.1 Actinomycetota bacterium
GCTCTGGAACACCATCGCGATGTCGCGCTGCTGCGGCCCCATCGTGTTGACCACCGCTTCGTCGATGAGCAGTTCGCCGCCGGTGATGTCTTCGAGGCCGGCAACCATGCGCAGCACGGTGGACTTGCCACAACCCGACGGACCGACGAGCACGAGGAACTCGCCGTCGTGGATCTCGAGGTCGAGACCCGGCACGGCCTCGAAGCCGTTGTCGTACCGCTTCTGGAGATTGACCATACGGAGCGTGGACACGATTTACCCCTTCACACTTCCGGCCAGCAGGCCTCGGACGAAATAGCGTTGCAATGACAGGAAGACGATGAGCGGCACGATCATGGTGATGAACGCGCCGGCGGTGAGGATCTGCCACTCGTTGCCCTTGTTGCCCACCATGTCGACGAGCGCGAAGGTCATCGGCTGGTTCTCGGCGCCGCCGCCGAACACCTTCGCCACGAGCAGGTCGTTCCACACCCAGAGGAACTGGAAGATGCCCAGCGACGCGAGTGCGGGCACCGACAGCGGCAGCACGATCCTGGTGAAGATGGTGAGGTGCGTGGCGCCGTCGACGCGAGCGGCCTCGATGACTTCGCTCGGCAGCGAGCCGATGAAGTTCTTCAACAGGAAGATGGCCAGCGGCATGCCGAAGATGGCGTGCGCGATCCACACGGTGGTGGTGCCGGCGAGCATGTCGGGGAAGTAGTTGCCGCCGAAGAACTTGAGCAGCGGGATGAGACACATCTGCAGCGGCACCACCATCAGGCCGACCACGATGACGAAGAGCGTGTCGCGGCCCTTGAACTTCATCCACGAGAACGCGTAGGCAGCGAACGCGGCGATGATGATGGGGATGATGGCCGACGGGATCGCGATGCGCACTGTGTTCCAGAAGAAGTCGCTGAACGGCAAGCCGTACACCTTGTCCTGGAGCACGTCGGTGTAGTTCTTCGTGGTGACGTTGCCGGGCTCGGTGAACCAGTTCCACCAGCCGTTCGACTTGATGTCGTCCTCGGGGCGGAACGAGGAGATGAACAGACCCATCGTGGGCACGGTCCAGAGCGCGGCGAGGATCCAGACCATGGCTCGTCCCCAGGGGCTGCCCAGCTTGCGGGCGACCTTGGTGGACATGGGCGTGAGGTCGGGCTGGCCGAGGTCGCCGGGTGTGATGGTGGCGGTCATGTCAGCGCCCCTCTCTCATGGCCTTCTGGTTGCGAGCATTGACGAACACGATGGGCACGACCGCCAGGAAGAGCAGCACCGCCCAGGCGGCACCGCGGCCTTCGTTGTCCTGTGGGAAGCCCTGCTCGTACATCTCGTTGGCGATGGTGCTGGTGTCGAACGAGCCACCCTTGCCCATGGTCTGGATGATGTCGAAGATCTTCAGCACGGCGATGGT
The DNA here is from genome assembly GCA_030685215.1 of Actinomycetota bacterium. Lineage (GTDB taxonomy): Bacteria > Actinomycetota > Acidimicrobiia > Acidimicrobiales > Ilumatobacteraceae > UBA668. The sequence continues at coordinate 1,394 of JAUXQB010000070.1, forward strand.
GGTGGTGGTGGCCACCGTGATGATGGTGCCCTTGATGTACGGCAGCACCACCTTGTAGAAGGCCTGCCGATCCGTGGCGCCGTCGATCTTGGCGGCCTCGACGAGGTCGTCAGGCACGCCTTTCAGCGCGGCGGAGATGACCACCGTGCTGAAGCCGGCCTGGATCCAGATGATGACCACCATGATGAAGAACGTGTTGATGCCGGGGATGAAGCTGCTCTCGACGCCGAAGAACTTGTTGTCCTGCAGCCAGAACTGCGTCTCCTGCTCGCCGGGCAGCTTCTGCCACAACGAGTTGAGCAAGCCGTACTGCTTGGGCGAGTAGACGAAGTTCCAGATGACGCCGGCGCCCACCATGGAGATGGCGGTGGGCAGGAAGATGAGGGCCTTGGCGATGGGCTCGCCGCGCATGCGGTCGGCGAAGCGGGCGATGATGATGCCGATGACGGTGCTGAACACCGTGACCACCACGCCCCACCAGACGGTGTTGCGCAGCACGATGATGCTGTTCTCGTCGGTGAAGATGAACTTGTAGTTGCCGAGGCCGTACCAGTCGCCCTGGCGGTCGTTGAACGAGTAGCGGAAGTTGATGAGGGCGGGCAGCACCAGGCCGATGAGCAGCACCAGCGCGGGGCCGACGAACACCGCCACTCGCGCCCGTTCGCGCCACGGTTCCTTGAGTTGGCTGGCGAGCCAGTACAACCCGCCGATGATGGCGAGGAACCCGAGGATTCCGGCACCGACGACGAGGAGACTCTTCACGATCTCGAACATGTGCCCCCACTGAACGATCGATCACTGCACTTGCACACTTGCGGATTCAACAATGCCGGCTGACCGAAGCCAGCCGGCATGGTTGGAATGTACACCTCACCACCTCGGGGGTGCACCAGCGTGCTGGCGCACCCCCGAGAGAGGGGAACTCACGTGCCGATCAGGGCCAGCTGGCCTCGATGGCGTCGACGGTCTCCTGCGTGTCCTGGTTGCCCACGACCCACTCGACCATCTCGCTCCAGAACGTACCTGCGCCCACCGGGCCGGGCATGAGGTCAGAGCCGTCGAAACGGAAGACGTCAGACTCGACGAGGAGCTTGGCGAAGGTCTGCTCCAGCGGGTCGGTGACCAGCGAGATGTCGGCGTTCTTGTTCGGGCTCATCCAGTTGCCGAGTGCGAGCCGGTTGTCGGCGTACTCCTTGCTGGTGAGGAACTTGGCGACGGCCTCGACTTCGGGCTTGTCGCTGAACGCAGTGATCAACTCGCCGCCGCCGAGCATGACCTTGGGGTCATCCGCGTTGACGGTGGGCAGGTAGAAGGCGTTGACCTGGCCCTCGGGGCCCTTGGTGGTGCCCTCCGGGAACTGGTTGCCGTAGAAGTTCGCCTGGCGGTGCATGTAGCAGCCACCGTCGAGCAGCGGCAGACCGGCTTCTTGGAAGCTGGTGCTGGGGATGCTCTGCGAACCGTCGAGCACGTAGTCGTCGTTCTTGACGATGGTGCCGACCGCGTCGATGGCGGTCACGATGGCGGGATCGTTGAACGGGATCTCGTGTGCGACCCACTGGTCGTAGACCTCGGGACCGGCCGTGCGGAGCACGAAGTCCTCGACCCAGTCGGTGAGCACCCAGCCGGTGGCGCCACCGGACTCGGCACCGACGCACCAGGGGGTGCCACCGTCAGCGACGATCTTGTCGCTGAGGTCGAGCATCTCCTGCCAGGTGGTGGGGATGGCGTAGCCGCCCTCTTCGAATGCAGCGGGGCTGTACCAGACGAGGCTCTTGATGTTGGCGCCGAACGGCGGGGCGTAGAACTCGCCGTTGACCGTGCCGAAGTCGACCCAGCCGGCGATGTCGTTGGCTTCGACGTCGGCCTTCAGGTTGGTGAGCGGCACGACCTTGCCGCCCGCGACGAGCGTGGCGAGCAGGCCCGGCTGCGGGACGAACGCCAGATCGGGGGAGTCGCCACCCTCGGTGCGCAGCTTGATGTCGTCCTCGAAGGTTGCCGAACCCTCGTGCTTGATGTCGATGCCGGTCTCGGCTTCGAAGTCTGCCCAGGCAGCTTCGAGGCGCTCGGCCTCGACGTCGCGGATGGAGCTGAGGATGGTGACGGTGGTGCCTGCGTACGGCTTGTCGCCGTCGGTACCGCCGCCGTCGTCCTTCTTGTCATCGCCACAGGCTGCTGCGAGCAGCGAGATGGTCAGTACGGAGGCCATGGTGGCCAAACGTCGTCGTGACGCCATTGAGTATCCCCCTCAGTAGGTGCTGGGTACTCGCGCACTCAGCAATATGTAAGCGCTTGCAGAGTAGAACAGGGGAGCTGGCCGCGTCAATACGAACGTGAACATCTCGCGTCGGTCACGTGCGCGGCGGGCCGCACGAGATGCGATCGATGAGCGTCAGTTCGATGGGGTGGTGCATGACCGACCCGAACCCGTCGAGGTGGTCGAGCATCAGGCGCGCGCCGAGTCGGCCGATGTCGCGCACCGGCTGGCGGATGGTGGTGAGCCCGAACGCGTTCGACGCCGGATGGTCGTCGAAGCCGATGATGGACACGTCGCTGCCGGCGACGAGCCCGAGCTCGCGGAGCGCGTGTAGCGCGCCGAACGCCATCTCGTCGCTCATCAGCCACACGGCAGTGGGCGGCTTGGTACGGCTCATGAGTGCGTGCATCGCCTTGCGGCCGCCTTCGATGGAGAAGTCGCCGTCCTCCACGTACTGGTGAGGAAGCCTGATGCCGACCGCCTCGAGCGCGGCGGTGAAGCCGGCGGCGCGTTCGGTGGGCACGTTGTGCACCACATCGGTGTGCGCATGACCACCGATGAGGCCGATGCGCCGGTGCCCGAGGTCGACCAGGTGGCGGGCCGCCATTCGCGCCCCGCGCGCGTTGTCGACCGAGATGGACGTGACCGCGCGCAGCCGCTCGCCGAGCACGATGGCGGGTGTGTCGAGCTTGGCGAGCTGCTTGCCGCCCTCTTCGCTGCAGAACACGTCGACGAGGATGACGCCGTCGATGCGTTGCTGGAAGCGCGCGTCGCCGCGGAAGATGCGCTCGCGGGCGAGCGGGTTGGCCGTGCCGATGAGCAGGTCGTAGCGAGCCTGCGCGAACACTTCTTCGACGCCGGCGACCACCTCGCTGGTGTACCAACTGGTGAGCAGCGGCGCGAGCAGCCCGACGGTGCGGGTCTGCCCCGACGCGAGTCGCGCGGCGTTGGAGTTCACCACGTACGACAGTTGCTCGGCGGCGGCGAGCACCTTGCGGCGAGTGGACTCTGCGACGTAGGCGTGGTTGCGCAGCGCGCGGCTCACCGTGGCGGTGGAGACACCTGCCGCCTTCGCCACGTCGTCGATCGTGGCCGGTCCGAGTGGGTTGCTGAGGTCGTCGTCCATGGCCGCAGGGTCATCCCGCGTCGGTGGTGGCGGTGGCCGCGACGACCGTGCACTCCGGCGAGATCCAGACGTGCGCGCCGTCGACCCGCACCGAGTGATCCGCCGACTCGAACAGCACGGTGCCGACGTGCGCGGCGGGCACGGCAACCGGCTCGGTGCCGAGGTTGGCGACGACGCGCAGCGACCCGCGGCCGACCACGAGGTGGGTGGGGCCCTGCTCGAGGAGCTCGAACGGTGCCTGCCACAGCATCGGGTGGCGCTTGCGGAGGAGGGTGAGCTGCTGGTAGCGCTGCCAGGTGGAGTGCGCAGCGTCGGTCTGGTGGTCGGCGGTGAACGCGGCCGGCAGCGCCTCGGTGTGCAGCCACGCGATGGGCGCGGTGGTGAAGCCCTTCTCTGGATCCGTGCTCCACGGCATCGGTCCGCGAGCCACGTCGCGGCTCCACATTCCGGCGCCGTTGCGTGCGCTCATCGGGTCTTCCATGTGGCCGAGCACCACCGCGTCGGGCAGCCCGAGCTCCTCGCCCTGGTAGAGGAAGAGCATGCCGTCGAACGCGCCCATCAGCGTGGTGAGTGCGAGGGTGCGACGTAGGCCCACCTCGCCGCCGCCGTAGCGCGAGACGGCGCGCGCCTGGTCGTGGTTCGAAACCTCCCAGGCGGTGCCGCCGTTCGACTTCGCCTGGTACTCGAGCATGGTGGTGATGGTGGCTTCCGGGTCCCAGTCGCTGAGCCCCACCTGCAGCACGAACGCGGCGTGCAGCGCGTTGCGGTCCTTCACGTACTCGGCGAAGCGATCGACGTCGCGAGTGTCCATCTCGCCCACCAGCACCGCATCGAGGTCGGCGACAGCAGTGCGCCACTGCTGGAACAGCACGGCGGTCTCGTGGCGGTGCAGGTCGTGGATGTGCTGGAACGACGCGAACACCTCCATCGGATGCATGCCCGCGTGCACCTCGCGCAGCACCGGGTTGTCGCGCAGCGCAGGGTCCTTGGTGAGGCCGTGGGCGACGTCGATGCGGAAGCCGTCGGCGCCGCGGTCGCACCAGAAGCGCATGATGGCGGCGAACTCGTCCATCACCGCGGGGTTCGCCCAGTTGAGGTCGGGCTGCTCGGGCAGGAAGAGGTGGCAGTAGTACTGGCCGGAGCCGCCCGGGTCCATGCTCCACGCCGGACCGCCGAAGTGACTGACCCAATTGTTGGGCGGCCCGCCGTCGGCCGCGGGATCGGCCCACACGTAGTAGTCGCGGAACGGGCCCGTCGGGTCGGCGACGGCCTGCCGGAACCACTCGTGATGACTGCTCGTGTGGTTGGGCACGATGTCGACGAACAGTCTCAACCCGAGCTGCTTCGCCGTGGCGGCGAGGTGATCCCAGTCGTCGAGCGTGCCGAGCAACGGGTCGACCCCCACGTAGTCCGACACGTCGTAGCCGTGGTCGAAGCCGGGGCTGGAGAAGAACGGCGTGAGCCACACGACGTCGACGCCGAGCTCGGCGAGGTACGGGAGGCGCTGCGTGACACCCGCGAGATCGCCGACACCGTCGCCGTCGGTGTCCTGGAAGCTGCGGACATACACCTCGTAGCCCACCGCCCCGCGCCACCAGTCGCTGCCCTCCAGGCGCGCCGGGCGCGGCTGCCTGCCGTCGCCGGGTCCGGAGTGTGTAAGCGCTTGCATTCCTCAGACAATACACTCGTCGGGGTGTTGTGGCACGGGGGCAGTTCCGAACCGATCGACGGCGCCGCTCTCCGCGCCGCGGTGCTCGACGCTCGCGAGGCCCGCCACTGGGCCACGGTGCAGCGCGGACTGAACCAGCTCTACCCGGCTGCCGCCGACTCGCTCGGCGCCGAGCTCCGCGAGCTGGTCAGGGCCCACGTCGGTGCCCGGTCGCAGCCGCTGTTCGTGCGCGATCTCGTGCGCGAAGCACAGCCCGGCTGGTTCCAGAGCCCGGCCCAGGTGGGCTACGTCTGCTACGCCGACCTGTTCGCCGACACGCTGATCGGCGTGGCCGACCGGCTCGACTACCTGGCCGACCTCGGTGTCAGCTACCTGCACCTGATGCCGTTGCTGCGACCTCGCGACGGCGAGAACGACGGTGGCTACGCGGTGGCCGCGTACGACGAGGTGAACCCCGCACTGGGCACGATGGCCGACCTCGCGTCGCTCGCCGGCTCGCTGCACGCCCGCGACATGAACCTGTGCGTCGACCTGGTGCTGAACCACACTGCGGCCGAGCATCCGTGGGCTCGGATGGCCCTCGCCGGGCACCCCGAGTACCGCGACCACTACCTCTTCTTCCCCGATCGCACGCTGCCGGATCGCTACGAGGAGACGCTCCTGCAGGTGTTCCCCAACTTCGCTCCCGGCAACTTCACGTGGCTGCCCGGCGACGGCACTCCGGGGTCGGGGCAGTGGGTGTGGACCACGTTCCACGAGTTCCAGTGGGACCTCAACTGGGCCAACCCGGCGGTGTTCCGGTCGATGTTCGAGGTGATGCTCGATCTCGCGCGCCAGGGCGTCGACATGTTGCGACTCGACGCCGCGCCGTTCATGTGGAAGCGCGAAGGCACCATCTGCCAGAACCTTCCGGAGGTGCACGTGCTGCTCTGCACCTTGCGGGCCCTCATGGCCATCGCCGCGCCGGCCACCGCGTTCAAGGCCGAGGCCATCGTCGCTCCCGACGAGCTGACCCCGTACCTCGGCGCCGGCACGCCCGAGCGTCACGAGTGCGACCTCGCGTACAACAACCAGCTGATGGTGCTGCTGTGGAGCAGCCTCGCCACCGGCGACGCCGAGCTGATGTCGAACGCGCTGCGGCGGATGGGGCCGATCCCGTCGCATGCCGCGTGGGTGAACTACGCGCGCTGCCACGACGACATCGGTTGGGCCATCATGCCCGCCGATGCGAAGTCGGTCGGGTGGGACTCGTTCGCGCACCGCGACTTCCTGCTGCAGTTCTTCGCCGGCCAGTTCGCCGGCTCGTTCGCCACCGGCGACATCTTCCAGTACGACCCCGAGACCGGCGACGGTCGCACCTCCGGCACCGCGGCGTCGCTGTGCGGCATCGACCGCGCGCTCGCCGACGGCGACCTGGTGCACCTCGAGATGGCGTGCGGTCGGTTGGAGCTGCTGTACGCAGTGGTCTACGCGTACGGCGGCATCCCGCTGCTGTACATGGGCGACGAGCTCGGGCTGCGCAACGACATGAGCTACCTCGCCGACCCTGCCAAGGCCGACGACAACCGCTGGATGCATCGGCCGCGCATGGACTGGTCCGTGGCCGAGCGGCGTCACACCGCGGGCACGCTCGAGGCGCGGCTGTTCGCGATGTTCGTGTCGCTGGCCGCCGACCGGGCGTCGATCGGAGCGCTCGACGCGTCGGCCTCGCTCAGCGTGCTGCCGGCGGTGAACCCGCACGTGTTCTGCTTCACCCGCACCCATCCGGCGCACGGCACGTTCACCATGCTCGCCAACTTCGGTCACGGCACTGCCGTCGTGTCGCTCTCGTCGGTCGGCGCTGCCGCCGCCACGGTGCAGCGGTCGGGCGGTGCCACCGTCGACGCAGGCGTGGCCCAGCTCGCCCCCAACGGCTACCTCTGGCTCACCTCGCCCTGACCCACTGTCACGTGATGTGCGCTGTGTCCCGCCCAGCGAGACACAGCGCACACGACGTCAGGCGGGCGGCGGGACGAGTTGCTGCAGGAAGCCGGTGAGGAACATGGCCGCGTCGACGCCGCGCTTCAGCGGCACCACCAGCTGCTGCTGGTCCTGCTTGTACAGCGCCTCGCGGCTCAGCCGGCGCAGGCGCATCTCCTCGCTCACCTTCAGATCGATGGGGCCGAGGCGTGCCTGCTGCCCGACGATCTGCACGTCGTGCAGTCCGAGCCGGTTGCACTCGGCGCGCAATGAACCGACGGCCAGCAACGCCTCAGCGGGCGCCGGCACCGGACCGTAGCGGTCTTCCCACTCCACCCGGATGTCGGCGACCTCCGCCGCGGTGGTGACCGATGCGAGCCGACGGTACGCCTCGAGCCGCAGCTCTTCCTTGGTGACGTAGTCGGTGGGCAGGAACGCATCGGTGGGCACGTCGAGCTTCACCTCGTTGGCTGCCTTCGGCGGTGCCTCGCCCTTCATCTCGCCCACCGCTTCGGTGACCATCTGGCAGTAGAGGTCGTAACCGACTGCGGCGATGTGCCCGCTCTGCGCCTCGCCGAGCAGGTTGCCCGCGCCGCGGATCTCGAGGTCTCGCATCGCGATCTTGAACCCGCTGCCCAGCTCGGTGGCCTCGCCGATGGTCTTCAACCGCTCGTAGGCCTCCTCGCTCAGTCGGGCCTCGGGCGGGTGGAACAGGTACGCGTACGCGCGTGAACCGCTGCGACCCACGCGGCCGCGCAGCTGGTGCATCTGACCGAGGCCGAGCAGGTCGGCGCGCTCCACGACGAGCGTGTTCACGGTGGGCATGTCGATGCCGCTCTCGATGATGGTGGTGCACACGAGCACGTCGTAGCGGCCTTCCCAGAAGTCGACGACCACCTGTTCGAGCGACCCTTCGTCCATCTGACCGTGGGCGATGGCGATGCGCGCTTCCGGCACCAGCTCGCGCAGCCGGCCCGCTGCCATGTCGATGGACTGCACGCGGTTGTGCACCCAGAACACCTGGCCTTCGCGGAGGAGTTCGCGGCGGATGGCTTCCACCGCGACCCGCTCGTCGTAGCCACCGACGAAGGTGAGGATGGGCTGGCGATCGGCCGGTGGAGTCTGCAGCAGCGACAGGTCGCGGATGCCCACCAGGCTCATCTCCAACGTGCGCGGGATGGGCGTGGCGCTGAGCGTGAGCACGTCGACGTTGTGCTTCAACTTCTTCATCGCCTCCTTCGCCTGCACACCGAAGCGCTGCTCCTCGTCGACCACCAGCAGCCCGAGGTCCTTGAACACGACGCCGTCCTGCAGCAGGCGATGGGTGCCGATGATGCAGTCGATCTCGCCGGTCTTCAGCCCTTCGATGACCTTCTTCGCCTCCTTCGCGGTGAGGAAGCGACTGAGCACCTCCACGCGGATGGGGTAGCCCGCGAACCGATCGGCGAACGTGTTGCCGTGCTGCGTGGCGAGCAGCGTGGTGGGCGCGAGCACGGCCACCTGCTTGCCGTCCTGGATGGCCTTGAACGCCGCTCGGATGGCCACCTCGGTCTTGCCGAAGCCGACGTCGCCGCACACCAGCCGATCCATCGGGTACGCGCGCTCCATGTCGACCTTGATGTCGTCGATGGCAGTGCGCTGGTCGGGCGTCTCCACGTACGGGAACGCCTGCTCCATCTCGTGCTGCCACGGCGTGTCCTGGCCGAACGCGTGGCCGGTGGCGTTCACGCGCTTCTGGTAGAGCACGACCAGTTCCTGTGCGATCTCGCGCACCGCGCTGCGCACCTTGCTCTTCGCCTTCGCGAAGTCGCTGCCGCCGAGACGGTGCAGCGAGGGCGCTTCGCCGCCGACGTACTGGCGCAGCGCATCGATCTGGTCGCTGGGCACGTAGAGCTTGTCGCCGCCCTTGTAGGCGAGCAGCAGGTAGTCGCGTTCGGTGCCGCCGATGGTGCGCTTCACCATGCCCTGGTACTGGCCGACGCCGTGCTGGTAGTGCACCACGTAGTTGCCGGGCTTGAGGTCTTCGAACAGCCCCGTGCCCTGACGCTTGCGCGGGCGCGCCTTGCGGTGCGCGCGACGACGGCCGGTGAGATCGGCCTCCGCGACCACGGCGAGCTTCGCGGCCGGCACGGTGCAGCCGCGGTGCAGCGGCGCGGTGACGATGTAGCCGCCGGGCTTGCTGAGCGCAGCGTCGGGGCCGACCAGCGCGAAGCTGAGGCCGCGGTCGAGCAGCAGTGCGTTCATCCGCTGCGCGGAGCCGTCGCCGTCGGCCGCCACCACCACCGTGAACCCGTCGGCCAGCAGTTCGCGCAGGCGGCCGGCGAGGCCCTCGCCGTCGCCCACCACCGGGCCCCATCCGCTCGCATTCACCATCGGCGAGTCGGGGTGCTCGGGCGCGTTGCTGATGGTCCACATCGACTGCCCGCCGGCGAGCAGTCGGTCGGTGTGCGCGTGGAGGCGGGGGAACGTCTTGTCGGGATCGCGCGCCCACGTGCCGGCGAGTGCGCGGGCCAGGTCGTCCTCTTCCGCGAGGAGGTCGTTCGCGCGGTCGCGCATGCGGCGCGGCTCGACGAGCGCCACCTTGGCGGTGGCCGGCAGCACGTCGGTGATCAGCTGCTCGCCGCCGGCGACGTCGTGGTCGACCAGCCACGGCAGCCAGCTCTCCATGCCGTCGAACAGCGTGCCCTCGGCCAGGCGTTCCCACTGCTCGCGTCCCCACGGCTCGGTGGCCACCAGTCCGGCGGCGCGCTCGCGCACCTCGGGTGTGGGGATGAGCTCGCGGGCCGGGAACACGTAGGCCTCGGCGAGGTCGATGGTGCTGCGCTGATCGTTGACCGCGAACTCGGTGAGCCGGTCGACCTCGTCGCCCCACAGGTCGATGCGGATGGGCGCGTCGGCGGTGCTGGGGAAGATGTCGATGATGGCACCGCGCTGCGCCACCTCGCCGCGGTGCTCCACCAGCTCTTCGCGGCGATAGCCGAACTGGATGAGCTGCGCGAGCAACTCGTCGGGGTCGAGCACCGCACCCTTGCTGATGTGGATGGGGTCGGTGGTGGCGGCGCCGGGCCCGAGTCGTTGGAGCAGCGCGCGAACGCCGGCGACCACGATGGCCGGGCAGCGTTCGGGGGTGCGCAGCCGCCACAGCACCTGCACGCGCTGACCCATCGTCTCCACGCTCGGGCTCACTCGCTCGAACGGCAGCGTCTCCCACGCGGGGAACAGCACCACGTCGTCGGGCGGCATGTACTGCACCAGGTCGTCGTAGAGCTGGCCGGCATCGGTGCCCGTGGGGCATGCGACCACCAGCGGCCGCTTGTCGCCGAGCTGTGCCAGTGCCGCCAGTGCCAGCGCACGCGCCGATTCGGGCACGGCCACGAAGCCGCTGGGATCACCGAGCGCTTGCGTGAGCGCGGGTTCGTTGCGGAGCAACCGGGGGAGAGACGCGAGCGACATGGGGCGTGTCAGCGTACCGGCGCTGTCAGTGTCGTCATGGTGGGCGTGACGGCCGCTACGTGAGCGCGTTGAAGCGTTGCATCGCGGCGTCGGTGCCCTCGGCGACGATGAGTTCCACGGCGTCGGCGGCGCGCTCGATCATCACGTCGAGCGTCTCGCGGTCGGCCTTCGGCACTCGCGACAGCACGTGGTCGGCGCCGTGCTCCTTGCTGCGCGGCTTGCCGATGCCGATGCGCACGCGCACGTAGTCCTGCGTGTGCAGGTGCTGGGTGATGCTGCGCAACCCGTTGTTGCCGGCGAGGCCGCCGCCCACCTTCACCTTCATCACGCCGACGGGCAGGTCGAGCTCGTCGTGCACGATGATCAGCTGCAGCGGGTCGACGACACGATGGCGGCGCATCAGCGCGCCCACGGCCTGGCCGCTCTCGTTCATGTAGGTGGTGGGGAAGGCGAGCACGACGCGCTTCGGGCCCAGGCGCGCTTCCGCCACCAGTGCCTTGTCACGTCCGGCCTTCAACGCCTCGCCGGCTCGCTTGGCGAGCAGCGCGACGGTCTCCTCGCCCACGTTGTGACGCGTGCGAGCGTATTCCTTACCGGGATTGCCCAGGCCGACGATGATCGCGTCGATCACGCCGGAGCCGGATCACTCTGCGGCGTCGGCTGCAGCGCCTTCGCCTTCGGCACCTTCAGCGCCTTCGGCAGCTTCCGCCAGGTCGGCTTCGGCTTCGGCGGCCGAGGTGACGAGGATGGTGACGATGGGCATCTCGGGGTCGCCGAGTGCGGTGACGCCGTTCGGCATGGTGAGATCGGCGAGGCGGATGACGTCGCCCATCTGCATCTCGGTGACATCGACCTCGAACGCGTTGGGCATGTTGTTCGGGGTGCAGCTGACCTCGATGGTGTCGACCGCAGCGTCGACCAGACCACCTTCGGCGGCGACGGCCTTGGCCTCGCCGATGATGTGCACGGCCACGGAGACGGTGATCTCCTCGTTCATGTTGACCTGCAGGAAGTCGATGTGCGCCACGGTGCGGCGGATGGGATGACGCTGCATCTCCTTCACCACGGCCGGGTAGCTCTTGCCGTCGACCTCGAGGGCGAGCACGGTGTTGGAGCCGGCCGGGCCGCTGAGGGCGAGGCGCAGTTCACGGCGCTCGACCGTGACGCTGATGGGGGTCATGCCCTGGCCGTAGATGACGCCGGGGATGGAACCCTCGGCGCGCAGCCGGCGAGCAGCGGGGGAACCCTTGGTGGTGCGGGGCTGGGCGACGAGCTTGGTGTTGGACATGACGGGCCTCGATCAGAACGTGACAGAACGGGTCGGAATGCTATCTGGACCAACGCCAGAACGGCCACGCCCACCATCGAACCCGACTGGTCCCACCAGTCCCACACCCAATGTGGGATTCATAGGACCAGACAGGGCGATGTGCGCCGACGGGGCGGTGTCGTCGACTCGGTGATGGTGGGCGCCGCTGCCCTGACTGGTCACACGAATTCCACACCCAATGTGGGGTTCGTAGGACCAGACGGCGCGAAGGACGATGATCGGGCGCGGGTGGCATGCTGGGTGCATGACCGTGATCAAGATCAATGCCCTCACCGTGCCGGCCGAGATGGGCGAGGAAGTGGCCCGCCGGTTCGCTGCCCGCGCCGGCAGCGTCGACGGACACGACGGGTTCGAAGGCTTCGAGTTGCTGCAGCCCACCGACGAGCGCACCACCTGGCTGGTGGTCACCCGCTGGCGCGACGAGGCCTCGTTCGACGCGTGGCGTTCGTCGGCGTCGTTCGCGCACGGGCACCGTGGGCCCGAGGGCGCTGCGCAGCCGCCGATGCCCATCCAGGCCGAGCTGTGGTCCTACACGGTGGCGGTCGTCAACAGCTGAACTGTCGACGTCTGACCGACAGCTGACCGGGACTACGACTGGTTCTCGCCGCCGAAGATCTCGCTGACGCTGGTGTCGTCGAACACCGCGCTCAGCGCATCGGCGATGAGCGGAGCGATCGACAGCACCTCGATCTTCGCGATCTGCTTCTCGGGCGCCAACGGCAGCGTGTTGGTGACGACCACCTTGGTGATGACCGATTTCTCCAGGCGTTCGATGGCCGGCCCGCTGAGAACGGCGTGCGTGGCCATGGCCCACACCTCCTTCGCACCGCGAGCGAGCAGTACTTCGGCGGCCGAGCAGATGGTGCCACCACTGTCGATCATGTCGTCGGTGAGGATGCACAGACGACCTTCGACGTCGCCCATCACTTCCTTGGCCTCGGCGACGTTGGTGGTGCCCTTCGGCCGACGCTTGTAGATGAACGCGAGGTCGCTGCCGCGGTCGGTGAGGTGCTGCGCC
>JAUXQB010000051.1 GCA_030685215.1 Actinomycetota bacterium
CGATCTGGTCGGGTCGAAGGGAACGGTTGAACGCAGAGCGGTGTGGTGATGCCGAGCGGCTTGAGATCATCGGCAGATCGGGAGAACGGCTTGACAACGCCGCGCCGGCGCGGATTGACCGGGAGATCACCGAGGCGACGGTTCCCCGCCGAGGCGGTAGCGCACGTCAGTGAACGAGGGTGGGTTCGGCATCGCTGACGCGGTCGGGTGGTGTCTGGTCGGGGTGGTCGGTGGGTCCTTCGACGTTGAGGCGGGGCAGGATTCGGTTGAGCCAGGCGGGCAGCCACCAGTTCTTGTCGCCGAGAAGTTCCATGGTGGCGGGCACGAGCAGCATGCGCACCAGCGAGGCGTCGAGCAGCACGGCGGCGGCGAGGCCGACACCGAACAGTTTGATGATCCGGTTGTCTTCGAGCAGGAAGGCGCCGAACACGACGATCATGATCGCGGCGGCGGCGGTGATCACGTGGGCGGTGGCGGCGAGGCCGTCGGCGACCGAGGTCCGCGAGTCCTTGGTGCGGTCGTATTCCTCTTTCACCCGTGAGAGGAGGAACACCTCGTAGTCCATCGAGAGTCCGAACACGATCGCGAACATCATCATCGGCACGAACGGTTCGATCGGTGCCGGTTCGACACCGAACACGAAGTTGAGCCACCCCCACTGGAAGATGGCGACGACGACGCCGTTGGCGGCGGCGATCGACAACAGGTTCATGATCACCGCCTTGAGCGGTACCAGCAGCGACCGGAACACCATCATCAGCAACACGAAGGACAACAGCAACACGACACCGATGAAGTTGAACAGACGGTCGGCGAGATAGGTGGTGAAATCGATCGATGCCGCGGTGGTCCCCGTCACCGACACCTCCAGGCCGCTGCCGGCGATCGCAGTCGGGACCACATCCGTCCGGAGTCGTTCGATCGTGTCGGTCGTCGCGTCATCTTGCGGCGGAGTCGTCAGGACGATCTGCACCAGTGCCGCGTGCGGCGTCCCCGGGTCATCGAGGCGTGCTGGCGAGGCGAACTGCACGCCGGGATCGGCGCCGATCGCGTCGACCAAACCCGCCAACGCGTCGGCGTCACCGGGATCGGCGAGTGTGACTGCGGCGACGAGCGGCCCGTTGAAACCGGGTCCGAACCCGTCCGCGAGCAGGTCGTAGGCGCGGCGGGTTGTCGTGTCCTCGCTGTAGTTGCCCTCGTCGGAGAACCCGAGGCGCAGCGACAACACCGGCGCGGCGAGGGTGAGGAGCACCATCGTGCCGCCGAGCAACGACCGCCACGGGTGCGCTTGGACGACGCGGCTCCACCGGAACGGCAACGTCTGCCGTGCCGGTTTCTCCTTACGAGGAGGCAACTCGCGACGCAACGGCGCCACGGCGAACCCGGCGAGCAACGTCACCACGGCCAGCGGTGCCCCGATCAGCAGCGGGTCGATCGACAACCCGAGTCCGAACAGCGTCACCGCGACGAAGCCGGCGGCGATGATTCCCCGCCACCTGGTGACCTCGATCCGATGTTCGGCGAAGCCGAGCAGCGCCGGCAACAGCGTGATCGACGCGAGCATCGTGACCGCCACCGTGGTCGCCGCGCCGATCCCGAGACCGGAGATGAACTCGAGACCGATCAACAACATGCCGAGCAGCGAGATCACCACCGTCACCCCGGCGAACACCACCGCCCGGCCGGCGGTGTCCATCGCGTTGACCACCGCTTCCTCGAACGACTGACCCTGCTTCAGGTTCTCCCGATAGCGGGTGACGATGAACAACGCGTAGTCGATCCCGACCGCGATGCCGATCATCGCCCCCAACGTCGTCGCGAAATCAGGGATCGTGACCAGGTTGCTGAACAAGGCGACGACACTGGCACCGACACCGACACCGAACAGGGCAACACCGATCGGCAGACCCATCGCCAGCACCGATCCAAACGCGAGGATCAACACGATGATCGCGAAGCCGAGCCCGATCAGTTCCGACTGCGGCGGCTCGAACTCGGCCAACGCCCGACCACCGACCTCGACCGTCACCCCATCCACGGCCGGGACCAAGTCGCCAATGGCGGCGCCGATGTCACTCAGTTCGACCTGGTCGAGGGAATCGTCGAGGTTCACCGTCGCGAACGCGATCGTGCCCGACGGGTCGATCTGCCGTTGCCCGCCCTCGTCGTACGGGCTCAGCACCGTCACACCCTCGATTGTGCCGACCTCGCCGAAGAACTCCGTCATCTCCGCCTGCACCGCCGGGTCCGTCACCCCTTGCTCGGCGCGAAACACGATCGACCCGGACTGGCGGCTGGCACCCTGCTGCGGGAAGAACTCCGACATCACATCGAACCCCGAAGCGCTCTCCGACGCCGGGATCTCGAACGCGCTCGAAAACGACGGCCCGACGATCACGTTCCCCAACGCGCCGAAACCAACCAGAGCAACCAGCCACGCGATCACCGTGGAGCGCCGGTGATGAAAGGTCCATCGACCAAGTCGTGCGATCACGTCAACAAATCCGTTCGTCGGGGGCGAAACACTTCTAGAACGCTACTATACCGTAGCTGTCTTCCCAAG
>JAUXQB010000064.1 GCA_030685215.1 Actinomycetota bacterium
GGCCGGGTGCGTCGAGCAGGTCGAGCGCGTTGCGCGACGGCGGCGTGTCGATGATGACCAGGTCGTACTTCCCCGACGCGTGTAGGTCGTAGAGCTGCTCCATCGCGAGGTAGTCGTGGCTGTTCACGAAGCGACCGGTGATGTTCTGGTAGAGCGGGTTGGCGAGCACGGTGTCGCGCAGGGTGGCATCGGGGGCGTGCCGGCGGATGAGCTCGTCCCATCCGGCCTTGGTGTCGAGCATGGCCACCCACAGCTCGCCGCGGCACTCCACACCCGCGTCGGCGAACGCCTGCACGGGCACCTGCACGGCGTGGTTGCCGAGCGCGTCGAGGCCCAGCCGGCCGAGCCCCAGCGCGGTGGCGAGACGGCGCGCAGGGTCGACGGTGAGCACCAGCACACGCCCGCCGACGGCCACGGCCGCCTGCGCGCCGAGCGCTGCCGCGATGGTGGTCTTGCCGGTGCCGCCGCTGCCGCACACCACCACCATCTCCTTGGCGCTGAGCAGTTCGGCGAGCTCACGCCGGTTGGTGCGTTCGTTGCGCGCCATCAGCTGCTCACCTCGTCGTGCAGCGCGTCGGCCAGCAACGACACGACGCGCCGGCCGCCGGCGCGTGTGAACAGCTCGGGCAGCAGCACCAGCGGCACCGCCGGCGGCACGCCGTCGCGCAGCACGGTGAGGAACTCGGTGGCGACCGCACGGCGCGCCTGCGCGAGTGCGGCGGCTTCGAACACCGTGGCCACCTGCGCGCCGGCAGCCGTGGCGAGCGTGGCCTGCGGCTCGGACGCGAGCAGCGACTGGAAGACCGCGCTGTCGGCCGCCGAGAACCACTGCGGCAGCACGCGGTTGGCGATGACCGCGGCCACGTCGACCTCGGTGGTGTCGCGCACCTTCGCCACCAGCTCGATGGTCTCGGTGACCGGCATCTCCTCAGGGGTGGTGACCACTACCAGACCGGTGCGCTGCGGGTCGCCGAGGATGTCGAGCATCCAGTCGGTCTGGTCGCGCACCATGCCCACCTGCACCAGCTCGCGAATGGCACGCGGCGCGTCGATCTGAGCGACGATGTGGCCGCTCGCTTCGGCGTCGACGATGACCAGGTCGTAGTGACGCTCGCGCACCTCGTGGCACAGCTTGCCGATGGCGAGGATCTCCTTCACGCCCGGCGCCGCGTCGGCGACGAAGTCGAACGTGCGAGCCAGCGGGCCGATGCGACCGACGAGGGGGATGCGCACGAACAGCCGCAGGTACTCCTTCAGCGAGTCCTCGGTGTTCATGACCATCGCGAACAGGCCGGGCTGCACTTCGCTGGGCTGGAACGTGAGCTCGCGCACGTCGAACGCGGCGGCCAACGCGCCCTTCGCGTCCATCTCGCACACCATCGTGCGCTTGCCCTGCCGCACGGCCAACTCGGCGAGCGCGGCCGCGACGCTGGTCTTGCCGGTGCCGCCCTTGCCGCTGACGAACAGCAGCTGCCGATCGAGCAGGCCGGTCATGGCCGGCCCACCGGGCGGGTGGGGGTCACGGGTGCAGGCCCTCGCCCGCGAGACGCAGCAGGTACTGACCGTACGGGTTCTTGTGCATCGGCTCCGCGTTGGTGCGCAGCTGCGCGGCGTCGATCCAGCCCGCGGCGAAGCTGATCTCGTCGGGCGATGCGACCTGCAGGCCCTGGCGCTTCTGCAGGGTGGCCACGAAGTGCGAGGCCTCGAGCAGCGAGTCGTAGGTGCCGGTGTCGAGCCATGCGTAGCCGCGGCCGAGCATCTCCATGTGCAGCTCACCGCGGCGCAGGTACTCGGCGTTGATGTCGGTGATCTCGTACTCGCCGCGCGGCGAGGGGGCGAGGTTGGCGGCGATGTCGACCACCTGCTCGTCGTAGAAGTAGAGACCGGTGACGGCGTAGTTGCTGCGCGGCTGCGAGGGCTTCTCCTCGATGCTGAGCACCTTGCCGGTGCGGTCGACCTCGGCCACGCCGTAGCGCTCCGGGTCGCTCACGCGGTAGCCGAACACGGTGGCGCCGCGCTCGCGACTGCGGGCCGACTGCATCAGCTCCACCAGGCCGTGGCCGAAGAAGATGTTGTCGCCGAGCACCAGCGCGCTGCGACCACCGGCCACGAACGGGGCGCCGATGACGAACGCCTGCGCGAGCCCGTTGGGGGTCTCCTGCACCGCGTACTCGAGCGTGAGACCCCACTGGCTGCCGTCGCCGAGCAGGGTGCGGAAGCCGGCCTGCTCGTGGGGCGTGGTGATGATGAGCACCTCGCGGATGCCCGCCAGCATGAGCGCGCTGAGCTGGTAGTAGATCATCGGCTTGTCGTAGACGGGGAGCAGCTGCTTGCTGACCCCGCGTGTGATGGGCCACAGCCGGCTGCCTGTGCCGCCGGCGAGGATGATGCCTTTCACGCGCGTGCCCCGTTCATCGTGCGGACCGTGATCCGAGCCGAGTGCGGCTCAGCCTCCGAAGCCGATGCGACGCTCGCCATCGGCTGCTCCGAGTTCGACGAACGCGATCTTGGCGGCGGCGATGCCGACGTCGCGACCCTTCTTGTCGGTGAGCCACAGCACGTCGACCGCACCGGTGAGCGCCGCTTCGATCTTCTCCTTGACGGCGCCACGGTCGGTGTCGTCGGCGAGCTCGAGGCTGATCTCGCGAGTGGTCTGGGTGACGCTGATGCGAACGTCCACGGGGGTCCTTTCAAGCCGGTCACGGCGGAGAGCGACTGACATGGTACCCGTGACATGGTCGCTCGCTGCCATGGCCGAAATCGTGGGCATCGTGTCATTGACGCCACTTACGCTCGCCGTCATGCTGCACTCATGACCGCACTCGTGCCTCGCCTCGCCCACCGCCGCGTGGTGATCGTCGGCTTCGCAGGCATGCAGTCGCTCGACGCCGTGGGACCGTTCGAGGTGTTCGCCGGCGCCGAGCAGGCGGTAGACCGCACGCCCGGCGCTCGCGGGTACTCCGTGTCGCTGGTGTCGGTACACGGCGGCCAGGTGCGCTGCGAGTCGGGGCTCGAACTGGCGTCGGCGCCACTCCCTGGTTCGGATGTCGAGATCGACACGCTGGTGCTGCCCGGCGGATGGGGCGTGTTCGATGCTCGCGACGACCGCGTGTTGATCGAGTGGATCGCTGCGACGGCACCGCGCTGCCGGCGAGTGGCGACGGTGTGCACGGGCGCGTTCCTGGCGGCACAGGCGGGCCTGCTCGACGGGCGGAGGGTGACCACGCACTGGGCCCGCGCCGACCGCCTGCAGCAGGAGTTCCCGGCGCTGCGGGTGGACCCCGACCCGATCTACGTGCGCGACGGCGACGTGTGGACCAGTGCGGGCGTGACGGCCGGCATCGATCTCGCACTCGCGCTGGTGGAGGACGATCTCGGTGTCGAGGTGGCGCAGACCGTGGCTCGCTGGTTGGTGATGTTCCTGCGCCGGCCGGGCGGGCAGACCCAGTTCGCGGCGCCGGTGTGGGCGCCACGCGCCGAGCGCTCCACCGTGCGCGCGGTGCAGGCGCTGGTGGAAGCCGCGCCGGGCGGCGACCATCGGCTGCCCGTCCTCGCTGCCGCTGCCGCGATGAGCGTGCGCCACTTCAGCCGCGTGTTCGCCGACGAGGTGGGCGAGACGCCCGGCCGCTACGTGGAACGGGTGCGGCTGGAAGCGGCTCGCCACCACCTCGAGACCACCGCCGACACGCTCGACGCCATCGCCGCCCGGTGCGGGTTCGGCACCGCCGAGACGTTGCGCCGTTGCTTCCAGCGGCGGTTGGGCGTGGCCCCCGACGCCTACCGCCGCCGCTTCCGCGTCGTCGCCTGATC
>JAUXQB010000066.1 GCA_030685215.1 Actinomycetota bacterium
GTCGAGGTCCGCTGACGACCGAGCTCGTGATCACGGTGCGCCAGGATCTGGAACGATTCAGCGAAACCCTCGAGAGGAACCGGATCGACACGATTGCTGCGCACGGCGTGTTCCGTGGCGCAGCCCACAAGTCAGGCAACCTTGTGCCGGTTCCATCGCCGGAGGGCTGCGACCCCTTCGTGCCTGAAGCGCCGAGAGGAGACCGGTGATGCACTCCCTCGTCGAAGAACTCCTGAAGGTCGATCGCGACGTCGTCGTGACCATTACGGCGCCCCTCGATCGGCGACGTCCCAATAGCGAGTCCGATCGGATCCTCCTCAGGAACCTCGTGGCCGAGGCCCGCGATCGGGCACGCGACCAACTGGGCCAGGAGGCCGCAAGGCGGATCGTGCCCAATCTGGACGCTGCAGCAGCAGCCGTCGACATGAGCGGTGGCGCCCACGGCTTGGTGATCGTCGCCACCGACCAACGAGCCGACGCCCACCTGCTGCCGTTTCCTGTCCGAGCCTCGGTCGACTTGGGTCGCACGCCAGCCACACGATTCCTGGTGCAGGGCCTCCGGCGAAGCCCTCGCTACCGCTTGCTGGTCATCTCGGACCGGGCGACTCGAATGTTCGAAGGCATCCGCGACGACGTTCGCGAGATATCGAATCACGGCTTCCCGTTCACCGCCGACGTGGTGCCGCGAGACCTGCGAGCGATCGCCGGCCCGTTCGCTCAGCCGACCGGCCGCGACGACAAGGAACAGTGGCGCAAGTTCTATCGTCGCGTGGACCACGCAGTCACCCAAGCCAGCGCCGATGAGGTCCTCCCGCTTGTTCTGGCCGGCGTCAAGCGGTCGGCCGCGATGTTCGAGGATGTAAGCCGAAATGCCCACCTCGTGATCGGCCGGATCGACGGCGCGCACGAACATGCCAACGCGCACGAACTCGGTGCAGCCGCATGGCCCGTTCTGCGGGTCCACCTCCAGCGTCGCCGCAGGGAGTCCGTATCCGAGTTGGTGGAGGCCTTTCACCACGGCCTGGCGGTGGTCGGCATCGATGATGTCTGGACCCATGCGCGACAGGGTCGCGGCCGTCTGCTCGTCGTCGAGGAGGACTATCGGGCTGAACCGATGCGAGAGGTCGACCACCGCCTCGTTCCGGCGAACGGCACCCGCGCCGACGTCATGGAAGATCCCGTCGACGAACTCATCGAGCACGTGGTTCGGGCGGGCGGCACTGTGGAGTTCGTCGCACCCGATGATCTCGCATCCGTCGGTCGAGTCGGTCTGCTGCTGCGCTGATCGCATCCGACCTCGAATGACCTCTGCCGCGGCTACTCACGTGAACCTGATCGGCCGGCACCCAGAGGATCAGTGACAGGGCGATGAGTTCTCGAGTGTGGCTGCGACGGGCATACGAACCGCCCACGCGAAACGACGGATATCGGGTGCTCGTCGACCGCATCTGGCCACGCGGTGTCTCCAAGGAGGACCTACAAATCGACGAGTGGTGCCGCGACATCGCTCCCAGCGACGCGCTCCGCCACTGGTTCGATCACGATCCGTCTCGGTGGACCCAGTTCCGCGAAAAGTATCGCGCCGAACTGGACGAGAACGCCGACGTCTTGGCCGCGATCATCAATCGCACCAAGTCGGGCCGCGTGACGCTGGTCTACGCCGCGCGAGACAGAGACCACAACAACGCGGTCGCCCTTCGCGACGTCGTCGAAGGCCGCCGCACGGAGAGTTGACCAGGCCGAGCGCATCTGTGGGCTTCTCACACCACATCACCCGAATCATGTCGAGTGCAGACGATCGACCGCTCGTTCCCGACCCGTACCGTGGGCGACACAGCACGCGAGGCAAGCCGGACGAGTCCGACCACCTCGCCCCGGGAAAGGAGTTCTCATGTCACTCGCCACGAACCCTCTCGTCGCCGACACGCACCCGACCAGTGAACTCACCACGATCGACGTCGACGCAGTTCGATCCGAACTCCTCGCGCGACGGGCAGAACACTCGGCGCGCCTCCAGAATGCTCAGAACCAGACCATCACGCTCGTCGACAACGGCTCGGTCGATGTCGGCCTCGCCTTCGAACGCTTCTCGATCGACCGGTCCCGCGACGCGTTGGTGGACATCGACGCCGCGATCGCCGACCTCGACGAGGGAACATACGGTTCGTGCAGGACGTGTGACCGCCCAATCGCTCCCGAACGCCTCGAAGCAATCCCCCACGCTCGTCACTGCATCGCCTGCGCAGACTCCGCCCCGTTCTCGACCGGAGACCGACGACGGCCATGAGCCTCCTCGTCGGAACGTCGGCGTCGCGGTGCGGCTGATGACCGTCGGTGCCGAAGAATCGGTCAGCTCCCCACGGCACGCCGAGGGCTCTCGCGGTTGCGCTCGAACCTCGGGTGTTGTGGACCAACGTTTCCGAGAATTCGCGCCGGGACGACGGGGTCTCAATCCGTTGCGGCTCAGATCGACGCGTGACCCGGACTAGACGCCAGGGTGTCGGGAATCGCAGTGAGTTGGTCCTGGGGGGGATTCATCGACCGGCAGCGGCTGCATCACCTCTAGGAATGGCCCCGGCTTGCCTGAGCGCGGTCTCGAGACGCAAGGTACGCGCAATCGGAGGGGGCTCAGCTCGGGCCTCTCGTGCGCGCGGACGCCACGAGATGTTGGAGCAGTCCACCGAAGGTGATGGTCCATGCAGTGACGGAAATGGCGAGCACGACCTTGGGGAGCCATGCGAGCGCGTCGAGGTCGATTGCGGCGCGCATCCGGTAGGTAGCGGCTCCGTACATGCCGAGCGGGAACGCCATTGCCCAGTAGCTCGGGTGGTAGCGGAGCGGGACGCGGCGGACGAGGTGACGCCAGATGCCGATGGCGATCATGAGCGGGAACCAGAACGTCGCGGTGGCCCAGGCCATCACGACCAGTCCCTCGAGGAACGGGGCGAGCCGGGCGATTCGGTCGCGGGCCTGGTCGGCGGCGAGGAGCATGTTCGATCCTGCGAGGACGGTGATCGCTACTGCGCCGGCGGCGATCCAGGCGGGTGGGTCGGCTTCGGTGGGGTCGAGCGGATGGAACGTCCAGCGCAGGAAGACCATGGTCATGACGATGAGGTAGAGCACGATGCCGAGCGTGAACGCAGCGACCGCGCCGAACGCGAGGGCGTCGCTGTCGGTGCGTGTGAGGAACAGTCCGGCGACGACGGCGATGGATTGGGTGGACACGGTGAGCAGGAACCAGCTGCCGTTGATGCCGCCCTGCAGCCCAGGTTTGTCGCGGTCGATGACGACGGCGATGAGGGTGGTGTAGACGAACACCGCCCAGAGCACGAGGCTCGCCCACCAGAGCGCCCACGCGAGGTCCCACCAGCCGTGTACGGCGATCGACGCCGATGCCAACACATTGGTCGCGGCGACGGTGGTCAAGAACGCGAACCCTTTGGCGTGGTTCGTGACGTCAGCTGCGAAGTTCGACCAGTACCGGATCATCCGCGTGACCAGCAGCACTGCGAGCACGACGTACGCGATCACGGTGACCACGAAGAGGATCTGAGCGAGCAGGTCAAGGTTCTGTTGGTCGGCGGCGATCGCGACGATGCCGGTGGCCATCACGAGCGCGAAGTAGCCGGGGAACAGCGTCGCGATCGGTGATGACGGGGTGTCGTCGGCCATCGAGTTCTACGGTCGCAGGTAGCGCAGGAAGCTGGCAGCGGCGGAGAACAGCACGACGGACACGATGGCGGTGGCCCATGCGAGGCCGGCTTCGTCGGCGAGGAACGCTTCCGCGGCGACCGTGACGAGGAACACCTGCATCGCCATCAGGATGATGACGTAGATGAGCACGGCCGACGATGAGCGCCGACCTCGTTCGGAGACCCTCATCCGGCCATGCTCCGTCCGATCGCCCAGATCATACCGTCGTCTCGGATCTCGACATCGATGCGCCCCAGCGGGCGCAGCGGTGGACCGGAGATGACCTCACCGGTCTCCGCTTCGAAGTTGCCCTCGTGGCACGGGCAGTGCCAGCGGTGCTCGTCGGCTTCGTAGTAGACGACACAGCCGAGATGGGTGCACTTCTGACTGAACGCGACCACGTCGGTGTCGCTGACGCGCAGCATCACGGCGGGGTCCGCATCGGTCGGATATCGGAACAGGTGGATGCCTCCGACCTCGACGCTGTCGGTGCCGACGATGGCGCGGGGTTCGCCCTCGTTGATGGTTCGCAGCTGGGTCCACGCAGCGAGGCCCACGCTGCCGAGCGCCAGCGCGCCAGAGCCGGCGACGAGGTAGCGGGCGAATTCGCGGCGGGTGACCTCTTCCTCTGCGGCGGCCTCGTACGGGAAGTCGCGCTTCCAGATCGGTGCCGCCACGGGCTGCGGCTCGGGCGTGCGATCGGTCATGTGCTGCCCCCTTCGAGCGCGAACGGATCGTCGAGCCATGACGCGGCCTGGCCTCGCATCACGTCGATCGGGCCGGCTACGAGGTCGTCGACCACGGTGTAGACCTTCGTGCGAACCTGTTGGCGACCGAACATGAAATCCCGCAACAGCGAACCGGTGCGGTTCTCGCGGAACTCGTCGATGGTGCCGTACCACAGCGCTTCGCTCGGGCACACCGACGCACACATCGGCTTGAGCCCTTCCGACGTGCGATCGGTGCACATGTCGCACTTCATCATCTGGTCGATCTCGGCCATGTACTTCGGCACCCCGAACGGGCAGGCGAGCACGCAGTTCGAGCAACCGATGCACCGTGGCTTGAGCGCGGACTGCACGATGCCGCCCTCCGTCTGCTTGATCGCATCGGCGGGGCACACGTGCGCACACGTGGGGTCTTCGCAGTGCATGCACACCATCGGTGCGGTCTGGGTGGTGGTTGCCCGGTCGATTCGTTCGAGATGGATCAGTGACTGGCCGCGATGGGTGCCGCATTCCATGCACGCCTGCACGCACGCTTCGCAGCCGATGCAACGGCTCTGGTCGATCACGAACACCGGTGAGTCGTCGATGCCGTAGCGGACTTCGGGCCTCACGGTGCTGCGTCCTTCAGGTCGAAGTCGCGGACATCGGTCGTGGTGACCCGACCGCCGGCGGGCTCGACGCGAACAGCTGCGACTTTGAACTCGGGCATCTTGGAGATCGGGTCGACGACGCGCTGGGTCAGCTGATTTGCTGCCTTGTCGCCCGGCCAGTGGTACGGGATGAACACGGTGTCGGGGCGGATGGTGGCGACCACGTGCGCGGGCAGGGTGATGGTTCCTCGCCGTGAGGTGACCGTGACGAGGTCGCCGTCGGCGACACCAACACTTTCGGCGAGACGCGGGTGCATCTCGCACAGCGGTTCGGGGTACTGCTCGACGAGTGCAGCGATGCGGCGGGTCTGGGTGCCCGACAGGTACTGGCTGACGACCCGGCCGGTGGTGAGCCACACCGGGTACTCGTCGTCGACGACCTCGCCGGGCAGCTTGTACGGCACTGCGTGGAACTTCGCTCGACCGTCGGGGTGGTAGAACCGGCCGCCTTCGTAGAGGCGGGGGGTGCCCGGATGCCCTTCCTCGGGAATCGGCCAGAACAGCCCGTACTCGGCCTCGATCCGCTCCCACGTGGCGCCGCGGTAGTCGGCGGTGCCACCAGCGGATGCGAGGCGGAGCTCTTCGAAGATCTGCCGGGTGTCGGTGTACTGGAAGTACTTGCCGCGTCCGAGTCGCTCGGCGATGTCGACGAGGATCTGCCAGTCGAGGCGAGCCTCACCCGGGGGTTCGACCGCGGCGTTGATCTTGATGAT
>JAUXQB010000078.1 GCA_030685215.1 Actinomycetota bacterium
GGCAGGAATCGGCCGTGAGTGACCCAGCGCGGCGCCGAGCACGTTGCGCAACTCGACGGCCATCAGCGAGTCGAGCCCGAGGTCGCTGAGCGGCACGCGATCGCCCACCTGGCTCACCGACAGGGCCAGCACGTGCGCCGCCTGGTCGCGAACGAAGTCGAGCAGCACACCGCCGCGTCGATCGGGTGCCACCGCAGCCAGTCGCGACGCAAGGTCGTGCGCATGCCCCGACGGCGTCGCTGCAGCAGCGACATTGCCCGTGGCCGCCGCGGCCACCTCGGCGAAGTACGGCGGCGCACCGGCGGCGCCATACCGGCTCAACAGCAGCGGCCACTGCACCGGCGACACGCCGACCTGCGGTGACGGTCGCTCGAGCAGCAGGTCGAGGATGGCGAGACCGTCGTCGGGCGCGATGACGCCGATGCCCTGCTCGCCGACGAGCTTGTCGACGCCGCGATCGGCCGCGGCGCCGATGGAGCTCCAGGCGCCCCAGTCGATGCTCAGGCCGGGGCGACCTTCGGCGACCCGGCGATGCGCCAACGCATCGAGGTACGCATTCGCCGCGGCGTGGTTCGCCTGGCCGCGAGAACCGAAGAGCGACGCGATCGACGCGTACAGCACGAAGTGGTCGAGGGCCGCGCCGCGGGTGAGCTCGTCGAGCAGCAGCGCGCCGTCGACCTTCGCTGCCAACACGTTGGTGACCTGCTCCCACGTCATCGTGCCGATGGTGGCGTCGTCGAGCGCGCCCGCGGAGTGGAACACGCCGCGCAATGGCGCATCTCGCACTGCCATGTCGAGCGCACGCTGCACGTCGACGCGGGACGACACGTCGCCGGTGCACACCGCCACCGCGACGCCCATCTGCTGCAACGTGTCGAGCGCGGCACGTGCGTCGGGGCCAGGCGACCGACGTCCGAGCAGGATGAGGTGCCGCGCGCCCCGAGCCGCCAGGTGTTGTGCGGTGAGCAGTCCGAGACCGCTGAGGCCCCCGGTGATCAGGTACGACGCATCGCCACGGATGTCGGTGATGCGATCGGCCACCGCCGCCGGCTGGACCACGACCACCTTGCCGATGTGGCGCGCCTGAGCCATGAATCGGAACGCGCTCTGCGCGTCGTCGATCTCGAACCTGCAGACGGGCAGCGGCCGCAGGCGCTCGGCGGCCACGGCGGACACCACCCCGTCGATCATCGACCGGATGAGCTGCGGCTCGGAACGAGCCGACTCGCTCCAGTCGATGACGTGGTAGTGGATGCCGCGATCAAGTCCGGCGGCGTGCTCGGCGGTGAGGTGATCGCTCTTGCCGATCTCGAGGAACCGACCACCATCGCGCAGCAGGCCGAGGCTGCTCCCGACGAACTCACCGGCGAGCGAGTTGAGCACCACGTCGATGCCACCCCCATCGCCACGACCGGCGGTGTCGGCCGCGATCTGCGCGGCGAAGTCGAGCGAGCGCGAGTCGTACACGTGCTGCACCCCGAGTGCTCGCAGGTGGTCGCGCTTGACGTCGCTGCCGGCGGTGGCGAACACCTCGGCGCCGAGCCGCTGTGCGAGCGCGACCGCGGCGAGCCCCACGCCACCGGCGGCGGCATGGATGAGCACTCGTTCGCCGGCCCGCAGCCGCGCCAGGTGGTGCAGCGCGAACTCGGCGGTGACGTGCGCGATGAGCAGGCCGGCACCGTCGGCGAACGAGACGTTGTCGGGCAGCGGAGCGACGAGCGTCGCGTCGCACGTCACATGACTGCGGAACGCACCGGGCGCCAGCGCCACCACTCGGTCTCCGACGCCGAGACCGGCGACGCCCTCACCCACCGCCGCGACGGTGCCCGTGCACTCGCCGCCGAGCGGGCCAGGGTCGCCGGGGTACATGCCGAGCACGTTGAGCACGTCCTTGAAGTTGAGCCCGGTGGCGTGCACGCGGATCTCCACCTCGCCCGGCCCCGGCCCGCGACGTGTGAGCGGCTCGACCACCAGGTTGTCGAGCGTGCCGCGCTCGGTGAACGTGAGCTCGAACGGTCGCGCCGGCGCAGGCGCACCCGCGGCGACCAACCGCGCGCCGAAGCGCTCGCCGTGGCGCAGCACCACCTGGTCCTCGGCTCCTGCACCGACGATCGCACCGAGCAGGTCAGCGAGAACGGATCGGTCGTCCGGGTCGAGATCGAGGCACAGCGGGTGCAGTTCGGGATGCTCGAGCGCGACGGTCTTCGCGAACCCCCACAGCAGCGCGCCCTCCGGCTTCGGTGACGCCCCGGTGGCGCCACGCGTCACGATGCACAGACGTGGTGCGACACCGTGGTTGGCGAGCGCGCGAGTGAGGTGGAGCGCGCTGCCCAGGGGCAACAAGGCGCGCTCGCGTGCTGTTGCACCGTGCGCCTCGTCGAGGCTCCACAGGTGAACGACGTGGGTGAGGTTTCCGGTGCCGACGGCGCCGAGCAGACGATCCAAGTCGGCCGCGCTGGTGGGGTCGACCTCGAAGCGGTCGCTTCCGAGCTGGCGGAACGCCGCAGCACTCGTCGCGACGAGCGGTTGACCGCCGGCCTCGGTGATCGCGCGAGCGATGGCATCGCCGGCCGAGGGCGAGCTCGGCCCGTCGGCATCGGCCAGGACGAGCCAGCGCGTGCCGGCCAACGGCGACTGCTGCTCGGCAGCGTCGCGACGTGCCACCACGATGGACTGGATGGCCAGCGACGTCGGTCCGCCGGGCTGCGACGCGGGCACCACGTGCGGGTCGCTGAACCCGTGGCCACTCAGGAACGACCGCCACTGCTCACGGGTGAGCAGCAGTTGCTCGGCGCGGAGATCGATGTCGGTGAACTTCCACCAGCCGGGAGTGAGCCCGAACGAGATGGAGATGAACCGTTGCGGCAGCACCATCTCCACCATGGCCAGCAGGCCGTTCGGTGCGAGCAGCTGCGCGACGTTGGCGAAGGTGTGGCGCAGATCGGTGGTGGCGTGGAGCACGTTCGCGGCGACCACGATGTCGTACTCGTGGCCGGCGAAGCCCTGCGCGACGAGGTCGCCTTCGATGTCGAGCGGTCGGTAGTCGACGAACGGGTACTCGGCGAACTTCTGCCGAGCACGGCCGAGGAAGTGCGGCGACACGTCGGTGTACGTGTAATCGACCTGGGCGGCGGGCAGCGTGGGCAGCACGTAGGCCGAGGTGCCGCCGGTGCCGGCACCGATCTCCAGCACGCGCAGGGAAGCACCCGGTGCCAGGTCGGCGACGGCCGCCGAGACCGCTTCGGCGGCGAGCGAGTTGTAGAAGTGGGCGAAGGGCGAGAGCTGGTACATCTGCTCCGCGCTCTCCAGCGAGCCACCGGGGAACAGCAGCTGCAGGGGGTCGACCGCGCCGGTGAGCGCGTCGGCCAGCCGTGCCCCGCAGCGAGTGGTGATGGCGATCTCGCCCTCGCCCGCCGGGTAGCGAGCGAGCAGTGCATCGACGCGGGCGGCGCTGGTGTCGGCGAGATGCGGCGTGACCACACGCCACGACGTGCCGGCTCGCTCGATGATGCCGTCGGTCGCCAGTTCGTCGAGCAGCGACGCGAACAGCTGCCGATGGTTCGACGTCACGGGCAGCGACTCGGCGTCGAACGACACGCCGGGGTCGATGCGCACACCCAACTGTTCGAGTGCCGCGACGATGTAGTCGGTGCTCAGTGCTTCCAGCTCGTCGAGCAGGCCCTGGTAGTGGTCGAGCGAGTGCTCGGCGTGCAGGCGATCGACGGCAGTCGCGGCCGCGGCTGCGAGCGTGCTGGCCGACGGGAACCCATCGGCGGCGAGACTCGACGTGCCGAGCGGCCGCCACGCCACCTCGTACAACCAGTCGGCACCACGGTCGCGCTGGCCGAGCCGACGCAGCGCGGCCGGGTCGGTGCGCTTCAGACGGAGCCCGATCACTTCCGCGACGACGGCACCCGCAGCGTCGACCACCGTGACATCGGCAGCGATCGTCGCCGGCCGGGTGGCGAGGTCGCTCCCCGGCCGCAGCACCGCGTGC
>JAUXQB010000079.1 GCA_030685215.1 Actinomycetota bacterium
TGGGTTCCCCGTTGCGATGACCGCGACCGAATACCCTGTCCATCGATGCCTACTCGCGCGCTCCTCAACGTGGCTCCTGCCGTGGCGTCCGGAGTGGGCGGATCGTGGCAGCTCGACGAGTTCGCGGCGTCGCTCACCGGCAGCGCGCCCAACACGGTGGCGGCGTATCGCAGCGACCTGGTGGCGTTCGTCGAGTGGGCCGCTCGTGGCGACGTGCACTCGCCTCACCAGGTGGATCGCACGCTGTTGCGCCGCTACGTGGCGTCGCTCACCACTCGCCAGTTCGCGAAGCGCACGGTGGCCCGCAAGGTGTCGTCGTTGCGGCGTTACTTCGGCTACCTGCGTCGCGAAGGCGTGCTGGCGGTCGACCCGAGCAGCGCGCTGCGCGCTCCTTCTGGCGAGGGCCGCCTGCCACGCGTGCTCGACCACGCCGACGTGTCCACCCTGCTCGACGGCCCCACCCCCGACCACGAGCCGCACTGGCGCCGCCTGCGCGACGACGCAGTGCTGGAGGTGCTGTACGGCAGCGGCGTGCGCGTGGGCGAGCTGTGCGGACTCGATCTCGACTCGCTCCAGCTCGCTGCCGGCGCCGTGTCGGTGTGGGGCAAGGGTTCCAAGCAGCGCCGCGTGCCACTCAGCGCGCCAGCCGTGGCCGCACTGCGCGCCTGGCTCGAGGTTCGCCGCGACGTCGTGGCTGCCACCGCCGGCTCGGCCCTGTTCGGCAACGAACGCGGCGCCCGCCTCACTCCACGCGACGTGCGCCGCATCGTCGATCGTCGTTCACCACGCCCCACTCACCCCCACGCGCTGCGGCACAGCTTCGCCACCCACCTGCTGGATGGCGGCGCCGACCTGCGAGCCGTGCAAGAACTGCTGGGGCACGCCGACGTGGCCACCACCCAGCGGTACACGCACGTCAGCAACCACCGCCTGCGCGAGGCCTACGCAGAATCGCACCCCCGAGCATGAGACGCGAACTCGACCTCGAAGACTGTTGGCAACGCTGGTTCGATCGGCGCGACCCCATCGCACGCGACCGCATCATCGTGCACTACTCACCACTGGTGAAGTTCGTCGCCGGCCGTGTGGGTGCCGGTCTGCCCAACAGCGTCGACCCCGGCGACCTGGTCAGTGCCGGCGTGTTCGGCCTCATCGACGCGGTCGAGCGCTTCGACCCCGCGCGTGGCGTGAAGTTCGAGACGTTCGCGGTGCCGCGCATCCGTGGTGCCGTGTTCGACGGCCTGCGCTCGCTCGACTGGGTGCCCCGTTCCGTGCGCAGCCGTGCCCGCGAAGTCGAGTCCGCGTTCCAGGATCTGGAGGGCCGCCTCGGTCGAGCACCCACCGACGAGGAACTGTCGGTGCACCTGAAGATCACCGCGGCCGAGTTCCAGAAGTGGCTCGCCTCCATTGCCTCCACCACGGTCGGTCCGCTCGACCGTGCACTCGTGGCCGGTGCCGAACCGCGAGCGCTCACCGGCGACGTGCCCGATTCGCCGGCGATGATGGTGGAGGAAGGCGAGGTGAAGCGCCTGGTACGCGTGGAGCTGCGCCGCCTGCCCGAGCGGGAGAAGCTCGTGTTGTCGCTGTACTACGACGAGGGTCTCACACTGGCCGAGATCGGCTCGGTGCTCGGCGTCACCGAGAGCCGGGTGTCGCAGATCCACACCAAGGCCGTGCTGCACCTGCG
This sequence comes from Actinomycetota bacterium, assembly GCA_030685215.1. Classification (GTDB taxonomy): domain Bacteria; phylum Actinomycetota; class Acidimicrobiia; order Acidimicrobiales; family Ilumatobacteraceae; genus UBA668. The sequence goes on from JAUXQB010000079.1 coordinate 1,688, forward strand.
TGCACGCCTGGCCGCCACCGGCGTCGCCTAGATCACCGCAGCGCGCTGCCGTCCGGCAACGGGCGCCAGCGATGATCGGGCTCGCCATCGCCGCGCTGGCAGCGCAGTGCCTGCTGCCACCGGTCGCCGCGCCCGTGGCAGTGCCGTTCGTGCAGCCGGCGTGCCAGTACTGCCCCGGTCATCGCGGCCTCGAGTACCACCTGCCCGAGCGCACCGCGGTCACTGCGGCCGCAGCCGGCCAGGTCGCCTTCGCGGGCTCGGTGGCGGGCACCCGCTACGTGGTGGTGCGCCACGCCGACGGCGTGCGTGCCACCTACGGGATGCTGGCCACACTGCCGCTCACCAGGGGCGATGTGGTGGCGGCGGGCGCCGTCGTGGGCCACTCCACGGCGCGGCTGTACTTCGGTCTCCGCAACCCCGACGGTTCGCCCCTCGACCCCACCGCGCTCATCGGCCGGCTGGTGGGTCGGGCACGGTTGGTGCCGGTGGATCGCACGGCGGCGCGACCCGCCGGACCCACGCGTCTCGAGTGCCGCGTTTCCGTCACGACGGCTGCGCGACCGCCGTGACCTGCCGATAGCATCTCTCGACGGTTCGCCAACCCGACGGGCCCCATCACACGCACGTGCTCTCCCTGCGGTCGCCTCGGCGCCGGAGCTCGTGCGGCCGCCAACCGCAGGAGAGGAGACATCACCATGGCTGTCGTCACGATGCGCCAAATGCTGGAAGCCGGTGTCCACTTCGGACACCAGACCCGTCGCTGGAACCCGAAGATGAAGCGATTCATCTTCGGTGAGCGCAACGGCATCTACATCATCGACCTCGATCAGACGATGCAACGCGTCGAGGCCGCCTACAACTTCGTTCGCGACCTGTCCGCCAAGGGCGGCACGGTCCTGTTCATCGGCACCAAGAAGCAGGCTCAGGACCCGGTCCGCAGCTACGCCGAGAAGAGCGGCATGCACTACATCAACGAGCGCTGGCTCGGCGGCATGCTCACCAACTTCGAGACCATGTCGAAGCGCGTCGACAAGATGCGCGAGTACGAGCGCATGCGCGCCGCCGGCGAGTTCGAGGCGATGCCGAAGAAGGAAGCGCTGCTGCTCACCCGCGAGCTCGAGAAGCTGCAGAAGAACCTCGGCGGCATCCGCGGCATGACCAAGCGCCCCGACGTGATCTTCATCCTCGACACGAAGAAGGAGCACATCGCGGTCACCGAGGCCAACAAGCTGAAGATCCCGGTGGTCGCCGTGGTCGACACCAACGTCGACCCCGATGTCATCCAGTACCCGATCCCCGGCAACGACGACGCCATCCGCGCCAACGCGCTCATGTGCCACGTCATCTGCGAGGCCGTGCTCGAGGGCCGCTACATCGCCAACAAGCGCAACCCGCAGGCAGCTCCCGTCGCCAAGCGCACCGCCGAGGACGAAGCGATGTTCGCCGCCGCCCAGGCCGACGCTCGCCGTCAGGCCGCCGCCGCGCAGGCTGAGCGCGATGCGCGCGTCGCGGCCACCGCCGTCGCCGCCGACATCGACGACGCACCGGCAGCTGCCGAGGCCGTCGAAGCCGCACCCGCAGAAGCAGCTCCTGTCGACGCCGCACCCGCCGAGGAAGTCGCGGAGACCGCTGCTGCAGTCGAGACCCCCGAAGCAGAGGGCTGAACCGAGATGGCTTTCACCGCAAAGGACGTACAGGCGCTCCGTCAGGCAACTGGCGCGGGCATGATGGATGCCAAGAAGGCCCTCGAGGCCAACGACGGCGACATGGACGCTGCCAAGCAGTGGCTCCGTGAGAAGGGCCTCGCGGCCAGCGCCAAGCGCGACGACCGCGAGAATGCGCAGGGCCTGGTGGCGCTGCTCATCGAAGGCAACGTCGGTGCCATCGTGAAGCTCAAGTCGGAGACCGACTTCGTGGCCGCGAGCGACCTGTTCAAGGCCGAGGCTGCTGCGCTGGTGAAGCTGGTCGTCGACAAGGGCGAGGCGGCCGTGGCCGAGCGGTCCAGCATCCTCGACGACCTGAAGATCACGCTCAAGGAGAAGATCGAGCTCGGCGAAGTGGTGCGCATCGAAGCTGCGGCCGGCAATGTCATCGACAGCTACCTGCACATGCAGGGTGGCCGCGGTGTCAACGCAGTGCTCGTCGAGATGGCCGGCGCCACGCAGGAGCTCGCTCACGACGTGGCCGTGCACATCGGCTTCGCCCGTCCGAAGTACCTCAGCAAGGCCGACGTACCCGCCGACGTGGTCGAGCACGAGCGGGCCACGCTCGAGACCCTCAGCCGCAACGAAGGCAAGCCGGAAGCGGCGCTGCCCAAGATCGTCGAAGGTCGCGTGCAGGGCTTCTTCAAGGAAGTCGCGCTGCTCGAGCAGCCGTATGCCAAGGACGACAGCAAGTCGATCACTCAGTACATCGGATCGGCCACCATCGTGCGTTTCGCACAGGTCGAGATCGGCTGACACCATCACCATGAAGGGCTGGCCATGACTTCTCCCCGCTGGAAGCGAATCGTCTTCAAGCCGTCGGGAGAAGCATTGGCCGGAGAATCCGGACAGGGCCTCGACGGCGACACCCTCGACCTCACCGCACGCGAGATCATGGCGGTGCGCGAGATGGGTGTCGACGTCGTGGTCGTGGTCGGCGGCGGCAACTTCTGGCGCGGCCGGCAAGGCGCGATGACCGGCATGGACCCCACCCAGAGCGACCACATCGGCATGCTCGGCACGGTGATGAACGCACTCGCGCTGCAAGACGCGCTCGAGCGTGCCGGTCAGCCCACCCGCGTGCAGAGCGCCATCGAGATGCCGCGCATCGCCGAGCCCTACATCCGGCGACGAGCGATGCGCCACCTCGAGAAGGGTCGCGTCGTCATCTTCGCCGCAGGCACCGGCAACCCGTACTTCACCACCGACACCGCGGCTGCCCTGCGCGCCGCCGAGATCGATGCCGACGCGCTGCTGAAGGGCACGCACTCGGGGGTCGACGGCGTGTACGACGCCGACCCGCGCCTGGTGCCCACCGCGGTGAAGTACGAGGAAGTCAGCTACATCGAAGTGATGACCAAGGACCTCAAGGTCATGGATGCCACCGCCATCGCGTTCTGCCGCGACAACAAGATTCCCATCGTCGTGTTCGACATGTCGTCGCCGGGTGCGCTGCAAGCCATTCTCCGTGGCGATTCCGTGGGCACCATCGTCCGCGATCGCTAGTGCGCCGCTCACGACACGTGCCAATGCGCAACACGGGTGCTCACGGATCGGTACGCTGACGCCTGTGACCGAAGTAACGATCCTCGACGCGCTCGAGAAGATGGAAAAAGCCGTCGAGCACGTGCAGTCCCAGTTCACGACCATCCGCACCGGTCGTGCCACCCCCGCGCTGGTCGAGAAGCTGCAGGTGGAGTACTACGGCTCCACCGTCTCGTTGCAGCAGCTCGCCGGCTTCCAGGTGCCCGAGGCTCGGCAGCTCATCGTCAAGCCACACGACCGCGCCACCCTCGCCGCCATCGAGAAGGCCATCCGCGACAGCGACCTGGGTGTGAACCCCGGCAACGACGGCGTGGTCATCCGCATCAACTTCCCGGCGCTCACCGAAGAGCGCCGCAAGGAGTACGTGAAGGTCGTCAAGCACATGGCGGAAGACGGCCGTGTCGCGGTGCGCAACATCCGGCGCGACGCGCGCAAGCAGCTCGAGGCAGCCGAGAAGGCCAGTGAAATCTCGGCCGACGAGCTCGAGCGGGCCGAGAAGGAAATGGACAAGATCACGCACGACCACGTCGAGCTGATCGACAAGGCGCTGGGGCGCAAAGAGCACGAACTGCTGGAAGTCTGATCGAGCTTCGATCGATGGAGGGGATCCAATGACTGACGATGCATGGCGCCGGCGGGGCGCCGAGGACGACGACTTCGGGCCACCGCTGTTCGACGACTCACCCGCCGACGATGCGTCCGGAGGGCTGTCGTTCGGCAGCTCCGACACCGGCTCGCTGCCGCACTGGACCGAGCCGCCCACCGGCGAGATCCCGCGCATGTTGAACCCCGACGCAGCCGATCCCACCGACGACCTCGACGTCTGGTCGTCGTTCTCCGGGCAGTCGCCCAGCTGGCGCGACGACCACTCTGCACCCGAGCCGTCGGGCGGTCTCGACGACATCACCGGCCTCTCGCCGGTGTTCGAAGAACCGGAAGCCGATCCGTTCACCGATCCCGCACCCACGAATCGCGACGAGTCCGCGCCGGTTCGCCGCGAGCAGGGCCGCATCACCATCGGCACCGACCCCACCGACGGTGCGGCCTCCCGGCCCACCTCCAGCGGTCGCCGCCCGCGCCCGGGCGACGCCACCTCCCGCGGCGGTCGCGGCGCACGCCCCACCACGCCACAGCGGTCGGCCACCGGCAAGCCCACCGGCGGCACCGGCGGTCGCGACATGCCAACCGCCGTCGCGGTCGGTCTCGCCATCGCGGCAGTGTTCATCGGCGCGCTGCTCTACAAGCCGTGGGCCGTCGCCATCATCGTCGTGGTCGTGCTCGGTCTCGCCGCGGTCGAGTACTTCGACCGCGTGCGCGAGAAGGGCTACCAGCCGGCGTTCATCCCCGGCATCATGGCCTGTGTCGCGGCGCCGGCGGCGGTGTACGAGTACGGCGTCGGTTCGCTGCCACTGGTGCTGTTCCTCACGTTCGTGGCGGTGGCGGTCACGTTCATCGGCGCCCCCAACCTCGAGTCGAACCCGATGCCGAACATGGCCATCTCGATGCTCGGCATCACCTGGATCGGCGTGCTCGGTTCGTTCGGCGCCGCCATCGTCGCGCTGTCGAAGACCGGGTTCTTCGTCGCCGACGGCTTCTTCAGCTCGCACGTCGGCACCGACACGCTGTGCCTGCTGGCCATCGGCGTGGTGGCCAACGACGTCGGCGCGCTGTTCGTCGGCAGCTCGGTGGGCAAGACGCCGCTACGCCACTGGATCAGCCCGAACAAGAGCGTCGAAGGCCTCATCGGCGGCACCATCCTCACGCTCGGGGCGATGTTCGTGGTGGGCATGACGGATCGCTCCACCACCTGGAACAGCACCGGCGATCTGTTGCTGCTGGGCCTCGTCATCTCGGTGACTGCTCCCATCGGCGACCTCACCGAGAGCATGTTCAAGCGCAACCTCGACGTGAAGGACTTCGGCTCCATCGTCAAGGGCCACGGTGGCATCCTCGACCGGTTCGACGGGTTCCTGTTCGTGATGCCCGCGGTCTACTTCCTCACCATCTACCTGCAGCCCTGGTTCACGTAATCCTCAGGCTGCCCGAGACCCCCGCGGGTCGATCGGCCTGCCAGACTCGTTGCCCATGACCGCCGTCCGCGTCGCCATTGCCGGTTCGTCCGGGTCGATCGGCACTCAGACGCTCGACGTCGTGCGTGCCGAGGCCGGCCGCTACGAAGTGGTGGCGCTCGGCGTCGGCTCGTCGGTCGACGTGCTCGTCCGCCAGGCACTCGAGTTCCGGCCGAAGGTGGTAGCGGTCGCGGATCCGTCGCAGCGCGCGGCGGTGGCCGCGGCGCTGCCGTTCGCGGAGGTGGTCGCCGACCTCGCCGATCTCGTCGAACCCGCCGACGTGGTGGTGAACGCGGTGGTCGGGTTCGCGGGCCTGCCGGTCACCATTCGCACGCTGCAGTCGGGCAAGCGACTGGCGTTGGCCAACAAGGAGAGCCTCATCGCCGCCGGACCGGTGGTGCAACCGCTGCGCGCCACGCCCGGCGCGGAACTGGTGCCCGTCGACAGCGAGCACTGTGCGGTGCACCAGTGCCTGCGGTCGTCGGCGTTCAATGACCGCGAGGTCTCTCGCATCGTGCTCACCGCCAGCGGCGGCCCGTTCCGCGGCCGCACCGCCGAGCAGCTCGCGGACGTGGGCGTCGAGCAAGCGCTCGCGCACCCCACGTGGAGCATGGGCCCGAAGATCACCATCGATTCGAGCACGCTGATGAACAAGGGCCTGGAGGTGATCGAGGCCCACGAGCTCTTCGGTACGCCGTACGACCGCATCGAGGTGGTGGTGCATCCGCAGAGCGTGGTGCACTCGATGGCCGAGTTCACGGACGGCAGCACCATCGCGCAGCTGTCGATGCCCGACATGCGCCTGCCGATCGGGTATGCGCTGGCCTATCCGGCTCGCATCGCCACGCCCTTCGGTCGCATCGACTGGGCCACGATGGGCCGGCTCGACTTCGAGGCACCGGATCTCGCCACCTTCCGCTGCCTCGCGCTGGCCTACGAGGCCGGCCGCGTCGGCGGCACCGCGCCGGCATGGCTGAGCGCCGCCAACGAGGTGTCGGTCGAGGCGTTCCTCGACGGTGCGCTGCGGTGGTGCCAGATCGCCGAGGTGAACGACGCCGCGCTGCAGCAGTTCGTGGCCGGACCACATGAATCGGTCGACGACATCATCGAGGCCGACGCCGCTGCGCGAAGGGTGGCCACCGCACTCGTGCACGACCTGCGGACCCGATGAGCGACGAGTCCGTCGACGACGTCGGCGTCGCGCCCACCGACGCCCGCCCGTGGTGGAAGCCGTCGTGGGAGTCGCGCTGGACGTGGGTGGTCGCGGTGTCGGTGCTGTCGCTCGTGGCTCACCTCTGGCGGCTGGGGCTGCGACCGCTCGCGCACGACGAGACCATCGATGCCTGGTTCAGCTGGAACGCACGCGAGTTCGGCGTGATGGAGTACGACCCCGTCTACCACGGGCCGCTCCGTTTCTACCTGGTCGGTCCGGTGCTGCGATGGGTGGGTACCGGCGCCGCGGAGGTGCGGCTGGTGGCAGCGCTCGCGGGTGTGGCCACCACGGCCATCATCGCGGCCTCCACCCGCACGCTCGGGCGCGCGGGTGCGCCACTCGCGGCCCTCGTGTTCGTGGTGAGCCCGACGGTGCTCACGGTCACCCGCACCGGTCGCGAGGACTCGTTGGTGGCACTGGTCTCGGTGTGCATGCTGCTGCTCGTGGCGCGTGCGCTGGTCGCACCCCGACCCGCGCACCTGCTCGGGCTCGGCGCGCTGCTGGCGTGCAGCTTCGCGCTGAAGGAGACCACCTTCCTGTTCGGACTCGCGGCGTTGTGTTTCTTCCTCGCCGGTGGCGCGCTGGCGGCCGCTCGCCCGTTGCAGTGTCGCGACGCTGTCCGGCGACTCGGCACGCTGGGTCGCGAGGTGTGGCTCGCCGCCCTCACCGTGTTCGCGCTGACGTTCATGTTCATCTTCACCTCCGGGTTCCGGTACGCGGCCGGGCTCGAGTCGGGGATGCTCGACGGCATCGAGTACTGGTGGAGCCAGCACGACGTGGGGCGCGGCGGCCAGCCATGGTTCTTCTACCTGGCGGTGTACGTCACTTACGAATGGCTGCTGCTCGGACTCGCCGTGGTGGGGGTGGCCGTCACCGTGCGCCGGCGATCGTTGGTGGGCGCGTGGTTCACCTGGATGATGGTGTCGCAGGTGGCGCTCTACGCCTGGGCCGGCGAGAAGTTCGCGTGGCTGGCGGTGCACCCGTTGCTGCCCGGGGTGCTGCTGAGCGGTCTCGGCGCCGAGGCGCTGGTGGCGCGCGTGCGCCGGGCGCGACCGAGCGTGGCCATGTTCGCCGGCGCCGGCTTCGCCGCGCTCGTCGCCGCCACCGCCGTCGTCGCCGTGCGCCCGGCCATCACCGACGGCGCCGATCCGCGCGAGTTGCTGGTGACGGTGCAGACCTCGGTCGACGTGCCACCGATCGCGCAACGCCTCCGCGAGATGCACGAGGCCGGCGAGATCGAATCGATCATCGTCGACACCACCAGCGGCGGTTCATGGCCGTGGGTGTGGTACCTGCACGGTCTCGATGGCGTGAGCTACCGGCTCATCCGACCCGAGGAACCGCTGCCCGAGGCCGACGCGCTCATCGTGTTCGCCACCGAGTTCCCCCCGGCAGCGGCGGAGAGCGCGACGGTCGAACGTTTCCGGCTGCGCGAGTGGTGGGTGCCCGACTACGACAACATGTCGATCGGCGACGCGCTGCACTGGTTCTTCACGCGCTCCACCTGGAGCCCCACCGGCAGCAGCGATCAGTACCTGGTGCTGCCCTGATCCGTCACTCGACGAAGGGGGTCGTGCTCGCCCGCCGGAGCACGATCGGGAGCGCGTGGGCGTCGAGGCACGCGGTGTCGACCGCACCGACGAACGTGTCGCCGTCGCGCATCGCGATGCTCACGCACGGCAGCCCTTCGATGGCCTTCGCACCGTCGGACCCCGAGAGCACCCGCTCCGCGGTGCCGTAGACGATGTAGCGCACGTCGTAGCGCCACAGCACGTCGATCATCAGCTCCTGATCGCCGCTGGTGTAGAACGCGGCGACGTCGGCCGACCGGAGATCGACGTACTGGCCGTAGCTGCGACGCTGCTGCGACTCGTGGTACGGCCAGCCGACGATGGTGGGCAGGCCGGTGAGCGCCGACACACGACTGGTCCACGCATAGCCGCGGCCGGGCGCTTCGATGATGGTGACCTGGCCGCGAGCATTCGCCTGCAGCCACTCGACGAGGGGTAGGTCGTCGCCCGGGCTGAACGCGACGTCGTTCTCGCGCAGCTGCTGGTCGGCCGCGAGGTACGCGAGCCCGTCGAGCGAGGCGCCGCCGCCGCTGACGCGGTCGTCGAGTCGCGCGGGTACGGCGAGCTGCACGAATGCCGTGGTCGCGAGCCCGGCCACCACGAGCACGGCGAACGCTCCACTGCGCACGACGCGGCGCGTGCGGCGGGCATGGGCGCCGGTGCGCAACACGCCGGCGAGTGCGGCCGCGCTGCCGGCACCCAGCAGTGCCCACGCGTGGAACCAGCCCTTGAACACCGTGTTCATCCGGTCGAAGTCGTTGATGACGGTGGCCAGCTCGACTCCCGCCACGACGGTCCAGCCTGCGGCCAGGCACCAGCACGCGCCTGCGCTCACCGGTTGCAACCCGGGCGAGCGCCAGGCGGCGACCGCGGCAACCGCGCACGCCAGCGCGGTCGACGCGGTGAGCACGAGAACGGCTCGACCCGATGCGACCCCGGCGACGAGTAGGCCGACCACCCCGACGGCGGCGAGCGCGGCCAGCAGCACGACCATCGAGCGCGGGAAACCGCGCGGCTGTCGCAGCCACGACCGGCCGCGTCGGAACACCTTCACCCACCATTGCCCGCGCGCGAGTGCCACCGACACCACTGCCACGAGCGTCGCGGCCCACCACAGACCGAACTGCTGCAACCAGCTGGTGAACGGAGTGAACGAGTCGTTGAGCTCCGCGCCCGCGTCGGTGACCTCGAAGCGGCTGGTGAACGGGCTCCAGACGAGCATCCCCATCAACGCACCGGCGGCCGCCCGCGCCGGCGCGCCGAGGCTTCGGGGCCAACCCCGCCGCGCGAACACCGCGCTCGACGCGATGACGAGTGCGAGGGCGCCGGCCGACATCGGGAAGTCCCACGCGTTCACGGCGCGCGTCGCTCCGACGAGCAACCCGG
>JAUXQB010000082.1 GCA_030685215.1 Actinomycetota bacterium
GAGACGGAACAGTCGAGGATCGGTGGGCACCTGGATCGCTGCCATCGCCGTCAACCGTGGCCCCTGCGGCCGAACTTGGCCATCGTGTCGGCGACCGAGGTGGCCATCGAAGCGGGCGCAGCACCTTCGTGCAACAGCGCCGGTGCCCGATTGACCAGATCGGCGAGCGAGAAGCGGCCGGCTGCGGTCAGGATCCGCTCCTCACTCAGGCTCCAGCCCGAATACAAGCCGACCTCGTTGCCGCCGACGTGGAACACGCCTCCGGTAAAGGGGCAGTCGGCGGTCGCGAGGTACGCGACCAAAGGTGAAACGTTCCCGGGATGGAACAAATCGAACGACTCGTCAGCTGGTGGACCAACGAGATCCCCGACGCCGGGTGTCTGCAGGGTCAAACGGGTTCGTGCGAGCGGTGCGAGACAGTTGGCGCGGACCCCGTACCGGCCGAGTTCCATCGCTTCGACCAGCGTCATCGCTGCGATCCCGGCCTTCGCGGCGCTGTAGTTGGTCTGTCCGGGGTTCCCGAGCATGGCCCCCGAGGCCGTGTTGATGATACTGGCCTGCACCTTCTCGCCCGACTTGGCTCGCTCGCGCCAGTGGGTAGCGGCCCACCGTGTTGGCGCGACGTGACCTTTCAGGTGAACCTCGATCACGGCGTCCCACTCTGCTTCCTCGAGGTTGACAAGTGACCGGTCGCGGAGGATGCCGGCGTTGTTGACGAGCACGTCGAGTCGGCCGTACGCGTTGATCGCGTCGAGCACGAGTTGCTGAGCGCCGGCCCAACTTGTCACCGAGTCCGTGTTGGCAATCGCCTCGCCGCCAGCTGCTTTGATCTCGTCGACGACCTCGTGCGCCGGACCCGCATCTTCGCCGGAGCCGTCGATGGCGCCGCCGAGGTCGTTGACCACGACTTGGGCGCCTTCGGCGGCGAGGAGCAACGCATGCTCACGCCCGAGTCCGCGACCGGCACCGGTCACTACGCACACCCGTCCATCGAGCAGTCCCATCATCGACCTCCAAGTCCCCGTTGATCCCCTGGCCCCTGCTCGCGCCGTCGTCTGACGACGGCCGACGGCATGAGACAATATCGGTATCATGTCACATGTCGTTCGAAGATTCGTAGTCGTACAGATCCCGTGCTCTCGTGCCCGCGTGCATCGACGCATGGCGGACGGGGCTCGCGCGACCGCGATCCAGCCAGAACGTGTGCACCCATCGATTCGTAAGACATACTGGGAGTCGTGACGAATGCATCATTGCGATGGGGGGCCGAGGCACCGAACGATCCCGATACGGCGCGCGATCGCCTGCTCGACGCGGCGGAGGCTTGTTTCGAACGATCCGGGATCTCCAAGACGACCGTCGAGGACATCGCCAAGCAGGCCAGCGTCTCGCGGGCAACGGTGTACCGCTACTTCGCAGGGCGAGATGCCGTCGTGTCAGGAGTCATCCTGCGCGCAACCGAGCGCTACCTCGAACGCGTTCGTGGGCGAGTCGAGGCCCAACCGGATCTCGGCAGCGCAATCCTGGAGTTCGTCGAGGTCACGATCCGCGCCGCACATCGTGACGAAACGATCGCGTTGTTGTTCACGAGCGACGACAGCCTCAACAGCGTCGGGATCATCCAAGGCACCTCGGTCGCGCTTTTCGAGATGGTGGCCGAGTTTCTCCGCCCGATGTTCGTCGCCCATTCGGACGAGCACAGGCCAGGGCTACCGATCGATGACGCGACAGAATGGATC
>JAUXQB010000087.1 GCA_030685215.1 Actinomycetota bacterium
TCGACGGGGTCGGTCGGACAACCCTCGGGTGTTGCCGCGGCGAACAGCCGCTCGACGGCGTTGCGCAACTTGCCTTCCAATCGTGCGCCGGTGGCGGGGTCGAACCGGCCGACCAGGTTCCACATGCCGTCACCGTCGAGCCACCACCGTGCCCGGGTGGCTCGCCGTTGCCGCTCCAACTTGGCGAGCCCGTCGTCGGCGCGCACCTGACGGACCACCTGCTCGACGGTGCGCCGGAACCCGCCGGAGGTTTGTTCACCGGCAGCGAGCGCGAGGCGTTCACCGTGTTCGGCGACCGCGGCACGCTCGGCCGCGGAGAGATCGGCGGTGGCGCGAGCGACGATGTCGACACGATCACCACTGGTCGCACCCGCCGCCAGCGCCGCACCCAGCTCGGGCACCGCCGAACAGGTGGCTGCACGCTCGCGTAGCCGTTCGGCAGAGGTCAACGAGGAACGTGTCGCCTTGGACACGACCTCCTGCGGGAACAGTGCCGGTTCGGCAGCGGCGAGTTCGTCGAGCCGGCGCACCACCTCGACCTCGCGTGCGTCGAGCAGACCGCGCACGGCGACGATCGCGACGAGCTCCGCGCGGCAGGCAGCCACATCGGTCAACTCGCCGGCAACGATCAACGGTCGCAGCGCCTCCACATCCATACGAACAATCGTACGCAAGGGGTGTCACAGAGTGCCGATGAGCGCACTCGGGTCAGCTGCCGGCCTCCAGCACGGTGAGGTCTCGGTCGGCGTAGCGCAGGTGCCAGAACTCTTCCTCCAGCACGGTCGCGATGCAGTCGCGCACCTGGTGAGGGCCGTTCTCGAGCACGTCGACGGTACGGGCGAGATCGTCGCCGGTCATCGCGGCGAGGAAGTCGATGATCCGTTCGGCCTGAGCGTCGCGTGCGGCGAGCACCTCGGTCAACGACGGCGTCACGTCCGGATCGACCTCCGGCCACAGCTCGTTGGACGCGCCCTTGTGCGCCATGCCGAACGGCTGGAAGCGGTCGCCGAGGATCGGGCCGGTGAACCACTTGTCGGTGGCGAACACGAGGTGGCGCAGCGTCTCGACGAACGACCACTCGCCGTTGACCGACGCGTGCTGAGCCTCCTCGGGAAGCCGCTGCGCGCGATCGACAGCGGTTGCCCACGCCGCACGCAACGCGGCCCAGCCGTTGCGCATGCTGTCCGCGTCGGTGGGGCGCAGCACTGCGCGCAGCGCGGACCACGGGTCGTGCTCGGCGACGTACGCAGTGACGTCGACGCCATTGACCACCAATCGGTCGACGTACGCGTCGACCTCCACGTCGATCAGCCAGGCGTGCGAGATCCGTACCTCGGCCAGGTTGACGTCGCGGAATCGCGCGCCGCGCATGTCGGCACCCCAGAACACCGACTCGGTGAGGTCACCCTCGAACTCCTCCGGCATCTGCGAATCCCTTCATCACGCGACGTTCGACCCCGACATCTTCGCGGACCCGAGGATGCCCGTTCGACGGGTGTGCGCGACCTCCAGGTCGCGCAACTGGGCGCGAGCCCGATCGATCAGCACATCGAAGTCGTGACGGTGGGTGAGCGGGGTGTCGTGCAGTGCGCCCCACAGTGCGACCTTGCCGGTGACGGCCATGCGCATCAGTTCGATCTCGAGCACGCTGGTCAGTGGTGATCGGCGGAGCACGGTGCCATTGAGCTTCAACAGGCCGGCCGCTTCCACGGCGCGTGCGGCGAGCGACTTGTACCAACGCAGCGAGATGCCTGCCTCGTCGATCATCGACTGCAGTGCCACACGATCTTCCTCGATCTCGTCGGCGATGCGAGCCAGCTCGCTGCCGTCCTCCGCGTCGCGTTCGGCATCGGCGAGGCGACGCATCCGACGGCTCCCGGCCGCCGCGCCGGCGAGGTGATCGGTGAGGTAGATGGCGAGCAGGTCGGTGTGTGGGGTGACTTCGGTCGACGTGGACATGCCTCGCGACTGCCCACCATCGGCGAGGAGTAAACCTGCTGCGCGGCTATGGAACGAAGGTGCCGTAGAGGTCGACCACCAAGCGAACGTCCTGCGAGACGAAGAGACACACTCGGCCGATGCCGTCGATCGGTGCGATCGCGACGTTGTTGATGTTGGCGCCCGCGACGAAGTTGACCATGCTCACCGCGTCGATCTTGTCGCCGCACCGGAAGGCGGTGATGTAGCCGGCTGCAGCAGGATTGACCGCGACCAGCCCCAACATGGCAGCGGTGGCGTCGTTGGTCCAGAACGGGCCGAGCTGTATCTCGATGACGCGTCCACCCAGCACCAGCCCGCCCCTCGACTGCAGGATCCGCGTGACCGCCGGGGCGAAGGCGGCCGCCTCGGGCAGATGACCGACCAGGTCGACGACGAGGTGCACGCGAGTCGGCGACCGGAAGCAGATGTCGCCGTCGTCGTTCGGAAGGGCCATCACGAACGACGCCTTCGTGAGGTAGGCGCTGAAGTTGGCGGAGGACGTGAGGGGCGTGGTGCCACACGGGTACACCAACAAGTAGCTGCTGGCCGCCGGCGACACCACGGCCACGTTCAACGCCACCGCTTCAGTGTTCGCGTCGACGCCGTTGGCGCCGGTGACGTGCAACACGCGCTCCTCTTCGGGGAGCAACGGCGTGGGCGCCTCGACGGGCTTGCGCGTGTCGAGCAGCCGCACGGGGGTGATGGGTGTGAAGTCGGTGACCACCCGCTGGAAGTCGACCAACATGTGGACGGCGGCGGAGGCCTTGATGCACAGGGTGCCGGCCGCGCTGAGCTTCGCCATCGTGAAGTTGGCGACGTTCTGCCCCTTCGCGAAGTTGATCGACGACACCTCACCCGGGTCGGCGTCGCACGCGTAGATCTTTGCGTAGCCACCCGTGGCCGGGTAGACGATGGCGAGGTTCACGAACACCGCCTCGGTGCCGGGCTGCACTCCCGCGCGACCCGTGACCTGCACCGTGACCACCTGCTGCGCCGGGATGATGGTGGTGGTGGGAATGCCCAGTGCGCCGCGAGTGTCGAGCAGGCGGCTGTCGGTGGCGCGCATCACCGGCACGCCGCGCAGACCGGCCATGAAGGCCCCGCCCGGGCTGCCGTCGACCATCGCCGCGGTGGAGGTGATGACTGCTTGCGAGCCGGCCGCCGACACACCGGCCAGGAACACGCTGGCTCCGACGGCCGAGCCGCGGTTGTCGGTGCCGAGGTCGATGGTCTGCCCGGTCGCGACGTCGCGCAGGAGCACGGTTTCGCGGAGGCCGCCCTGCGCCTCGTGGAGCGACGGGAACACCGCGGTGCCGTTGTCGTCGGTGAACGCCTTCGCCTGGATGCCCTCGGAATGGTTGAGGAAGCGGGTGATGTTGCCAGTGAGATCGCGCACGAACCACGCGCCAGTGGTGGTGCTGCCCGAGCCGAGGTTGGTGGCGGCCGACTGGAAGGTGACGTATCGACCGTTGGGGCTGACACTGGCGACCGCGTCGCCGCCGTTCGACTCGACGCCGAAGTTGTTCATCGAGGCACGCACGGTGGCACCGGCGAGACGATCGACGCGGCGGATCTCGCCGCCACCGTTGGCTGCACAGTTCGGGTACTTGCACGACGTTCGATAGACGAGGAAGCGCCCGCTGGGCGAGAGGTCCTGCACTTCGTTGATCGGGTAGGCGGTGAGACCGCCGCCCGACGTGGCGAGCTGCGTGGCGGGACTGCCGACGATCGCGGTCCATACGGTCTTGTTGCCATTGGGTGTGGACTGCGTGGCGGTGAACGCCACCACCGTGCCGTCGTCGCTGATGTGCGCGTCGTCGAGGAAGTATCCGGCCGGCGGCGGCGCGACGAACGTGTACGTGCCGGTCACGCGGTCCCAGCGATACAGGTCCCACGTGCTCGGCACGGTGTCGGACGGGACGAGCGCCTGGTAGGTGATGGTGAGCACGTACCGCGCGTCGGAGCTCATGTTGGTGGCGCCGCCCGGCACGGCGAACGATTCGCCCGTGATCCAGTTGCTCAGCGTCGTGTTCGTGCCGTTGGAACCGCCGAGGGTCCACTGACCGTTCTCGCTGACCGCTCGGATGGGTGCCGGTGGCGCAGGGTTCATCGCCACGATCGCGACGGCACTCGGGATGGCAGCCGAAACCTGTGATGCGGGCAGTGCCGGCACGAGCACGCCCACGCACGCCACGACCGTGACGATCGACCAACGTGTTCTCATTCCGCCCCACCTCTCGCTGCGCGACTCGGTGGTCGCCCGCGCCAGGACTGTACCGCTCGGTGATCGCTCCCGCCCGGCGGCGTCAGCCGTGCTGCGCGGACCAGGGTGGCGGACCGACGGTGATGCGCGGCAGCAGAGAGGCGACTTCTCCGAAGCGCGGCGACTCGGCGTTCCAGTCGGCGTGTGCGGCGCTGATCTCGGCCTGCGTACGAGCCACGTAGTTCCACCACATCGACACCTGCTCGGGGAACGGCACCCCGCCGATGAGCAGCGCGCGCGTCGGCTGCGCGGTCTGCAACCGGACCTCGTCGCGCCCGGCACCGAGGTAGCCGAGGTGACCTGGCTCGACCGTGCCACCCGCGAGTGACACGGTGCCGTCGAACACGACCAGGGCGTACTCGAAGTCGGCGCGCAGCGGTACGACAGTGCCGCCCGTGCGCAGGCGCAGGTCGACACCGACGTGCTCGGTGTCGCGGCGGGCGGGGGAGGCACCGCCGGCGAAGTCGCCGACCAGCACGGTGGCCGTGCACTGGTCGAGCTCGACCTGCGGCAATGCGGAGAGGTGCTCGAACGCAGGGTCGCCGTCGCGGGTCGCATCGGGTTGCGCCACCCACAACTGCACGCCGTGCAGCGGACCGCGGTAGGCGCCGGTGGCCTCCTCCGCGTGGGAGACGCCGTGCCCTGCGGTCATCAGGTTCAGCTCGCCGGGCCGGATGAGCTGCTCGGAGCCGAGGCTGTCGCGGTGCAGCACCTCGCCCTCGAGCAGCCAGGTGACCGTCTGCAGACCGATGTGCGGGTGCGGCCCGACGTCGAGCCCGTGCGTCTCGGTGACCTCCGCCGGACCCATGTGGTCGACGAAGCACCACGCACCCACCGTGCGCCGCCCGCGACGGGGCAGCGCGCGGCGGATGGTGACGCCTCCGAGCTCGGTGTTCCTGCTCTCGGTGATCTCGAGAACGGGCTGCACTCGCTCAGCCGAAGGTGGCGGTGAGCGTGATGGTGGTGCCGGTGAGCGCCTGGCTGACGGGGCAGCCGACCTTGGCGCCTTCGGCGGCCGCGGTGAACTCGTCGGCGGTCATGCCCGGCACCACGCCGTGCACGGTGAGGTGGATGCCGGTGATGCCCTCGCCCGGCTGGAACGTGACGGCGGCGTTGGTCTGCAACGTGTCGGCAGGCGTACCGGCCTTTGCCAGCGCGCTCGACAATGCCATCGAGAAGCACGACGAGTGCGCCGCGCCGATGAGCTCCTCGGGGCTGGTGCGGCCCTCGGGGTCGTTCGCTCGCGAGGCCCAGGTGACGTCGAACCCACCGAGGCCCGACGAGTCGAGCTCGACGCGGCCGGAGCCTTCCAAGAGTGACCCGTGCCAGGTGGTGGTGGCGGAACGTGTGGTGGCCATGACGGACCTCGCTTCTTTCAGGTGCTGGGAAGGCAACCTTACTGGCGTCGCGACCGTCGTGATCGGCGAGTCCGGATGTGGGCGCAGCTCAGTCGTTGTCGAGCTTGTCGACGACCTTGTGCACCACGTCGGCGATCGCGCCCGTGATGCCACCGTGCTCGGCGATCTCCTCCAGCCGAGCATCGACCAGGCCCAGCCTGGCGCGCTCGGCTTCGAGCACCGAGATCTCGCCGTCGCCGTCGAGGTCGTAGGCGTCGAGCTCGGTCTCGTCGGTCGCCTCCGGTTCCGGGGCCTCTGTGGGGGTGTCATCCGCGTCGGTCATGCGTTCAGTATGCCCACCCCGTCCGGCTCGCCGTCCCTTCGGCGTCACGCGCTCTGTGCTGCTCCGTCTCCATCACCATGACTCGGCCGCCGTGGCCGGGTCGGAGATGACACGAGCGGCGGTGAAGAGGATGTGGTTGGTAGCCCGTCGCCTCCTCACCGCCGGCCACCGGTCCCCGAGCGAGGAGCAGCAGCGTGAAGAACTGTAGATGGGGCGCGGTCTGCGCCATGACGGCATCGGGGGTGTTCGCCGGCAGTTCGTGCGGCGACCCGCCGACGCTCAGCGCCGAAGGCCGAGTGTGGCGTGCCGCATGGTCCGAGGAGTTCCTGGTCGAACTGTCGGTCGACGAGGCGAACTGCTTCGCCGCCACCGTCGGCGCCCAGACGCGACTCGCAGGTCCGCTGAAGGACGAGCGCCGCGACGACACACCCGGGTCCGTGTTCGCCGCGATGGACTCGTGCGCGACCGACACCACCAGTGGTCGCACGGCCCGCGCGCTGCTGCTCGGCGGCTGGTCGTTCGAGGAACCATCGGTCGCCGAGGCCACGTGGAACGCGGCGCCGATCGCGCTCGATCACTGCATCGAGGGCGCAGGTGGCTGGTCGAGCCTCGGCTCGCTGCGCGCGCTGTCGGCCGCGTGTCGACCGGTGCTCGTCGGTGGGAGTGCGTCATGACTCGCCGACTCGCGTTCGCCGTCGGCGCCCTCGTCGCTGTGGGCGGCCTCTTCGTGCCGGCACCGCCGCCCATCGCCGCAACGGCGCCGACTGCGGCGCTGTGCAACGGCAACGATGCGTTCTGCGGCGCGACGCTCCACGTGAAGAACGGCACCACGACAGTGCTGGGTTCGAAGGCGGTGGGCGCGCACTACGGGCCGCTGTGGTCGATCCCGCCATCGGCCAACAACTCCACCGGCATCGGGTTCTGCCTCGGTGACCAGAACACGGGAGTGCCAGTGGGAACGGTCTCGGAGGTGCCACCCGCGCCCGCGTGGACGGTGCCGCAGATGGCGCAAGCGGGGTGGATCATGACGAACTACGCCGGCGACCGCGTCTCGCCCTACCAGGGTCTCGCCATCGACAGCGATGGGGAGGTGGTCGGGTACACGGTGCGGCAGCGGATGCTCGCGGTGCACCTCGCACTGCTGGCGTCGGTGCCCAATTGGTCGGGCGGCACGAACTATGCGGCGCTGCTCGACCCGGCCACGTTGCAGACCTTCGGCGACGCGGCGGGCACGGTGCCCAACGCGTTCGGCAACAGCACGCTGCCGCTCGTGCAGTCGATCGTCGCGCAGGCGCAGGCGCACCGCAGCGACGGCAGTCCGGTGGTGCTCACCGCGGTGCATGCCGGTGGCACTGCGACCGTCACCGCCACGAAGGACGGGCTGCCGGTCGCCGACCTGCCGGTGTGGCCTTCGACCACGGCGGGAGTCGCGTTCACCGGCACGGCGACCTCGCAGGCGTTCCTCAACGCGACGCTGGCCGGCTTCCCGTCGCTCGACCACTCGACGATTCGGGAGGGCGCCGGCGTCACCGACGCAGCGGGCGTGGCGACGTTCTCGGTCTCGCCGACGGCACTGAGCGCGGGCGTCACGTTCTTCACCGAGGAGGCACCGGGCACCATTCGCAACTTCAGCGACGGCATCGCGTCGCAGGACAACATCACCTGGTTCGCCGGCGACATCCGCACCGCGTCGGCACCGCTCGTCGGTCAGTCGGGCGCGACGGTGTCGACGCAGATCAGTCAGCAGGTGACGGTCGTCGGCACGCTGATCACCGATGCGATCGCCATCGCCGGCCTCGACGCAGGCGTGACGGCGTCGGTGCAACTGCAACTGTTCGACCTCACGCTCGACCCGACGGGCAGTGGCGCACCGCTGGTCGACGTGGTCACCTCCGGACTCGCGAACGGGACGACCACCGGACTCGCCCCATGGACCGTGACGCTGGCGCAGGCGGGGCACACGCTCGGGTATCGCGAGCGAATGGTGGCCACCAGTGACGGATCCCTGAGCGCCCCCGTCGCGTGGTCGCAACTGGGAGTCGTCTCGGAGACGGCAGTGGTGGACGGGCTGCGTACGGCGGACGTGCACCTGCGCAAGTCCGTCAGCGGCGACGGGTCCACGTGGTTCAACACCCAAGCGGGCACGACACCCGACTACGACCCGGCGGTGGCCGCGCTCGACCCACGAGACGGTTCCTTCGACGACGGCGCGCCCGACGCGGGCGATGGCGTCCCCGTGTTCCCCGCGGGCACATCGGTCAGCTTCCGCTACGAGGTGTGGCTCGATGCAACCTCGACGGGCGTGGTCACGTGGGCGACGGGCACCGCCGGCATCGTCCTCGACGACAACGGCACGCCGTCGGACCCCGGCGACGACTTCGTCCCCACGTACACGACGGGCGACGACGGCGATGGTGTGCTGGAACTCGGTGAGACGTGGGTGTACCAGGCGGCCGACGTACGCACCGCCACCGCGGGCGAGACCTACTCGAACTACTCGGCCATCCCCGCCGGAGAGGTGCATCATCCGGCCAACCCCACCGGCCCGAGCGAAGGACCGACCACCCCTCGCATCGACCCGGCGGGCTACGTGGTGCCCGAGTGCACGACCACCGTCGTCAACCCGGCCGACGGCACGAACGTGCTCGGCACCGGTGGCGGCACGGTGGTCGACACAGTGACCTGCTCGAACCTGGTGGTCGGCTCGCCGGTCACCGTGTCGGGCGAACTGCAACGGCGGCTGCCCGACGGCAGCCTGGTGCCGAGCGGCATCTCGGCCTCGACCACGTTCACGCCGTCGACATCTCCCTTCGCCACGACGGCGGTGACGTTCACGGTTCCCTCCGACGTCGCGTCCGGCACCTTCGTGGTGTTCGAGACGGTGACCGCGGTGTCGACGAGCGCGGTCGTCGCGGTGCACCACGACCCCGACGATGCGGATCAGACGTTCGTGAAGCGGAGCCCGATCACGGTGTCGACGCGTGCGTGCCACCGCGACCGCACGCTGCTGTCGGGCGCGACGACGACCACGAACTGCGACATCGTCGTGGTCGGCGGCGATCCCGGCGACGTGGTCACCGGCACCGTCGTCGCCCACCGATGGGTGGACGGCGTGCGCGTGTGCCCCAGTCCGGTCGCTGCGGTGGTGTGGTCGGTGACCATCGATGCCGACGGCAGTTCGGAGGTGACCTCACCCGACATCGTCGGCCTCGGCGAAGGCAACTGGGAGTTCCTGCACACCGCCTCGACGGCGGACGGCCGCACACACGCTCGTGACTGTGCGAGCGCACCACGCGACGACGCAGAGTCGTTCACGGTGCGACCGCCGGAGGTCACCCGCCGCAGCCTGCCGCCGACCATCCCGTCGACGGGCTCGAGCTCGCTGCTCGTGCTGGCACTCGCGGGTGGTCTGCTGGCGGCCGGCGACGGCACTCGCCGGGCCGTGCGCCGAGCGCGCCGGCCCTGATACGCGACGGCACCCCGTCAGCGGCTCGCGGGGGTGAGCGCGACGGGGTGCCGTGCGTTGACCGACTCGCACCGGTCAGGCGCGAGTCAGTCTGTTCATGGTCAGCCGCGGACGGCGCGGCGACCGTTGGCCGCCCGGTACACGAGCAGCGCGATCACGGAACCGACGATGGAACCGATGATGCCCGAGGCCTGGAACGCACCGTCGCCGGAGTCGTTGCCGAACAGTGCGTACCCGATGAAGCCGCCGACGAAGGAGCCGACGATGCCGAGCAGGATGGTGCCGCCGAGCGACATCGCGTCGTTGCCCGGCACGAGTGCGCGAGCGACGAATCCGCCGATGAGGCCGATGACGAGCAGGAAGAGGATGAAACCGATCATGGGTGAGTCTCCGTTCTTGAAAGTGACTCTGGTGAGAGTGACTCGTTCTCAGTACCCAGGCACCCGGCGATCAAAACCTCACGCGTCGCGCTGCGGCGAGCCGGTGAACTCGACCAGGAACAACGTGGCGTCGTCGTTGAGGCCGTCGCCGACGTGCGAGCAGACGTGGGCCGACAACCGGCGCACGGTCTCCGCACCGGGAAGCCCGTCGAGCGTGGCGCGCACCACGAAATCGGCGAGCCGCTCGTGGCCGAACTGGCTGCCGTCGGGTGACCGCGACTCGGTGATGCCGTCGGTGTAGAAGAGCACGCGATCGCCGCGCTGCAAGGTCTCGGTGGCCACCTCCACCACCCGTCCGCCGAGGCCGATGGGCATCGACGGCGCGCACTGCATCTCGCCCACGTAGCTGCCGTTGCGGATGAGCAGCGGCAGCACGTGCCCCGCGTTCAGCCAGGTGAGCTCGCCGGTGTCGAGCTGCAGCGAGCCGAGGTGTCCGGTGACGTAGTTGGAGCTGCCGAAGCGTTGCTCGACGATCTGGTCGGCCTGCCGGTAGGAGTCCACCAGTGAGGCGCCCTCGCGGCGCGTGTTGCGCAGGCTGTTGATGACCGCGGTCGACATCAGCACCGCCGACATGCCGTGCCCGATGGCATCGATGATGGTGAACTCGAGACGGTGCGAGTTGATGGCGTAGTCGAACGAGTCGCCACCGATCTCGTACGCCGGCTCGAGGATGCCGCTCACCGACACCTCGGGCGCCGCGGAACTGAGCGGTGGGAGCAGATCCCACTGTGCCTCGGCCGCGGCCGAGAGCTGTTGTGCGCGGCGAGTGCGCATCCACCCGTCGGTGTACCGGCGCATGGCGGTGATCAGCAGCACCAGCACCTCCGTGACACCCACGAGCACCAGCGGCGGGTCGAAGTCGGGGCCGGAGTAGATGAGCTCGAGCACGCCCAGGCGTTCGGTGCCGTCGACCAGCGGCACCCACAGCGTGCCGTCGGCGGTGGTGATCTCGCCGGTGGCGAACGTGCGCCCTGCGAGCGTGCCCTCCATCGCGTACGGCTCACCTCGCGGGCCACCTGCGTCGAGCACGCGGAAGCGCTGCAGTGCGTAGTCGGCGACGTGCACGCGAGCCACGCTGGCCTCGAGCAGCTCTGCGACCAGTTCGACGAGATGGGCGATGTCGGCGGGCCCGAAGCGGTGGCGCGCGTCGAGCAGGCGGAGGACCGCTCGTCCGAGTGCTGCATCGTCGGGTGCGGTGTCTCGCTCGCCCACTCTCACTCGCCTCTCAAGGAATGAACGGCGAGCCTACCGAACAGGTGGCGGGAGGGGGCCACCGACCTTCGCGGGAACCACCAGATACCCTGAACCCGATGGGACCGGTCCGATCCACACCGGTGTGGCTGGGCCGCACGCGAGTCCTGGTGGTGGTCGGGAAGGGCGGAGTCGGCACGAGCACGGTCGCGGCCGCCGCAGCCATCCTCGCCGCCGACGGTGGTGCCGACGTGCTGCTCGTGTCGGTCGACGGCAAGCCCGGTCTCGGCGGGTTGCTCGGTGGCAAGCCGCTCGGCCCCGACGAGCAGACGCTGCGCACACCCAAGGGCGGGGGCAGAGTGCGCGGTCGCACGGTGTCGCCGCAGCAGGCGTTCGGCGACTACCTGTCGCTGAAGGGGTTCGGCGGGCTGTTCCGGCGTGCGGCATCGGCTGCGTCGCTCGACCTCATCGCTGGGTCGACCCCGGGCATGGAGCACCTGCTGGTGCTGGGCAAGATCAAGGAGCTCGACCGCGAGCGAGCCGCCGACCTCATCATCGTCGACGCCCCTCCTGCAGGGCACGCCACTCCCTTCCTGCGCTCGGCGTCGGCGCTGCAGGCCACGGTGGCCAGTGGCCCGGTGCGCGATCAGGCCGACGAGGTGTCGGCGCTGCTCACCGATCACCTGCGCTGCCAGTGCCTGCTCGTCACCCTGCCGGAGGAGACACCGGTGAACGAGGTCATCGAACTGGCGCACGACCTCGACGACGACCTCGGGCTGGCACTCGCACCGTTGATCGTGAACGGCTGCTGGGCCGATCGACCAGGGCTGTCGATGACTGCCGCCGCCGCGGCCAAGCAGCAGAAGGTCACACTGCCGGCCGCCACGCGGCGGGCGCTCGACCATGCGGTGCGGTTCGGCCGCGGCCGCCTCGACGGTCAGCGCGAGCAGTTCGCTCGTCTCGGCAGCGCGCTGCCGATGCCGCGGGTGCACCTGCCGCGCCTGCCCGTCGCGCGGTTGCTGCCGGAGCACCTCGATCGCCTCGCCACGGCGCTCGCCACCGAACCGGTCGCGCCGTGACGATCGCGCTCGACTCGGTGCTGCACGACGCAGCTCTGCTCGTGACGTGCGGGCCCGGCGGAGTGGGGAAGACCACCACCGCGGCCGCACTCGCTCTGGCGGCGGCCGATGCGGGCAGGCGTGTCATCGTGGTGACCGTCGATCCGGCACGGCGACTGGCCGACACGCTTGGCATCGACGGGTCTGCTCGATCGCACGACCCGAGTGAAGTGATCGGTGCCACCACGAACCCGAACGGGTCGCTGTGGGCGCTGATGCTCGATGCCGAGTCCACCTTCGACCGGATGATCACGGACCGCGCCGGCGACGAGCAGCGGGCGAAGGCCATCCTCGCCAACCCGATCTATCGCAGCATCGCCGGTTCGCTCGGCGGGGCCCAGGAGTACATGGCCATCGAACGCCTGCACCAGTTGTGGAGCAGTGGCGAGTTCGATCTCATCGTGATCGACACCCCTCCGTCGCGCCACGCCATCGACCTGCTCGGCGCGCCCGATCGGCTCGTCACGTTCTTCAGCCATCCCGTCTACCGCATCCTGACGATGCCGGGACGCTCGTTCGCCCGCGTCACCAACGCCGGTTCGGCGACGTTCCTCTGGGCGGTCCGCAAGCTCGCCGGGCCGAAGGTCGTCGAGGACATCATCGAGTTCTTCCGGTCGCTGTCGAGCATGGAGGCCGGGTTACGCCAGCGCGCCGCGGAGGCCGCCGCGCTGCTCCGCGGACCCGACACCGCGTTCGTGCTGGTGTCGAGCCCGCGCGCCGAGGCGATCGACGAAGCAACCCACCTCGCCGAGGCGCTGCTCGCCGGCAAGTTCCCGCTGCGGGCCACGGTGGTCAACCTGGTGCACCCCACGCCGCTGGCCATCGACGCGCCGATCCCGGCTCACCTGGAGCCGGGACCGTTGGCCGATCAGTTCGAGCTGCACCGCGAACTCACCGAGTTGGTGGCCGACGAGTCTCGCGAGATGGCGAGGCTCGACGAGGTGGGTGGTGGCGTGCCGATCATCGACGTGCCGTTGCTCGACGACGTGCAGGACCTCGCGGGTCTCCGTGCCGTCGGCGAGCACCTGCTACGTCCGACGACGTCAGCGTGAGGTGACGCTGCGGAGCTTGCGCACCGCTGCTTCGCCTGCGTTGCGCAGGCCGTCGATCGGGTTGGTGAGCGCAGCTGCGAGCACGTTGAGCGGCGGCGTGTCGGGTGAGCCGGGGTGCGGCTTGGTGGGCGCCGAGGCTTTCGCGTCCTTGAGCATCTCGCCGATCTCGGTGAGTTCGGTGCGGGTGAACCCCTTGCGAACGGCGGGGAACAGCTCGCCTTCCTCTTCCTTGACGTGATGGCGCACCATCTCCATCAACACGGTGAACTTCGCGTCGAAGCGCGGGTGCTCGGCCGACATCCCGTCGAGCTCGGCGAGGGTCCACTTCATCACGTGGTGCTCCTCGAGTGCCTCCAGCACGCCGTCCTCCTCGTCGGTCAGACGCTCGCGGATGGCGGGATAGAACACCATCTCCTCGATCGCCGCGTGCACCGAGAGCTCCTCGATGACGTCGGCGACGACCGCTGCCTTCGCCTTGTACGCCCGATCGCCCAGCGCCTCGAACTTCGCGAACTTCGTCTCGACCGACTGGTGGTCGTTCTTGAGCAGGGTGATTGCGTCCATGTCGTTGTCTCCTTGATGGCCTCTGATCACTTCCTGTACCCGAGCGGGTGCGGCCTGAGACGCAACCGCGCCGCGAGTGCGATACAACGGGGAGATGCAAGGACCCGCCCGAGCCCGCGTGTGGATGGAGCGGATGGCCACTCGCGTGAGCCAGGCCGATCTCGAGCGCCTCTCGCGCACCTTGCTCGCAGGCATCGACGAGGTGAGCAACGCTCGTTGGGAAGCCGCCGTCAGCCGAGCGGCTGCGCTGCCCGGCGAGGTGCGCCCGGAGAAGATGAAGGCACTCGCCGACTCGTTCTCGCGTGAGCTCGGTGTCTTCGGCGCCGGCGTGGGTGCTGCGGCGGCCACGCCGGTGGTGGGCACCACGGCCACCCTTCTCGCGGCAACTGCCGAGCTGGCATGGTTCACCGCCCGCGCCGGCGACCTGGTGCTCACCGTCGCCGCGCTCCACGGCCGCCCGGCGCCGACGGTCGACGAGCGCCGCGCCTGGATGCTGGCCGTGCTCATCTACGGCGGGTCAGCGCGCGACGGGTTCACCAAAGCCATCAACGAGGCCAGCACCGGGCTTGCTCCCAGCACCAGCAGCCGGCTGCCGATCTCCACGCTGCAGACGGTGAACCGGCTGCTCACACCGCGGCTGGTGCGGCGCTATGGCAGTCGCCGCGGGGCCATCGCGCTCGGCACGGCCCTCCCACTCGGCATCGGGGCGCTCGTCGGCGGCAGTGCGAACTACATGGCAGTGCGGTCGCTCGCCCACCACGCCGACGAGTTCTTCGCGCGTCTTCCGTACTCGGCCATCGACACCACCGCCATCGACATCGGCGGCCACCTGCCCAGCGCAACCGGCTGAACGGGGTCAGTCGCCGGCGACGGGCACGCCCGATCGGAGCACCTGGAACTGGCGATCCGGAGCGTCCTGGCGTACACGAGTACCGGATGCCTGCACCACCTCCGCGCCGTCGGGTGCGTACTGCACGATGTAGGCCTTGCGGACGCTGTCGGAGGTGTTGGGGCCGGTGCGATGTGGCGTGAGCGACGAGAACACGACCACGCTGCCCGCCGGCGCCTCGACCGGTACGGCCGCGGTGACGTGTTCGTCGTTCTCGAGGCACTGGTACCCGACCGGGGTGGACCAGTGCTCGAGCGTGCCGCGATGGTGCAGCCCGGGCATCACCCACGGGCAGCCGTTGCTCACCGTGGCGTCGGTGAGTGGCACCCAGCAGGTGAGGTACTGCTGTGGCTCCACGAACGCGTACCCGTTGTCCTGGTGCCAGGGGAACTCGCGCGCCGGCTCAGGCTTCTTGTACACCGCCTGGTCCCAGTACAGCCTCACGTCGCGACCGACCAGGTCGCCCGCGATGCCCAGCAACGCCGGGTGCTGCACGAACGCCCGGGCCTCCGGGCAGCGTGTGACCAGGTGCACGGTGAAGGTGATCTCGCCGGCCGTGGCGATGAACAGCGAACCGTCGGGCTGCGACCGCAGGAACTCCTCCGTGCCGGTCTCCCACTCGTCGATCGCGGAACGCAACGCGTCGACGGTGGCCGCGTCGAAGGCGTGCTCGACCAGCACGTAGCCGTGCTCGTCGAACTGCCGCACCTGCTCGACGGAGAGGAAGGTGGGCGCGTCGCTGCGGTACTGCCACTCGAACATCTCGCCGACGCTACGAGCGCGGCCTCCGCTCGTCAACGATCGGGTGCAGGTCGGAGGTCCGTGGCGTCGATGGGGTCGAGCGGCGCACACTGGCCTCGTGAGGAAGCTCCACATCGCGCGTGCGGCCGTGGCAGCCGCGGCCGCGGTGGTGCTCTCGGGCTGCCACTGGGTCGTCGGGAACTCGATCATCTGGTTGGCGCAGCCCAGCATCGAGCGCGACTCGCCGAACGTCAACGTCGACGCCGACCCCGGTCGTGGCGCGTACACCGTCGGTCTCGCCGGCAAGCCGAGCGGCTGGGACACCATCGTGGCTCGCGTGCCGGAGATCGGCGCAGGTGAATGGCTGGTGGTCGAGATCGGCACCAACGACCTCACCCGTCCGGAGGCGGAGTGGCGCACGTTCATGCAGGAGGTGGTCGACCTGTTGCCCGACGATCGCTGCCTCGCGTGGGTCACGCCCGCGAACCCGATGTACCCGGAGGCCGCCGCACGGTACGAGTCGTTGCTGAACGCGGTGCTGCCAGGGCAGCCGTGCAGCCGCCTCGTCCAGTGGGACGACGCGCTCCGCCGCGATCCCTCGCTGAGCGCCGACGGGCTGCACCCCAACGACGCCGGCATCGCCGTGATCACCTGCCTGATCAACCAGGTGGTGCACCAGACGTGCGTGTACCCGCCGCCGCCGAAGCGGTTGGACTGAGCGCACGCTCAGCCGACCGTGTAGGCCACCACGTCGGCGATGAGATGCGCGGTGGCCCCGGCGACCTTGAAGCACACATGCCCGTCGGTCGACGACGGCAACGCCACGAACACGAGGTTCGTGCGCGGCCCGCCCGGAACGAAGTTCACGTTCGATGTGCCCACCGCACTGCCCCGGGGTGACACGACGAGGTAGCCGCTGGCGCTGGCGTCGGCCACCGTCGTGCTCAGCCACACGCCGAGCAGCCCTTCGCGAGGAAGTCCGTTGGCGGTCTCGGTGCGGCTCGCGTACAGGTCGATGCACGTCGACGTTCCCACGCCGACGGGCAGCCCGGAGCGCGTGTCGAACACGCGACCGCCGCCGCCGTCGGTGGCGAACGTGCGGCCCGCGGTCGCGGTGCCGGTCGACTCGAGGTACCCCTGCACGTCGACGATCACCGACTCGGTGGCCGGTCCGCCGGCGGTGAGGCGGATGCGACCCAGTGAGTCGAGTGGAACGATCGCGAGTCGCGCCTTGGTCTGCCCGGTGGTGAAGTTGAGGTTGGAGGTGCCGGGAGCCTTCGTGCCGCCGGCGTGTGCGGTGAGGAAGCCGGCGCCCGACACGTGTGTGACGGTGAGGTTGGCGATCACGGCCGTGGCCGTGGCCGGCACGCCGCCGCGTCCGCGCACCTGGATGTCGCGCGTCGTGCCACCGACGAGCTTGGCGATGGGCCGCGAGTCGTACACGCGCGCCGGCACCAATGGCACCACCCGCACTGCCCCGCGGGTGGTGTCAGCACCACTCGTGTCGGAGTAGTAGCCGAGCACGTCGACGATCAGGTCGACCGACTGCGACGTGAACACCTTCAGCCGCTTGGTGTAGCGGTTCACGCGGCTGATCACGAGGTTCGACTCCGGGCCGCTGGCGTCGTAGCTGACGCTGTAGCTGCTGGGCACGAAGCCGTCGTCACCCGGGTAGACGGTGGCGTAGCCGGCGCGCCCGCGCGGCACCACCGTGACGCTGAGCACGGCGGCGCCGAGGTCGGCCTGGTTCAGCAGCGAGCCGAGTGCGATCTCGGTCTCGCCGTTCACGCGTGCCGCGCCTCGGCTGTCGAACACTCTCGTCGGGCCGATCGGGTGGAACAGCCCGATCGCCCGGAAGTCGCTGCCGTAGCCGTAGGTGGCGTCCTGCAGGAAGTAGCCGGTGCCGTTCAGCTGATCCTTGACGGGTGCCATCCAGCAGGTCGAGGCGCCGTCGACCGGCCACTCCGGATCGCTGGTCACCGCCGCGATCCCGACTGCCTTGCCCATCACCCAGGAGGGTCCACCGCTGTCGCCGTAGATGCAGCCGGTACCCATGCCGACGAAACCGTCGTAGCCGTACGCGGTGACCACCGAGCAGAACGCAGGTGCCTGGCCCCGTGCGACCGACGCGGCGCCGTAGCGGCAGATGACACTGCCCACCGTCGGCAGGAACGACCCGGAGATGAGCACGTTGGGTGCCTGCAGCCGTGCGGCGGTCATCGTGCCGGGCGGAACAAGGTGCAGTTGCCGGTCGTAGCCCGAGTCGGCGCTGCCACCCAGCCATGGCCAGAACGATCGCTGCTGCTGCGCCGTCGACAGCGTCACCTGACCCGTCTTCACCGGGTTGTCGGCGCAGTGCCCGGCGGTGAGCACCGCTCGGGTGTTCGACGGGCTGACGACCGTGAACGCCATCGTGCACCCGGCGCCCTGTTGCGCGTCCCAGCCGCCCGTCACGTCGGTCGGGTCGGTGATGTTCGCGGCGCGCCAGTTCACCTGCGGGAACCCCTCGGTGCCCAACACGCGAGCGACTGCCGCATTGGCCGTCGCCTCCGCGTGCGACAGCCCGGCGACGTTCAGCGCACCTCGGCGCTCGTCGATCTCCACCTCGATCATCTCGTCGCCGGTGGGGTCGATCAGGTCGTGGATGCGGGCGGCGTCGTCCACCAGCTCGTCGTACGAACGTGGCATCGCGACGAGCGTCGGCCGTGCTGCTCGCGGCCCTGCCGCCGCGGCCAGCGCTCGGTGCGAGCGCTGCGACACCACGACGCCGTCGGCGACACCGACGAACACGCGCGACTGCGTGTAGTCGACCCATGCACCGGCGAACCCGGGTAGCGAGGTCATCGCCCACGAGCGCGTGTTCCCGGCCGTCCACGTCAGCCGCAGTGCGTCTGCCGCTCCGTCGTTGTCGAGCCCGTAGGTCAGTTTCAGGTACTCGAACTCGTGCGGGAAGGCTCCCGCGAGTTGTACGTCCGACATGGTCATCGGATCCATCTGCACGAGGAACGACCGGTCGTTCTCGAGGTTCGTGGTCGGCTCCGCCACCGTCGACAGCGCACCCACCGCGATCAAGGCACCCAGGATGCGTCTACGCATGGTGACCTCGCCTCCGCTCGCCGACACGAGCTGCGAAACTCGAATCCGTCAACAGGTCATCGGTGGGCGCGAGGCCGCGTGCGAGGGGACCTTGGTCATACAGAGCGATTCTTGACAGTTCGTCGCCGGCCCACGCGAGACTGGCCGCATGACCGATGCAGCAGCCAGGGTTCTCGACGCGGTGGAAGCATTGCGGCAGCCGATGCTCGACGAGCTCGCGACGGTGGTGCGCATCCCGAGTGTCGGCGGCACCGACGCCGAGAACGACGCGCAGGCGCACATGGCCGCGCACCTCGCAGACCACGGTCTCGATGTGGATCATTGGCAGATCGACCTGGCCGACCTCACCGCACGACCCGACTTCCCCGGCATGGAGGTGGATCGTCGCGAGGCGTGGGGCGTGGTCGGTCGGCTGAACGGCACCGGCGACGGTGCATCGCTGATGCTCAACGGCCACATCGACGTGGTGCCCACCGGCGATCCCGACGCGTGGGTGGATCCGCCGTTCGCGGCGGAGGTCCGCGACGGTCGCATGTACGGCCGTGGTGCGTGCGACATGAAGGCCGGCCTCGTCGCGTCGGCGTACGCCGTCCATGCCATCAGGGCAGCGGGCGTCAGGTTGCGCGGCGACCTGCTGCTGGCGAGCGTGCTGGGTGAGGAGGACGGCGGCCTCGGCACCTATGCGACGCTGCAGCGCGGCTGGCGCGCCGACGCGTGCGTGATCGCGGAGCCGACGGAGATGGACATCATCCCCGCGAACAGCGGTGCGCTCACCTTCCGCCTGCGCGTGCGCGGTCAGGCCACGCACGCAGCGCGTCGCAGCGACGGCGTGAGCGCCATCGAGAAGTTCTGGCCGCTGTGGTCGGCCATCACCGAGCTCGAAGCACGCCGGCACCGCACCGTCGACCCGCTCACCGCGCGCTGGGCGCTGGCTCACCCGATCTCCATCGGCACCGTGCATTGCGGCGACTGGGCGTCGTCGGTGCCCGACCTGCTGGTGGCGGAAGGGCGCATGGGGGTGGCCATCGGTGAGCCGGTCGACGCGGCGCGTGCGGACCTGGAGGACGCGATCGCGCGCGCCTGCGCCGGCGACCCGTGGTTGCGCGATCACCCGGTGGAGGTGGAGTGGTGGGGCGGCCAGTTCGCCAGCAGTCGCCTCCCTGCGGAGAGCGATCTGGTGCAACGCGTGCAGGCGGTGCACCACGTGGCCAGCGGCGGTGCCCCACTCGATGTCTACGGCGCGCCCTACGGCAGCGACCTGCGGCTGCTCACCGAGCTCGGCGGCATCGCCACGCTGCAGTACGGCCCGGGCGACGCGATGCTGGCGCACGGCCCGGCGGAGTCGGTGCCGATCGACGAGGTGTTCACCACCGCCCGCTCGCTGGCGCTGCTGGCCCTCGACATCTGCGGCGTCGCCTGATCCCCGGCCGTCGATCAGCCGTAGTAGCGCACCGGCACGAAGGTGTAGTGGTCGCCCGACCGGTTGGCGTAGCAGAACAGCGTGGTCGCGCAGTCGCGTGGCACGTCGGTGGGTGCCGGGCAAGTGGTGGGCCACGTGCCGCTGACGGCGAGCAGCTTCGTGCAGGCCTCGTTGGCCACCGGTTCCACCTTGCCGTACTGACGCCACTCGCGTGTGAGGAAGAGCTGCGGCGGCGTGTTCCACAGCCACGGCGCATGCTCGTGCAGCTCTTGGGCGACCAAGGTCGGCTTGACGGTGAACCACACGTCAGGGGTGGCGGGTCGTGCGACGTGCAGCGACAGCAGCAGTGACGCCAGCACGACGGTCGTCGCGGCGGCCGAGCGCGGCGTGAACCGGTGCGGTGTCGCGCGCCCCTCGCCAGGCGATCGGTCGGGAAACGCGTATACGGCGAAAGGGGCGATCCAGATCGCGTAGCGGCTCATCGCGAACGTGCCGCCGCTGCCGGGCTGGTTGTTCTGCGCCTGCGCGAACAGCACCGCCAGCCCCATCACGAACGGCGACCACACCACCGCCCACTCGCGGGCGGTGCGCCGCACGACCGGCCGTGACCAGGCCCGCGCGACCGCGCCGACGCAGACTGCGGCGACGAGGAACGGCCACCAGACGACGAGGCCGACGTACGGATCGACGATCGGCGTGACGTAGCGAGTGACCGTGGGGATGCGAAGGCTGTTGTCCTCGAGCACCATCGTCGGTTCGACGATACGGAGACGCTGCAGGTAGTAGAGCGGGTGCGCCGCTGCGATGACGCCGGCCGCCACCAGCGCCGCCCACTTGCGTCGTGAGTCGAACACCGTGCGACCGTGCAACAGCAGCATCGTGATGGCGTAGGCGACCATGACGATCGAGAACGACAGGTTGTGCGCCGTGAGCACAGCCATGCAGATGAAGCCCAGGTGCGGTCGATCGCGCACCCACAGCAGGGCGAGGAGCAGCACGCAGAACACCAGCACTTCGCCGTGCGCCTTGTCGATCCACCAGAGCAGTGGTGAGAGGAACAGCAGTGCCGCCACGAACAGTCCCTTGCGCCGCATCACGACACCGAAGGTGAAGGTGGCCAACGCGATGTTGAGCGCGGCGAAGGCATACGTGTCGGGTTGTCCGAGCCACTTGGCAACCTTCACACCCGGCGCAGCCATCAGTGGATAGATCCAGAAATGCAGCTGGTCGTAGCGGCCGTCGGAGAGGAGGTTCTGGTACGTGGGCGCGGAACCCTCGAAGCCGGACATCCGGTCGCCGAGGTCGGCGTAGTGCTGGTCGAGCAGCGCGATGTCGTCGAGCGAGAGCGCCGGCGGGCGCAGGTTGGCGAACTGCCAGGCCATCGCGGTGTACTCGCCGCCGTCGCCGATGCGACGTGGTTCTGACCCTGCCACCAACACCAGGCACAGCACCGCGAACGCGGCCATGGCTGCCAGCGTGGTGCGATCGGGCATCGCGAAGCCGAGTACGCGCCGAGGGCCGCGCACAGCGGTCTCGTCGGTGGTTGCCGCGATCGATTCGTGGTCGAGGACGGTGTCGATGCTCGCCAAAGTACCGGAGCCGACAGTCGAAGGTCAGTCCGAGGTGGTCGCGCCGACCAGCTCGGCCACTTGGCGAGCGGTCGGGTTCACCAACGAGGTGTCGCCGATCGACACCGTGGGCACCGTCTCGTTGCCGTTGGCGACCGAACGCACGAATGCAGCGGCGTCGGTGTCGGCCCAGATGTTGACCGACTCGAACTCGATGCCACGCAGCTCGAGTCCGCTCCACAGCGTGCTGCAGAACCCGCAGCCGGGGCGCCAGTACACGGTGATGGTGGGGGCGTTCGTCGTCTCTGTCTCGCTCACGCGGCTTCCAACACCGCCACCCGCTCGATTGTTCCGTCGGGCCGTCTTGACGAGGTGTTGAGGTGGTCTTTCGGCAGCGCTGCAGAGCCTTGACGAAGTCTTCGACGTCCCTTGGATGTCGCTGGGAGGTCGCCTGGGAGTGCGTCCGTTTGACTCTCCTTCGGGCACACGTCGTCACGAGGAGAGATCAGATGTTGAGTCGTTCATGGATCACAGGATTGGCGCTGGCCGGTGTGGCCGGTTCCGCCGGTGCCGCGTTTGCCGGCATGAGTGAAGGCGCCGGGCCGTTTGCGTCGGCGTCGGAACTGCCGTCGACCACGGCCACCGTCGAGGCCACCACCACGTCGTCGGTCGCCACCGACCGCACCATCTCGTACCAGGTGGGCGCTGCCGGCACGGTGACGGTGAACGTCGCCGACGGGGCCCTCACCGTCACCGGCAGTACGGCCGGCACCGGCTGGACCGTGGTGGGCGCAGGTGCACCCGGTGCGCACGTGGAAGTGCAGTTCACCGACACGATGCAACTGGTGACGTTCACCGCCGACCTCGTCGGTGACGACGTGGTGGTGGCACTCGCGAGCGTGCCCGCCGCCGGCACCACCGTTCCGATGGACGTCACCATCATCGCCACGCCGGGTGGCACCGCTCCCGCCCCGCAGCCGGCAACGCCGGTGACGACCCCGTCGTCGGCGAATCCGACGCCCACCTCGCCCACGGCGCCGACCATCTCGGCTCCGTCGAGCGGCGGCGACGACGATCACGACGACGACTACGACGACGATGACGACGACTACGACGACGATCACGACGACGGAGACGACGACGATCACGACGACGAGGGCGACGATGACTGACCAGGACCAAGCTGCTCGCATCGCGGCGATGCGAGCACGGCGCGGGCAGGCTCCCATCGAGATCGCCACCACGCGGTCTGCGCCCTCCACACCGCCGGCGACACCGACGGCTGCTCCGGCACCGTCGGTGCAGTGGGCGCCTCCCGCGCCTCCTGCGCCGCACCAGGCGATGACCGAGACGGTCGTCGCCGCGGCGGCCCGCCCTGCGCCCACTCGCAGGACGGCCGCAGCCGCGCCGGCGCGCAAGAAGCGCCAGCACGTGGCAGCCGGCGCCAGGATCGTGATGACCGGTGTCGCCGCGTCGGCCGTGTTCGGGATCACCACGGTGATCGCAGCCGCCAACCGTCCGCTCCCCAGCGACACGGCACCCACCGGCGCGGATCAGCGTGCGGTCGACCCGACCGTCGCCAGTCCCACTGCCGTCACCCCGACGCCGACAGCCGTCACTCCCACGGTGCTGCCCGCGACGGACCCCGCCGCGGCTGCGCCGGCCGCGGTGGAGACGGTGGTCCTCGAGCTGCCCGGCGTCACTGCACCTGCACCGGTGCCGGTCGCCGGCGCGCCGGCTGCGGCCGTGCCATCGCAGAGCGCGGCGCCGTCGGCCGCGCCGTCGGCACCAGCTCCGGCTCCTGCAGTGCCGGCAGCGCCGGCGCCGGTGGTCACTGCACCGCCGCCCACCCAGCCGCCGGCACCGGTGACGACACAGGCACCGCCGCCGCCACCACCGCCCGTCACCACCAAGCCCAGCGGATGAGCGGCGCCACGCCGCACGCAGGTGAGCACTCGCTGCAGCGCGATCTGCGTGTGATGGGCTGCACGTCGTACATCGTCGTGCACGGTGGCACCGTCGAGATGCTCGATGCCGCCGAGCGCCGCCTGCGCGAGCTGGAGGCGTGGTGGAGCCGGTTCCTCGACGACAGCGACATCACGCGCGCGAACCGTGCTGCCGGTCGGCCGACCGTCGTGCATCCCGACACGCTCGCCGTGGTCAGCCGAGCACTCGATGCGTGGCGCCAGACCAACGGTCGCTTCGACATCACCGTGCTGCCGTCGCTGCTGCAACACGGGTACACGCACAGCACGGTCACGCACCGCGCGGCACCGTCGCTTGCGGGCACTCGCGTCGGCACCAGCGCCTTCGTCGGCGTCGACTACGACGCGTCCACGCTCACCGTTCCGTTCGACTCCGCCATCGACCTGGGCGGCATCGGCAAGGGCTTCGCGGCCGACGTCGTCGCCGAGGAGCTGCTCGAGGCCGGTGCTACCGGTGCGGTGGTGAACGTCGGCGGCGACCTGGTGGTGCTGGGCGTGCCGAGTGACGATGCCTCGTGGTACGTGGGCATCGAGGATCCTCGCGATCCGCCCGCGCTGGTCGCGACCTTGCGCATGCAGTCCGGCGGGTTGGCGACCTCCGGAACAACCATCCGGCGGTGGACCGACGCCGACGGCGCCGAGGCGCACCACGTCATCGACCCGACCAGCGGCCGCCCGTCGGCCGCCGGCGTGATCTCCGCCACCGTGCTGGCCGCCGATGCCGCGACCGCGGAGGCGTTCGCCACTGCCGCGATGATGCTGCCCGGCGCCGAGGCGATGGCCATGCTCGACGCGGTGCACCTCGCCGGCCTCGCGGTGGACCGCGACGGCGCAGTGTTCACCACCGCGACGCTGAGTGCCTTCACAGAGGTCAGCGCGTGAACGAGCACTCGATGTGGTACCTCTCGCGTGCGAGCGGCATGGTGGCGTGGATCGTGCTGGGCATCACCTGTCTGTGGGGCATCCTGCTCGTCACGCGCATGCTGAAGCCGGCCGACCGCCCGGCCTGGCTGCTCGACCTCCACCGCTACCTCGGGGTGCTGTCACTGGTCACCACTGCGGCCCACATGGCCGCGCTCGTCGGCGACAACTACGTGTACTTCGGTTGGCGCGAGTTGTTCGTGCCCCAGGCCAGCCCGTGGAACACCGTCGCCATCTCGTGGGGCGTCATCGCGTTCTACCTGCTGGTGGTCATCCAGGTGTCGTCGTGGGCGATGAAGTGGTTGCCGCGCAGGCTGTGGCACGCGGTGCACCTGCTGTCGTACGCGCTGTTCGCGATGGTCACGGTGCACGGGTTCATGGCCGGCAGCGACAGCACCAACATCGTGTTCTTCGCAGTGGCGTGCGGTGGCATCGCCATCCTCACGTTCGCGTTCGTCGCGCGTGTGCTGCAGGGACGTGCCAAGCGAGTGCAGCGTGTAGCCCGTCTTGATGCTCAAGGGTAGGTATGCCTAACATCACCACATGAGCGGACCCGCTGCGTACTGTGAAGCGATCTTCGAGCTCGCGGAGGACGAGATCGACACCGTCCGCATCCGTGTGGCCGAACGGTTGGGGGTGTCGCGCGCCGCCGTCTCGGAGATGGTGCAGCGCCTGGTGGAGATGGAGCTGGTGCGCCTCGAGGGCACGTCGATCCGGCTGACCGGCAGCGGCCGCGAGCTCGCCGAGCAGAGCGTGCGGCGGCACCGCCTGGCCGAGCGGCTGCTGGTCGACGTGCTCGGCCTGGGGTGGGCCGAAGCGCACGAGATCGCCGGCACCTGGCAGCACGTCATCAACGATCGCACCGAGGCGGCCATCGACCGAGTACTCGGCTCGCCCACCACCTGCCCGCACGGCAACCCGATTCCCGGGTCCACTCCCGACGGCGCTCGCACGGCCGGCCTCGATCCGATGGCGGTCGGTCAGATGGCCGTCGGGTCGGTGGGCACCGTGTCGCGGGTGACCGAGCAGCTGGAGGTGCAGCCGGGCATGCTGGCATCGCTGGAACATGCCGGGCTGGTTCCCGGCACTCGCGTGGAAGTGCTGTCGATCGGCCACGACGGGTCGCTCGCGGTGCGAGCGTCGCGAGGGGTGCTCGCGCTCAGCAGCGCCACCGCCGCTCGCATCCTGGTCACCCCCGGCGACCTCGGCCAGATCAGCGACGCGGTGGCCCGTGGCCGTCACTGACGCCACCGTCACCGTCACCGACGCCACCGTCACCGACGCAGCGTTGCCGATCTCCGGACTCGGCCACCTGCCGGCATCTATTCGGGCTGCCGCACCGGCGCGCAGCCGGCGGTTCAGCACC
The DNA here is from genome assembly GCA_030685215.1 of Actinomycetota bacterium. Classification (GTDB taxonomy): domain Bacteria; phylum Actinomycetota; class Acidimicrobiia; order Acidimicrobiales; family Ilumatobacteraceae; genus UBA668. The sequence continues at coordinate 25,741 of JAUXQB010000087.1, forward strand.
AAGGCGATCGGGCTCGTCGGCTGTGCCGGTGCACTCGGGATCACCCTGCTGCTGTCACTCGCCATCGGCACCAAGCCGATCGCACTCGGCGACGTCGTCCGCGCGTTCACCGCGTTCGACGGGTCGAACGATCATCTCGTGGTGCGTGAACTGCGGTTGCCACGCACCTTGGTGGGGCTGGTGGTCGGTGCCGCGCTCGGCATGGCCGGCGCGCTGATGCAGGCCATCACCCGCAACCCGCTCGCCGATCCCGGGCTGCTCGGCGTCAACGCCGGCGCGGCGCTCGCGGTGGTCACCGCCATCTGGATGTTCGACTTCACGTCCGTCGGCTCGCTGGTGTGGTTCGCGTTCCTCGGCGCAGCGATCACGTCGGTGCTGGTGTTCGCGCTGGGGTCGCTGGGTCGCGGCGGTGCGACACCGGTGCGCCTGGCCCTCGCCGGTGCGGCGCTGTCGGCACTGCTGGCGTCGTTCACGTCGGCCATCACGCTGCTCGACCAGGCGACGCTCGACCAGTATCGGTTCTGGGCGGTCGGCTCGCTGGGCGGTCGCGACGAGACGGTGCTGATGCAGGTGTCGCCGTTCATCGCCGTCGGTCTGGTGCTCGGTCTCTGCTGCGCGTGGCCGCTCAACACGATGGGCCTCGGCGAGGAGACGGCCCGCGCGCTGGGCACGCGCGTCGGCTGGACCCGTGCGGTCACCGCGCTCGCGGTGACGTTGCTCTGCGGCGCGGCAACCGCCGCGTGCGGACCCATCGCGTTCGTCGGGCTAGTGGTGCCACTCGCTGCACGCGCGTTCACCGGGCCGGACCAGCGCTGGCTGTTGCCGTACTCGGCGCTGCTCGGGCCGGTGGTGCTGCTGAGCTGCGACATCGTCGGCCGTGTCGTCGCGAGACCGGCGGAGGTGCAGGTGGGCATCATGACCGCAGCGCTCGGTGGACCTGCGTTCGTGTGGCTGGTGCGCCGAGTGCGGATGGCCCAACTGTGAGCGTGCAGGCAGCGCCGGCGCGTCCCGCGTTCGTCACCGGTCGCGTAGCGCGCGGGTGCTCGTGGTCGGTGCGGTTCGATCCACACGCTCTCGGCGTGTGCGCGGTGCTCGCCGCACTGGTGGTCGTGGTCGGGTGCTGGTCGATCAGCGTCGGCGACTTCCCGATCCCCATCACCGACGTGGTGGCCACGATCTTCGGTGGCGGCAGCGATGACGCGCAGTTCATCGTCGAGACGCTGCGCCTGCCGCGTGTGCTCACCGGCATCATGGTGGGCGCGGCGTTCGCGGTGGCGGGCTCCATCTTCCAGTCGCTCGCACAGAACCCACTCGCTTCACCCGACGTCATCGGCTTCAACTCCGGCGCGGCGCTGGGTGCCGTGTTCACCATCGTCACCATTGGCGGCAGTTCGCTGCAGGTGTCGATCGGGGCACTCGTGGGCGGCTTCGCCACCGCGCTGCTGGTGTACTCGCTCGCCTGGAAGCGCGGGGTGCACGGCTATCGGCTGGTGCTGGTGGGCATCGGCATCGGCTTCGCCGTGAGCGCGGTGAACGACTACCTCATCACACGCGCCAACATCTACGACGTGCAGCGCGCCGCTGTGTGGCTCACCGGCTCGCTCAACGGACGCGGATGGAACCATGTGCGACCGGTCGGTCTCGGCCTGCTCGTCCTGCTGCCGCCGGCGGTGTTCCTCGGTCGCCGGATGCGGCTGCTCGAACTGGGCGCCGACACCGCCGCTGCGCTCGGTGTGCACGTGGGCCGCAGCCGCGCCGCGCTCGCGCTCGTCGGCGTCGCGCTCGCCGCACTCGCCACCGCGTCGGCCGGCCCGATCGGCTTCGTCGCACTCGTCTCGCCACCTATCGCTCGCCGGCTGGTGCGCTCGCCGGGCGTCACCGTCGTGCCGGCGGCGCTGGTCGGGGCGTTGCTCACCGTGACCGCCGATCTTGCCGCCCGAAGGGTGTTCGCACCCACCGAACTGCCCGTGGGCATCGCCACCGCGGTGATCGGCGCGCCGTACCTGCTGTGGCTGCTGACCCGTGAGATCCGAAGTGGAGCGATGTGATGGACGACGTGCACTCGAGGCTGGAGGCGCAGTCGATCCGCGTCGGTTACGACGAGCGGGTGATCATCGACGACCTCACCATGCACGTGCCCGACGGGCGCATCACGGCGGTGGTGGGTGCCAACGCGTGTGGCAAGTCGACGCTGCTCCGCGCACTCGCGCGGCTGCTGAAGCCGGCGTGTGGCACGGTGCTGCTCGACGGCGAGTCGATCCACTCGATGCGGACCAAGGAGGTGGCGCGACGCCTCGGCTTGCTGCCGCAGTCGGCCATCGCGCCCGACGGCATCACGGTGGCCGACCTGGTGGCGCGTGGGCGCGCCCCTCATCAACGCCTGCTGCAGCAGTGGTCGCGAGAGGACGAAGCGGCGGTGATCGGTGCGATGGAGGTGACCAACACGCTCGACCTCGCGCACCGACCGGTCGACGAGTTGTCCGGCGGCCAGCGGCAGCGGGTGTGGATCGCGCTCACCCTCGCGCAGCGAACGCCGTTGCTGCTGCTCGACGAACCGACGACGTTCCTCGACATCGCGCACCAGGTGGAGGTGCTCGATCTGGTCGCGGAGCTGAACGAACGCGACGGCACGACGGTGGTGATGGTGTTGCACGATCTCAACCAGGCGTGCCGGTACGCGCACCACGTCATCGCGATGAAGGGCGGGGCCGTCGTCGCGAGCGGCGTCCCCACCGACGTGATCACCTCGACGCTGGTGCGCGACGTGTTCGGGCTCGACTGCGTGGTCATCGACGACCCCGTGGCCGGTACTCCGCTGGTGGTGCCGGCGGCGCGGCGGCCGTCGTGTGCTGCTGCGGCGCTCGTCGGCTGAGAATAGGTATGCCTTTCAACTTGTATTAGGTCTACCTAACAACTAGGTTGTGTCGCCATGACGCCGCCCGACGAACCTTCCGTGCGCTACGCCGAGCAGGTGTTGCAGGAGAGCGCGACATGAGTCGTGCCCGCCGATCGGCGCTCATGATCGTGGGACTTCTCGCCGTCGGTGCGTGCACGTCGGAGCCGCGCGCAACGGCGGCCACCACGCCCACGTCGGAGGCCGGCCCCCTCCTGCCGGTGAGCCTGGTCGACGGCACGGGCACCGCGGTCACCATCACCTCCGTGGATCGCATCGTGCCCGTCGACGGCGATCTCGCGGAGATCGTGTTCGCGCTCGGCCTCGGCGACCGAGTGGTGGCCACCGACATCTCGGCCACCTATCCGGCAGCGGCCGACGAGCTGCCGGAGATCGGCTATCAGCGCGCCCTGAACCCTGAGCCGATCGCGGCGATGGAGCCCACCGTGGTGCTCGCCACCGATCTGGCCCGTCCGGCGGAGACGCTGGAACAGCTGCGCGGTCTGGGCATCGCCGTGGTCGTGATCGAGCGCACGATGAGCATCGACGGGTTCGCCGCGAAGGTGCAGGCGGTGGCCGACGCGCTCGGCGTGCCACAGCGTGGCGCCGCGCTGGTGAGCACCATGCAGGCACAGGTCGCCGACGCGCGAGCCGCGGCACTTCAGGCGGGAGGCTCGCCACGCGTACTCGCGCTGTACCTGCGCGGCGAGCAGGTGCAGCTGATCTTCGGTCAGGGCACCGGCATCGATGCCGTGCTGCCCGCCGTCGGCGCCGTCGACGTCTCCACCGAACTGGGCATCGTCGACACGCAGCAGATGACCGCCGAGGCGATGTTGTTGGCAGCGCCCGACGTGCTGCTCGTCACCACGTCCGGTCTCGAATCGGTCGGTGGCATCGACGGTCTGCTCGCCATCCCCGGCATCGCGCGCACGCCTGCCGGTCGCGAGCGGCGCGTGCTCGCCTACGAGGACCAATACCTGCTCGGCGGCGGCCCTCGCATCGGCGACCTGATGCTCGAGCTCGTCCGCGATCTCCACCCCTCCACTCCCAACACAGAAGGAACACCATGAAGCAGCTGCTCTCCCTCCTCACCATCGCCGGATTGGCGCTGGTCGCATGTGGACGCGACGACGAATCGTCCTCCACTGCGTCCAGCCCCAGCACGGGCGAGTCGACCGCGGCGACCGATCCCGCCGCGGCCGACTCGTTCCCCGTCACCATCGAGCACAAGTACGGCGAGACCACCGTTCCCGAGGAGCCGACGCGTGTCGTGTCGATCGGCTTCTCCGACCAGGACCTGTTGCTGGCACTCGGTGTCACTCCCATCGCGATCCGCGACTGGTACGGCGACCAGCCGTACGCCACCTGGCCGTGGGCACAGGACGAGCTCGGCGACGCGGAGCCGGAAGTGCTCTCCAGCACCGAGCTGAACTTCGAGCAGATCGCGGCGCTCGATCCCGATCTGATCGTGGGCGTGTCGTCGGGCATGACCGACGCCGACTACGCCACGCTGTCGCAGATCGCCCCGACCCTCGCCCAGTCGGGTGACTACATCGACTACGGCATGCCGTGGGACGCGGCCACCGAGATGATCGGCGCGGCCACCGGCACGTCGGTGGAGGCCGCCGAGGTGATCGAGCGCGTCGAGGGCATGTTCGCCGCCGTGCGCGACGAGCACCCCGAGTTCACCGGCGCCACTGCCGGTGTCACGTTCCTCTTCGAGGGCGACCCGGGTGGCTACGCATCGCAGGACAGTCGGGCGCGCCTGCTGGGCGAGCTCGGGTTCGTCACCCCACCGGAGTTCGACGAGCTGTCGGGCGACGCGTTCTTCTTCACGGTGAGCTCGGAGGACATCTCGGTGCTCGACACCGACGTCATCGTGTGGATCGTCGGGTCCGACGACATCATCGCCGAGCTGGCCGAACTGCCCACGCGACAGGGCCTCACCGCCTTCGCCGAAGGTCGTGAAGTGGTCACCGACGCGCTGGTCAGCGGCGCCTTCTCGTTCGGCAGCCCGTTGAGCATCGAGTACCTGCTGGAGAACCTGGTGCCGGAACTGGCGCTCGCCGTCGACGGCGACCCGGCCACCGCGGTGCCGTCGGCCGAAGCGATCGGTGGCGGTGCCGCCGGCCCCGCGTCGGAGACCGGCGACGAGGCCGACGAGCAGGCAGCCATCGACACGTTCACCACCGTGTTCGACTCGGCCGTGCCGTTCGCCGACAAGGCCGACCTGTTGGAGAACGGTGCTGCGTTGCAGGCTGCGGCCGAGGCCTACACAGCGGCCGGCGAGACGATGGGCGGCATCACGTTGGCGCCCACCGGCGCGGTGATCGACGGCGACACGGCCACCATCACCTACGACGTGCTGTTCGGTGGCACCGCCGCCTACGAGGCGCTGACCAAGACCATCACCCGCGTCGACGGCGCGTGGATCGTGTCGCAGGCCGCGTTCTGCGAGTTCCTCTCGTCGGCCCGCGTCGTATGTCCGTGACCATCGTTCCCACCGACAGGAGCATCACATGAGCATCGTCCGCATCAACGCCATCACCGTGCCCGACCAGGGAGGTCCGGAGCTTCGACGTCGTCGACCTGCAGGCGGTCGCTCAATGACCACCGGCCCCGGCGACCCGCTCGCCGCCGTGGCACAGGTGGCGATCGATCATCTGAACAGCGACCACGCCGAGGCGGTGCAGGTCGCCAGGCTGCGCACGTTCGTGACGACGGTGGTGAGGCGACGGGAACTGAACGACCGCCTGCTGCAGCTCACCTTCGGTGGTGGCGATCTGGTCGAGTTCGAGCCGGTGGCCGCTGACCAGTTCGTGTACGTGCTGGCACCGCCGGCGGGTCGTCGCGAGCTCTCGATCGACCAGCACTTCACGTGGACGCACTACGAGGCGATGCCCGTCGCCGATCGTCCTCGCGGTGCGTACTACTCGGTGCGTCACTGGCGGCCGGCGGTGGCGGAGATGGATGTGATCGTGGTGCGCCACGACGGCGGCGAGGCGTCGGGCTGGGCCGAGCAGGTGACCGTCGGCGAGCCGGTCGCGGTGTGGGGGCCGCGTGAGGTCTACGCACCGCCGGCCGACACCGGCTCGCTGTTGCTGGTCGCCGACGAGACCGGTCTCCCGGCGCTGGCGGCCATCCTCGAGCACCGTCCTGCCCACCTGCAGGCGGTGGCCGTCATCGAGATCGACGACGAGTCGCACGCGATCCCACTCGCGGTGTCGCCCGCGGATCGCGTGGTGTGGCTCCGGCGAGGCGACGTGGCACCCGGCACGACCTCGCTGCTGCTCGACGCGGTGCGGTCCGTCGAGGTCCCCGCCGATGTCTACGCCTGGGGTGGCGCCGAGACGAAGGCGATGACCGCTATCCGCAGGTACCTGCGCGACGACGTCGGCCTTCCGCAAGAGCGTGTCGCCATGACCGGCTACTGGCGACTGCAGCCCCACGACGTGTGAGCGTTCGGTGCGCGACCCGGCCGTGTTCGGGCGGCGCCGCCGAGGGAGCTGCACGCTTCGGTCAGCTCAGCGACAACCTTTGCTGCACTTGGTGCAGGGAAACCTGTCGCTGACCGAAACGAACTGCCATGACTGGACTGCCCGAACCGCGTCCGACGCTCGGGCAATCAACGGAGGCCGGTACTCTTCGGCGATGGTCGTGGCCGTCATCGCAGTGGCCGTGATCGCGGAGGTGAGCAGCGACGTCTCGGCGGTTGCGACGTCCGACGCGCTCGTCGCGCTGATCGGCCTCCTGCTGCTGTCGGGCGTGCTGGGCTCGGCTGTTGCTCGCCGATCCCGGCGAACCGAGCGTGGGTGGGTCGCCTGGTTCGGCGGCTTCGCGAGCGTCTCGCTCATCCTGGCGGTCACCCTCTGCCGTGACGGTCTTCCATCTGGGCGCACTGTCGGAACACTCGACGGCTGGTTCACCGAGACCATGACCAGCATTCCAGAGTCGTCGCTCGGCAGTAGCCAGTTCCTGCTCAACATCGTGCTGTTCGTGCCGGCCGGTGCGGTGTGGACGTGGCTCATCGGGCGCCCACTGCTCGTGCTCGGCGGCCTTGCCGCCTTCTCGATGGTCGTCGAAGCGGTGCAAGCGGTCGCTCATGTGGGGTCGCCCGACGTGGCGGACCTGCTCGCGAACACCGTCGGGGCGGGACTCGGTGTCGCTGCAGCGGTCATCCTTCGTCGAGTCGTCGGCAACCGCGGTCGCACGCTGTCGCCTCGCTCGCAGATGATCGTTGCAGGTGTCGTGGTCACCGTTGCTGTGCTCAGCATGGCCGGTTGGTTCGTCAGCGCCGCGCGCGCTCAGGAGCAGTTGGCCCGCGAGCTGCGCGATGCGTTCGAGGGCACTCATCGATCCAGCATCGAGACCTGGCTGGCCGACGATCCCGGCTCCGTGTTCGGCGCGGCGCCCGGGCACTACTCCACTGGCATCCGCCGATCCGACGACCGTCTCGAGATCCGCTACCCGACGGACTTCTTCGGGCTCTCCCGTTGCGTCTTCGTGGTGTGGTCCGCCGACGGTGTCGACACTCGCCCCGAGTCGGGGCGCGACTGCACCGACTTCATCGACGGCGACGTCTGACGCAGCACGTCGGGCCCCTCGGCACGCTCACGGACTCGCGTTCAATGTGGGTGACCGGTGGCTGGCGGAAGATGGCAACCTTGGGGCATGTACCGACCCGCGCACTTCGACATCGCCGATGCCGACGAGTTGCACTCGCTCTTGCAAGCGGCCGAGGCGCTGCACCTGATCACCTCGACGAGCGACGGCATGGATGCCTCGATGCTGCCGATGCTGTTCGATCCCGCGCCGGGCGAGCACGGTTCGCTCGTCGGCCATCTCGCGCGCGCCAACCCACAGTGGCGGGCGGGCGACGGCACGCCGGCGTTGGCCATCGTGCCCGGCGCAGATGCGTACGTGTCGCCGTCGTGGTACGCCACCAAGGCCGAGACCGGCAAGGTGGTGCCCACCTGGAACTACACGGTCGTGCACGTGCACGGGCACCTCCGGGTGCACGACGATCCGGAGTGGCTGGGCGCGCTCGTCCGCGCGCTCACCGACCGCCACGAGGCTGCGTTGCCGAGGCCGTGGTCCGTCGACGACGCGCCGCCCGACTACATCGCCGCCTCGCTGCGCGGCATCGTCGGCGTCGAACTGCGCATCGACCGCATCGAGGGCAAGCGCAAGCTCAGCCAGAACCGCACCGCCGCCGACGTCGAAGGTGCGATCGCCGGGCTGTCCGGTCGCGAGCCTGCCTCGCAACGCGTCGCCGACGACATGCGCGCCGCGAGCGATCACTCCGACTGACCTGCCGGTTGGGTGCGGCGCGGCCGCCCTCCCTACCATCGCTGCAGAGGCTGCCCGGTCGGGCGCAGGAAACGAGGCATGCGATGTTCGAGTGGAGCGATGAGCACCAGATGATCCGCGACGCGGTGAAGCGGTTCGTCGACGAGGAGGTCCGCCCGCACGTGGAGGAGCTCGAGCACGGCGACCTCCCCCCGTACGACATCCTGCGCAAGCTGTTCGCCACGTTCGGCATGGACGCGATGGCCCGCGACCGGTTCAAGAAGCAGATCGAGCGCGAGAAGGCGGCGGCCGCGGGCGACGCAACGCCGGCGAAGGAGTCGCGCGGTGGCGACGGGGGCGGGCTGAGCCTGATCCCGATCATCGAACTGTGCCGGGTGTGCCCGGGCATGGTCACTGCGATGGGCGTCAGCATGGGCCTCACCTCGTCGGCCATCATGTCGAAGGGCACCACGGCACAGAAGGAGCGATGGGCGCTCGACCTGCTCACCATGGAGAAGGTGGGTGCGTGGGCCATCACCGAGCCCGGTTCCGGCAGCGATGCGTTCGGCTCGATGAAGTCGACCGCCCGCCGCGACGGCGACCAGTACGTGCTGAACGGCAGCAAGACCTTCATCACCAACGGGCCGTACGCCGACACCACCGTGTTCATCTGCAAGCTCGACGAGGGCAACCCGCCCGAGCAACGCAAGGTGCTCTCGTTCGTGCTCGACCGGGGCATGCCCGGCTTCGTGCAGAGCAAGCCGCTGCGCAAGATGGGCATGCACAGCTCACCCACCGGCGAGCTGTTCCTCGACGACGTGCGCGTGGGCATCGACCGCCTGATCGGCGAGACCGAGGACCTCCCCGCCGGCGGCCGCGACGGCGCCAAGGCGACGTTCCAGCAGGAGCGCAGCGGAGTGGCCGCAATGGCACTGGGCATCATCGAGGAGTGCCTGCAGCTGAGCGTGCAGTACGCGAAGGACCGCGTGCAGTTCGGCAAGCCGATCGGCGAGTTCCAGCTCATCCAGGAGAAGTTGGCACGGATGGAGGTGGCTCGCATGAACGTGCAGAACCTCGTGTTCCGCACGATGGAGATGGGCGCCGCCGGGCGGATGATGACCTTGGCCGAAGCATCGGCGATGAAGCTGTACAGCGCCCGCGCCGCCACCGAGGTCGCGATGGAAGCCGTGCAGCTGTTCGGTGGCAACGGCTACATGAGCGAGTTCCGAGTGGAGCAACTGGCGCGCGACGCCAAGGTGCTGCAGATCTACGCCGGCACCGACGAGATCCAGATCGTCGCCATCGCCAAGGACCTCCTGCGCGGCTGAACAATCTGATCAGGTCTGACTAGACTCTCGCGATGGCAGTCAGCATCTACGAAGCCAAGACCCACCTGTCCCAACTCATCGCGCAGGTCGAGCAGACGGGCCAGGAGGTCGTCATCCGTCGGCACAACGTGCCGGTCGCAAAGCTGGTTCCATTCCGGCCGGTGTCGCCGCCGCGGGTGCTGGGTGGCTGGGAGGGTCAGGTCGTCATCCACGACGACTTCGACGACCTCCCGGCCGATGTCGCAGCAGCGTTCGCGGGCTCGCGCCCGTGAGACGGTTGCTCCTCGACACTCACGTCGCGCTGTGGGCGCTGTCCACCCCCAACGAGCTCGCGCCTCACGTTCGCGCTGCACTCGAAGACCCCCGCAACGAGGTGGTCGTCTCGGCTGCATCCGTGTGGGAGGTCGAGATCAAGCGGGCGATCGGCAAGCTCGACGCACCCGACGGCTTCGGGTCGGCATGCGCGGGCCGTGGCTTCGATGCCCTCGAGATCAGTTTCTCGCACGCCGAGGTCGCCGGTGCGCTGCCGCTGCATCATGGCGACCCGTTCGACCGCATGCTCATCGCGCAGGCATTGGTCGAAGGTCTCGAACTCGTCACCAAGGATCCCGCGTTCGCGCAGTACGGCATACAGGTGGTGGCGCCGAGCTGATCGGGCGACCACAATCTGATCCATGTCCACCATCGCGCTCAGTTCCTCGTACTCGTCAGCCCGTGCGGCGTTCCTCGCTGCGGCCGACGCGGCGGGTGCGGTGGTCGACACGTTCGAGCATCCGCTGCGCGGACCCGAGGGTGATCCGCTGGGCATCGACGTGGCCGAGCTCGGGCCGCGCGACGCGGCGACGGTGGTGCTCGTGGTCTCCGCGACGCACGGCGTCGAGGGCTACTGCGGCTCCGCGCTGCAGACCCACTGGCTCACCACGTGGGCCGACGAGCGTCCGCAACCGGTGCGCATCGTCAACATCCACGCGCTCAACCCGTTCGGCATGGCGTGGGTGCGGCGGGTGAACGAGGACAACGTCGACCTCAACCGCAACTTCGTCGACTGGTCGCAACCGCCGCCGCAGAACACGGAGTACGACGGCATCGCCGACGACGTGGTGCCCACCGAGTGGACCGCGGAGGCGCAGCAGCGCACGCTCGAGAGCCTGCTCGCACTCGTCGGTGAGTGGGGGCTACCCAAGTTGCAGGCGGTGGTGAGTGGCGGCCAGTACGCGCACCCGAAGGGCGTGTTCTACGGCGGCACCGGCGCAGTGTGGTCGCACCGCTGGTTGCGCGACTGGTGCGCCGCGAATCTCGCCGACGCGCAGCGCGTCGTCATCATCGACCTGCACACCGGTCTCGGGCCGTGGGGGCACGGCGAGCTCATCGCCAGCGCCGCCCCCGACGAACCGATGTTCCAGCGGGCGCTCGAGCTGTGGCCCGACTCGAAGTCGATGATGGCCGGCGACAGCGTGTCGGCGGTGCTGGCCGGCGACTGGCTGGCGGTGGCCGACGAGCTGGCGCCACATGCTGAGGTCACCCCCATCTGCATCGAGTACGGCATCGTCGACCCGATCACCGTGCTGCAGTCGCTGCGCGCCGACGCGTGGCTGCACGGGTACGGCGACCCCACCGGTCCCGACGCGCCGGCCATCCGCGCGCAGGTCCGCGCCGCCTTCGCCGACGACGACCCTGCCTGGATCGCCACCTGCTGGCCGCGCTTCCACGAAGTGCTCGACGCGGCGCTCGCAGAGAGCCGTGCCGGTGCTCGCTGACGGTGCCAGAGCTGTGACATGACCGGCCGACTCGGTGGTGGGCATCAGAGCGATCGGCTGGTCCCGTTGCCGCAACAGGTCACGCCACGCGACGGCTCGCTCGTGATCGGCGCGCACTCGCGAGTGGTGGCCGGCAACGGCGTCGACCCGATGGACCCGGTGGTCGTGCACCTCGTTGCCGACGTGCAGTCCGCGACCGGACTGCACCTGCGCCGCACCATCGAACCCCCTGCGCGCGGCGACATCGCAGTGCGCATCGACCCCGCGAGTTCGTCGCGCCACGGCGACGAGGGCTACGAGCTCACCATCGGCAACGACGGAGCCGAGGTGGTCGCCGCCACCCGACACGGGCTGTGGAACGGCACGCGCACCCTCGTGCAGCTGTTCTCGCACTCGGCGCACGACGGCGAGTTGCCGGCGGTGCACATCGTCGACCGGCCCCGGTTCGAGTGGCGTGGTGCGATGCTCGACGTCGCGCGTCACTTCTTCGGCGTCGACCACGTGCTCCGCTTCGTCGAACTCATGGCTCGCTTCAAGTTGAACCGCCTGCACCTGCACCTGTCCGACGACCAGGGCTGGAGGTTGGCCATCGACGGCTGGCCGGCGCTCACCGGCGTGGGGGCGAGCTCAGCCGTCGGCGGCGACTACGGCGGGTTCTTCAGCCGCGCCGACTACCTCGAGATCGTTGCGCACGCAGCGCTGCACTTCGTCACCGTGGTGCCGGAGATCGACATGCCAGGGCACACCAACGCGGCGCTGGCGTCGGTGCCGGAGCTGAACCTCGACGGCGTCACCCCGCCGCTGTACACGGGCACCGAGGTCGGGTTCAGCTCGCTGCACCTCGCGGCTCCGGCCACGCGTCGCTTCGTGCACGACGTGATCGCTCAGCTCGCCGCCGACACACCGGGCGAGTACCTGCACGTCGGCGGCGACGAAGCGCACTCGACCGACCATTCCGCCTACCTCGAGTTCGTCGCGCTGCTGCAGCGAGAGGTCCATTCGCACGGCAAGCAGATGGTCGGGTGGGAGGAGATCGCCGCCGCGCCACTGGCGCCTGCGACGTTGGTGCAGCACTGGCTGCACGCTGCTGTGGCGGCTGGCGCCCCGAGCGGCGCTCGGTTCGTCATGTCGCCCGCGCGTCACACCTATCTCGACATGAAGCACACGCCGGACTGTCGCGTCGGACGGCGATGGGCCGGCTTCATCGACCTCGCCACCGCGTACGGATGGGACCCTGCAGCGCTGATCGACGGCGTGGGAGACGACCGCATCGCGGGAGTGGAGGCACCGCTGTGGACCGAGAAGGTCGTGTCGTTCGCCGACGTGGAGCACCTCTGCTACCCGCGGTTGGCGTGCCTCGCGGAGGTCGGCTGGACCGCGCAGGCGTTGCGCACGTGGGACGACTTCCGACCGCGCCTCCAGGTACATTCCGACCGCCTCGCTGCCATCGGCGTCAACGTGTACGGGCCGCCGGCGGACTGACGGCGGGAACGGCCGGAGGCCTCTTCCCAACGAGCCGATCGCGGCGCATGCTGCACCCATGAAGCTGCTCCCACTGATGGCTGCCGCTGTGCTGCTCGCCGCGTGCTCGAGCGAGCAATCGTCCGGAGGCACCGACTCGTCCGGTCTCACCACCACCTCGCTCGACGGCACGACCACCGAGCCGACCGCCACCACCGACGGCGCGACGTCGTCGACTGCTCCGGCCACCACCGGCGTGGCCACGACCGTGGTCGTGACGACGGTGGCGACGACGACCGCACCGACCACCGCCGAGCCGTGTCCGACTCTCGGCGACACCGAGCAGAAGGGTGAGCCCGATGTGCTCACCATGTCGGGCATGGTGGGCGACGACATCCGAGTCGGCGACCACCCGTGCTTCGAGCGTGTGGTGATCGAGCTCGCCGGTCCCGGCGACTTCCCCGGTTGGGGAGCGGAGTACGTGGACGACCCGGTGCGGCTCGGCGAGAGCGACGAGTTCACCGACATCGAGGGCGACGCGACGCTGCTGGTGCGGATGGGCATGTGGATGCCCGACATGGAGGGCAACGGCTACGACGGTCCGCTGCAGATCTTCCCGACCACGGTCGATCACATCGTCGAGCTGCGTCAGACCGAGAACTTCGAGGGCATCACCCACTGGGCGATCGGCCTCGACGACGAGTACCCGTTCACCGTCACCGAGCTGTCGTCGCCGGCCCGGCTGGTGATCGACTTCCAGGTCAAGGAGTAGGTCCACTGTGACGGCACTCACCAAAGTTGATACGACTCGTAGCAACTTCTGAGCATACGACAGGTAGCCTGACCACATGGCGCTCGACCCGAAGAAGTGGACTCTCAAGACCAACGAAGCCTTTGCCGCGGCCATCGACCAGGCGCGGGCACTCAGCAATCCCGAGCTCACCCCCGACCACCTGATGGCCGCACTGATGCGGCAGGACGACACCATCGTGCCGCCCGTGCTGGCCAAGCTCGGCCTCGCGCCGCTGATGGTGCGCAACAAGGCCGACGAGGCCGTCGCCAAGCTGCCCAAGGCCTACGGCGGGCAAGACCCGCGCATGAATCGCGAGCTCGACAACGTGGTGCAGAACGCGCAGAAGTACCAGAGCGACCTGAAGGACGACTTCCTCTCCGTCGAGCACCTGCTGCTCGCGATGAACGCTCGCCTCGGCGTGGGCAGCGAAGAGTTGCTGATGGCGTTGAAGGACGTGCGCGGCAGTCACCGCGTCACCAGCCAGAACCCGGAGGAGAACTTCGCCGCGCTGGAGAAGTACGGGCAAGATCTCACGCAGCGGGCGCGCGACGGGAAGATCGATCCGGTCATCGGTCGCGACGACGAGATCCGTCGCGTCATCCAGGTGCTCAGCCGGCGCACGAAGAACAACCCGGTGCTCATCGGCGAGCCGGGCGTCGGCAAGACCGCCATCGTCGAAGGCCTCGCGCGGCGCATCGCCGACGGCGACGTGCCCGAGGGCCTGAAGAACAAGCGACTCATCAGCCTCGACATCGGCAGCATGCTCGCCGGCGCCAAGTACCGCGGCGAGTTCGAAGAGCGGTTGAAGGCCGTGCTGAAGGAGATCACCGACGCGGCCGGCGAGGTCATCACGTTCGTCGACGAGATCCACACCATCGTCGGTGCCGGCGGTGCCGAAGGGGCCATGGACGCGGGCAACATGATCAAGCCCATGCTGGCCCGCGGTGAGCTGCGGCTGGTGGGTGCCACCACGCTCGACGAGTATCGCAAGTACATCGAGAAGGACGCCGCGCTGGAACGCCGGTTTCAGCCGGTCTTGGTCAACGAACCGAGCGTCGAGGACACCATCTCGATCCTGCGCGGACTGCGCGAGCGCTACGAGTTGCATCACAAGGTCCGCATCCAGG
>JAUXQB010000109.1 GCA_030685215.1 Actinomycetota bacterium
TCGACGCGTTCGTGGAGAGCACGCGGGCACGCATAATCCACGGCGACGCGAAGGTCATGCTCATCGACGAGATGCTGGCCGCGTTCTACGCGGCCGGCCCGGGCGACCCGCCGATCGAACCGATGGCCGCGGTGCTGCCCGGTTTCGCCGGCGTGCCCAGCGGCGAGCGCCTCGAGCTGCCGGAGCCCGACTCCGAGCGGCTCGTCATCCTGCAGTACACCAGCGGCTCCACCAGCGAACCGAAGGGAGTGATGATCCCCGACCGCGTGCTGCGCGCCAACCTCGACGCCTCCTGCGAGGCTGCCGAGCTGGCGTTGGGCGAGGTGATGGTGAGTTGGTTGCCGCTCTATCACGACATGGGCCTCGTCGGGTTCCTGTCGCTGCCGATGACCACCGGTGTGCAACTCGTGCAAGCCGCACCGCAGGACTTCATGGCCAAGCCGGGCAACTGGATGCAGTGGATCAGCGACTGGGGTGGCACCGCCACGGCCGGCCCCAACTTCTCATGGGTGCTGGCCACGCGAGCGCTCGGTCGCATGGAGGGCCTCGACCTGTCCACACTCACGCTCGCGCTCAGTGGCGCCGAGCCGGTCGACCCCAACGCGGTGGAAGCGTTCGTCAAGGCCGCCGAGCCGTTCGGATTCACGGCCGGGGGAGTGTTCCCCGCGTTCGGCATGGCCGAGGTCGCCATCGGCGGTGCGTTCCCACCGCGCCATCGGGGCATGCTCACCGACTCGGTCGACCGCGAGTTCCTCGAGCGCGAGCGTGTCGCCAAACCGCTGCACCTCGCCGACGCGCAGGAGGAGCTGGAGGTGCGCCGGCTGCCGCTGCTGGGCAAGGCGGTGCCCGGGCTGGAGATGATGGTGGTGCACCCCGACACCTACGAAGAGCTGCCGGAACGTCACGTCGGCGAGCTGCTGCTGCGCGGCACTTCGGTGACGCCCGGCTACTACAAGCGTCCCGATGCCACCGCCGCACTGTTCCGCGACGGCTGGCTGTGCACCGGCGACCTCGCCTACCTCGTCGACGGCGAACTGGTGCTGTGCGGGCGCATCAAGGACGTCATCATCGTCGGCGGTCGCAACGTGTTCCCCGAGGACATCGAGCGCGCGGTCGGTGTCATCGACGGTGTGCGCGCGGGCAACGTCATCGCGTTCGGCGTGGAGGGTTACAAGGGCAAGGAGAGCGTGGTGGTGGTGTGCGAGGTGCGCACCGACGACCTGCCGGGCGTGCAACACGCGGTGCACCAGCGCACGCTCGACGTGTGCGGCCTGCCGCCGCGCGACGTGATGCTGGTGAAGGCCGGCACGCTGCCGAAGACCTCATCGGGCAAGCTGCAGCGGGCCAAGTGCCGCGAGCTGTACCTCGACGAGGTGCTCGAGCTGGCCTGAGCGCGCAGCCCCGTCTGGCATCCTGGACGGATGAAGGTCGTCTACACCCCCGCTCATCTCCTCCACGATCCGCAGGTGGAGTTCGAGACCTCGGTGGCGCACAGCCCGTTCGAGCACATCGGCCGTGCGGAGAGGATCCGCGAGACGCTGCAGGCCGACCCCCGGTTCGAGTTCCTGGCCCCCACCGAGTGGGGCACAGCGCCCATCGAAGCGGTGCACCACCCCGGCCTGGTGAAGTTCCTGTCGGAAGGCTTCCGGCTGTACACGGCCGAGCATCCCGACGTGAGCCACGTGGTGCCCGACGTCTTCTACCGGCCGGCGCTGCGCGACAAGATGAGTGCGGGCCGCGAGCCGCAATCCATCAACGGGCGTGTCGGGTACTGGTGCTTCGAGACCACCACTCCACTCACCGAGGGCACCTATCAGGCGGCGCGCGGCGCGGTCGACACCGCGCTCACCACCGCCCAACTCGTGCTCGACGGCGAAGGCGCCGCGTACGGGCTGTGCCGGCCTCCGGGGCACCACGCCACCTCCGACCTCTACGGCGGCTACTGCTTTTTCAACAACGCCGCCATCGCCGCGCACCACATCGCGGCCACCACCGGCACGAAGGTCACCATCCTCGATGTCGACTACCACCACGGCAACGGCAGTCAGCAGATCTTCTACGACCGCGACGACGTGCAGTACGTGTCGCTGCACGGCGACCCGGCCCGCGCCTACCCGTACTCGATCGGGTTCGCCGACGAGACCGGCACCGGTCGCGGGCTCGGCTGCACCACGAACTACCCGATGCCGGTGCGCGCCGACGACGACGCGTACATCAGCGCGCTCGGCGACGCGTGCGAGAAGATCGCAGCGTTCGGGCCGTCGACACTCGTCGTCTCGCTCGGGCTCGACACGTTCATCACCGACCCGATCAGCGACCTCGCGGTCACCACCGACGGCATGCGTCGCAGCGGTGCCGTCGTGCGCCAGCTCGGCCTGCCGACGGTCGTGCTGCAGGAAGGCGGCTACGACGTGAACGCGCTCGGCCGCAACGTGCAGGCCTGGCTCGACGGCCTCGGCGCCTGACACCCCTCGAATCCCGCGTCTGAGCACTTCCGCCCGCCCAGCGAGCGGAAGTGCACAGACGCTGGAAGGCCTCGCGCGGAGCGCGCGAAGAAATCGCGCGCACCGTGCTTGACGGCTCGCGCGCGCTGGCCTACGATGACAGGCCGGTTACATCGGCGTAGTTACCGGCGTGTGATCACTGGCCCGCGTGGGCGGGCCCAGATCGGAGAGATCAGATGAGTGAGATCGGCTTCAGCGGCACCAAGGCCGCGAGCGTGGTGGGCATTTCCTATCGGCAGCTCGACTACTGGGCGCGCACCGACCTCATCCGCCCGTCGCTGGCCGACGCCAGCGGCAGTGGCAGTCGCCGCCTCTACAACTACCGCGACCTGCTCGAACTGCGTGTCATCAAGAGCCTGCTCGACGCGGGCATCAAGCTCGAGTCCGTGCGCAAGGCGTTCACCTACCTGCGCGAACAGGCCGACACCGACATCGCCTCGGCCACGCTGGTCATCAGCGGCAACGACGTGTTGCTGTGCGACGGCGATCAGCTCATCGACATCATGCGCAAGGGTGGCCAGGGTGTGCTGAACGTGCTGGCCATCGGTGGCGTCAAGACCGACCTCGACGCGTCGCTGGTCCACTTCGCCGATCCGGAGATCGCCGCGCTCGTCGCTGCTCAGGCCGTCTGATGCCCGAGTACGAGGTCAGTCCGCTCGACTCGTTCCATCGCCAGCTCGGCGCCAAGATGGTGCCGTTCGGTGGCTGGGAGATGCCCGTCGCCTACCAGGCCGGCACGCTCGACGAGCACCTCGCCTGCCGCAACGACGCGGTCGTGTTCGACGTGTCGCACCTCGGCACCGTGCGCGTGGAAGGTGCCGATGCGCTGCACCGGCTGCAGTTCGCGTTCACCAACGATCTCACCAAGGTGGCGCCGGGTCGGGCGCAGTACACGCACCTGCTCGACGAGGTCGACGCCTCGGTGCTCGACGACATCATCATCTGGTGGGTGAGCGAGCACGTCTTCGACGTGATGCCGAACGCCAGCAACACGGATCGCGTGCGCGCCGCCATCGGTGGCATCGAGACCACGCGCGATCGTGCGGTGCTCGCGGTGCAGGGGCCCCGCGCGAAGGAGCGCCTCTCGGCCGTGTTCGCCGACGCCGCCGAGGTGGGTCGCTTTCGCGTGCAGGAGCTGAACTGGCACGGGGCCGCCTGCGTGGTGGCCGGTACCGGCTACACGGGCGAGGCCGGGGTCGAGATCGCCGTGCCGGTCGACACTGCGGCCGAACTGTGGTCCGCCATCATGTCGTGCGGCATCATGCCGGCCGGTCTCGGCGCGCGCGACACGTTGCGCCTCGAGGCGGGCCTCCCGCTGCACGGGCACGAGCTCGGTGCCGGCATCACGCCGCTGCAGGCCGGGCTGGGCTGGGTGGTCGCGTGGGGCAAGGACGAGTTCCGTGGCCGCGAGCCGCTGCTGGCCGAACGCGAGCGCGGGGTGTCACGCGTGCTGCGCGGCATCGTCACCGAAGGTCGCCGCCCGCCGCGCGCCGACTGCGCGGTGCTACTCGACGGCCGCCAGATCGGCGAGGTCACCAGCGGCAACTTCTCGCCGGTGCTCGAGCACGGCATCGCGCTGGCGTTCCTGCCGCCCGACATCGCCGACGGCACCGCCGTCACCGTCGACGTGCGCGGCAC
Source organism: Actinomycetota bacterium (assembly GCA_030685215.1). Classification (GTDB taxonomy): domain Bacteria; phylum Actinomycetota; class Acidimicrobiia; order Acidimicrobiales; family Ilumatobacteraceae; genus UBA668. The sequence goes on from JAUXQB010000109.1 coordinate 4,143, forward strand.
CGCGCTCACCGGTCGGGTCGTCCCCCTCCCGTTCGTCGCCAAGCACTGAGCCGGGGCCAGTCCCCGGTCGCCGCGCCGCCGCCCACAGATCCGGCGCGAGGCGATGCGCTCAGTTCAGATGATCTGAGCGCCACGTTGCCTTGCATTCTGCGCCCCTAGCGGGCAATAGGCGCTACCTGAGGACGTCGACAGACCTGCGTCTTAGTCGGACGCGGTGGCGAGATTCCGTCCGTCGCTGTCGTAGGCAGTGAGTGTGTAGGTGCACTCGTCAGCGGTGCACCAGGTGGTTGGGAAAGCTGCGACGTCGTTGACGGGAAACTGCCATCGGGTGATGCCCTCGGCCTCCAGGACGACGTAGCTCGTGTTGGCGGAGAGACCGTGCCACACGATGGTGTCGACAATGCCACTCGACTCCCCGACCAGGAGAGTGACGGCGTTCGCTTCGTTGTTGCAGCCGGCGCTGTTGCCACGCCCGATGCACCGTGCGAGCGGACCTGCGGGGCCGTCGGCCCAGGTGCCGCTGTAGAACAGGGGCACCTCGGGCAGTTGATACTCCGCATCCCAATGAGGGCCCTGCGTCTGAATGTCGACACTGGAGAACGTGATCCTCACCTCGTCGGTGACGCCCAACGATGCCGACGGTGGCTCAGCGAAATTCACGGTGGAGCGAGAGTTCAACGCGACGAGCAAGGCGACGATCGAGGTCGCAGCGAGTGCAGCGATCGCCAACCGCCCAAACCGGAAGCGTGGTGTGGCCTCGGCCGGTGCGAGTGAAACGGCTCTTCGGTGCGCCTGAAGTTCTTCCGCCGACAGTGCTACCGGCTCGTCGCTGAGCACCAGCCGGAACAGCTCTCGAATCTCGCGGTCGATCGTGTTCATGATGTCGCTTCCCTCTCTGAAGTCGTGAGCAATGCGCGGAGCGATCGCTTCGCCCGAGCAAGGTGTGTCCGGGTCGTGCCAATCCGCATGTCGAGGTGGTCGGCAATCTGCTCAATGGTGAGATCCTCCCAATAGTGAAGGAAGGCGACAGCGGCCTGAGCGGCGCTCAAGCCAGCTAGAGCCCGGCGAACGACCACCTCCCGTTCGATGTCCCTCATCGGCGTCAGAACCGGCGGCGGGCTGCGACGTGAGGCGCGTAGTTCGCGGCGCTCCCGCCGATCGCGTTGAACGCGCCGGTCATGGGCAAGATTCGTCAGCGTCCGTGTCAGGTATGCGCCCTGCGATTCAACTTGCACCCAAGCGGGAGAGGAGACAGCTCTCAGCACACTGTCGGCGACAAGGTCGTATGCGTCGGTCGGGCCGACGAGTACGACGGCAAGCCGGGTGAGCCTGATGGCGTGCGCCTCATACACCTCACCCCACTCCAACGGGTCGACCGTGGGTTGGCGCATCATCGAACTACTCTCACAGAACTATGACGTCGCAGACTGGTGCGGCATAGGACATCAAGTGCATATCTGCCTGGTTGATGATCTTGATGGCGTTGCGGTTCGTTCGTAGCGTCTCGGTTCGCTCGGTGGCCTGGCTCGCTAACTGCCTGCCGCCTGCGGGTTGGCTTCCGAACGAGGTGCCGGCCACCGGGTGAATCGGCCGTGGTGTGGCTCGAAAGAGGCGCGCAGGATCATCTTCAACCAGGAGTGCCCACCGCGGTTCCCATCAACCGTTGGAAGGGAAATGTCATGTCAGTGATCATTGGGATCGATCCGCACAAGCTGCTCCACGCGGCATGCGCGATCGATGAACGCGAGACCGAACTCGCCCGGCTCGAGGTCCGCACGAACTCGCGTCAGGTTGCCGATCTGCTCGCGTGGGCGGCGCCGTTCGAGTGTCGGTCGTGGGCGATCGAGTCCGCCGGCGGGCTCGGCTATCTGCTCGCCCAGCAGCTCGTCGCTCGCGGCGAGCATGTGGTGGATGTGCCTGCGACGTTGTCGTCGCGGGTGCGGCTGTTGGGTTCGGGCAAGTCGACGAAGAACGACGCCAACGACGCGAGAGCGGTCGCAGTCGCGGCATTGCGGGCTCCGCAGTTGGCGCAGGTGCGAGTGGAGGATCACGTCACGATCCTGCGGCTGCTCGCGAAAGCACAGCTCGACACGAGCCGCGCGAAGAGTCGTGCGTGTTGCCGATTGCACGCGCTGGTCGCCGAGTTAGTGCCGGGCGGGATCCGCAAAGAAATCGTGGTCAAGCAGGCAGAACAGGTCCTGGCCGACATCACGCCGACGTCGGCGACGCAGCGTCAGCGACTCGATCTCGCCTATGACACCTTGTCGGAGATCATCATGCTCGACGACCGCGCGACGCGTAACAAGCAACGGATCACGACTGAGGTGATCGCGTCGGGAACCTCGGTGCACGGGATCTTCGGGGTCGGCCCGATCCTTGCCGCGATGCTCATCGGCTACACCGGCGACATCACACGGTTCCCCTCCGCCGGCCACTACGCCGCGTACAACGGGACGGCGCCGGTCGAGTTCTCATCCTCGGGTCGCACGGTGCATCGGCTGTCGCGTCGAGGGAATCGGACGTTGAACCATGCGCTGCACATGGTCGCGGTCACCCAGATCCGCCACGCGCACAGCGAGGGCCGCGGCTACTACGACCGCAAGCTCGCCGAGGGCAAGACACCACGCGAAGCACGCCGGGCGTTGAAGCGTCAGATCTCCGATCGGGTCTACCGACAGCTGCAAGCCGACGCCGGGAGCAAGTAGGCCCGGGAGGACAATCAGGGAACGACTCTCACATCCAGCGCGGCCGGCGAAACCCTGGCACCCGGCACTTCGGAAGAGGTCACTCCCGGACCCAACGCAAACCCTAAACCCCGACACCCGCCGCTGTCACGGGCCAGCTTCAACGCGCCCGTGGCGCCGCCGAAGAAGCCTCTTGACACAAAGAGGGATCGATCTGCGCCTCCTGGCCCGATGTGGCTCGTGCGTCGGCGCGTCAGTCCCGGAGGTCGAGGATGAATCCACTGACCTCGAAGTCACCGGCAGCGATCGATAGGAGGATGCACCGTGGGTCACCTTCGACGACCTCACAAGCATCCTCTGGGACTTCCGAAAGCCTGAAGTCCATGATGAAGTCAGCGTCCGCGAGCACGAAGTCACATGTAAGGAACTCGTTGAACTGCGGAGCCACAAGATCGAACCGCCCTGGTTGATCCGAGTAGGTCGTAGCAACCAGCGCGTTGGTCACGTCCGTCGAGCACTCGGCGGCATCCCCGGACAGCGAGAGTCGGCCTCCGGTCCACATTGATACTCTCGCCGCGGATTCTTCGATGACGATTTCCAGCTTCATCTGTCGAAGTCCCGAATCGCCAAGCGTTGAGGACGACGCAGGAGCGTCAGAAGTGCATGAAGAGATCGCGCAGGAGGCGATCAACAGCAGCGACGAGAGTGAACGCCGACGAGCGCTGGTCGAACTGTTCAGCGACGCGTCCACGGGAGCATCATCGCACGGACCTTCGGACTGTCGCACAGAACTGCCGCTAGGCGTGCTCCGCGGCTTCGGCTTATCGTGTGCCGGTGGACGATCAGGACAAGCCGTTCCTTCTCAGCCGTGCTGACGTTGATCCCTCGATTTCCGACAGCAAGGGCTGGTCCGTCACTAACGCATTGGCTGTCTTCGTCGGTGACTATGGGGTGTTGTCGTTGGCGTCGCTGCTGTGGGAGATGAATGAAACTCAGCGGTCGTTGCTCGCCCTGGGCCAGGTTCGTTCTTGGGTGCCGGTCTGTGGACTTCGCGAGGCGGTCGATGTTCTCGGAGCCGAGGTGTTGCTGATCGCGGCGAAAGGATCGGCGTTGGCTGGATCCACCGAGGCTGAGCGACTCCTTCGACGAGCCGTTGAAGATCATGCTCGTGGGGAGACCTTGGGGTGGGAACAACTCGAACACGCCCTGTCGGACGTGTGGTGGGACCTCCAACCGTTCATCGAGGAACACGCTGAGGACCTGTTCGTCGAGTAACTGGACCGTGCAGAACTGCCGCTCCGTTCGCTGGACACCACAGGCAAGTTCGGGGCAGTCTTCGCCCGTGGCAGACTTTCCGGCGTACCTTCGTAGCGCGGTGATGGCCGGACTCAAGTCGCTGGATGCGAGTAGTCGTGATGAAACGTATGCGGTGTCGCTGTTCGTCTACGACGATGAGGACGACCCACGCCGCCCGACTCTGACCGTTGGCACGAATACCGAGAGTCAGGTGCGGCTGCACGACGAGGGCGGCGACGACCTGGAGGTTCGCTGGAACTACGCGTATTGGCTGCAGAATGCGCTTGCGGTCATCGGTCACGAGGTGGCCGATCCGGTTGGCGCCCAGCTCTGTCGGGCATGGATTGAGAATCAGGGCCTGTGGTTCGACGACGCCAGGTCGGAGCACGAGACGTTCGGGGACCTCACGTTCGAGCACATGATCAAGTGGTACAGCACCCCGCGACCGG
>JAUXQB010000081.1 GCA_030685215.1 Actinomycetota bacterium
CGAGTACGGGGTGACGTGCACGCTGCGCGGCCAGCGCCGGCTCAGTCCCGACGTAGTGGCCCGCTACCTGTTTCGCAAGGTGGTCAGCTGGGGTCGCAGCAGCAACGTGTTCCTGCAGAACGGCGCCCGCCTGTACCTCGATGTCGGCTCGCACCCCGAATACGCGACGCCCGAATGCGACAGCCTCTACGACCTGGTCGTGCACGACAAAGCCGGCGAGCGCATCCTCGAGGGCCTGCTGCAGTCGGCCGAGCAACGCCTCCGCGAGGAGGGCATCCGCGGCACCATCTACCTGTTCAAGAACAACACCGACTCCGCCGGCAACAGCTACGGCTGCCACGAGAACTACCTCACCAGCCGCGGCGACGACATGGCGCACTACGCGGAAGTGCTCATCCCGTTCTTCGTCAGCAGGCAGATATTCACCGGCTCCGGCAAGGTGCTGCAGACGGCACGCGGCGCGACGTTCTCGATGGCGCAGCGCGCCGAGCACATCTGGGAGGGCGTGAGCAGTGCCACCACCCGCAGCCGCCCGATCATCAACACGCGCGACGAACCCCACGCCGATGCGGAGAAGTATCGCCGCCTGCACGTGATCGTCGGCGACAGCAACATGAGCGAGTACACCACCTTCGTGAAGGTCGGTTCGGCGGCCTGCATGCTGCGCATGTTGGAGGACCCCGGCGTGGTGTTGCGCGACATGACGTTGGAGAACCCGATCCGGGCCATTCGCGACATCAGCCACGACATGACCTGCCGCCGCAAGGTGCGCCTGTCGAACGGCCGCGAGGTGAGCGCGCTCGACATCCAGCGCGAGTACCTCGACCGGGCACTGCGCTACGCGGACACCAAGGGCTTCCCGCCGATGGAGCAGAAGGCGTTGGAGATGTGGGAGCACTGCATCAGCACGATCGAGAACGACCCGCTGAAGCTGGACCGCGAGGTCGACTGGGTGATCAAGTACCGCCTGATCGAAGCGTTCCGGGCGCGTCACGAGCTGCCGCTGGGCCACGCTCGGGTGCAACTGCTCGACCTGC
>JAUXQB010000115.1 GCA_030685215.1 Actinomycetota bacterium
CGAACGAGCCGCAACGCCATCAAGATCATCAACCAGGCAGGTATGCGCTACCGGCGACGGAGATCCTCGCGGTGGACCGCATCGATGAGCGCATCGGTCCCGAACGCCGCCGCGAAGCAAAGTGGGTGCCAGTGCTGCGCCGGGTCGGAGCGCAGGTCCTCAAGAAACGGCTGCCACCACGCTTCTGTGTTCGCCGACTTCGTCACACCGGGTCCCCTCGGGTCGATGTCCTTGCCGCAACCGTCGCAGCGAAGTGTCGCTCCCAGACGCATCGCTGAATCGTGCCCGACCCCGGCTGCGATGTCATGCACTTATCGGCACTTCTGGCGGTTGCCGCGCTCAGCCACGTCAGCTCGCGGCTCCATCCGAGCGACTCGATGCTTGGGGAAGCGTTTCATCGCGGCTCCCGCGATGAAAAGCTTCGCGAACTGCCAGCGAGCATGGGATCGGTGCGCACTCGTCCCTGCCGCACTCTGGTCACGTTTCGGCTCCACGTGCGAGACAGAACGTGACCAGAATCCTGCCGGGCGCGCATCCCCGGCCACCGCAGCCAACCCGAGCCGAATGCCCGGTATGTGCGCAGAGTGCAAGGCACCGTGGCGCTCGGATCATCTGATCTGAGCGCAGCCCTCATTGGCCGGTCAATGCGTCTCCTGTAACGAGGCGAACGTTGACTGCCACCACGCTAGAACTGCTGCAGGGCCGCCAGCACCAGCAGCGCCAGCGCGTTCTGACCGTTCTCGTTCGGGTGCAGGTTGTCGCTGCGGAGCACCGACTGATCGGGCGCCGACGCCACTGCGAACCAGTCCGCGACTGCGGCGTTGCCGCGTGCGTCGAGTCGCTCGGCGAGCACCGTGTTGAACACGAGCGTGTCGTCGAGGTGATCGTCGCGGTACGTGTTCACCCAGACGAGCGGCTTGGCGGCGGGCAGCATGTCGAGGATGGAGTCGATGAGCGCGCCGTACGCCGTGGCGTCGGCGTAGCCGCCGACATCGTTGGTGCCGAGTGCGATGACCCAGGCCGACGGGTCGGCGCCTTCCGACAGCAGTGTGTACACGGTGCCGACTCCGCTCAGCGGTGCCGAGCCCTTGCCGTTGCCGACCTCGATGCGCCGGCTGGTCTTTCCTTCGATCCGCACGTCGTCGACACCAGCGCTCTCGAACGTGGCGAGCAGCGCCTCCTGGCTGCCCTCGGTGATCGAGTCGCCCACCATCACGACCGACGTGATGGCCGCGCGCACCGAGCCGCCCGTCGGCAGGTCGGGCATGCCAGGGATGCGCGGCGCAGGGTTGTCACCCGACGCTGAGGACGACGAGCACGCGGCGAGCAGTGCCGCCCCGGCGGCCAGGAAGGTGCGCCGGTCGAAGGTGTTCACGAGGTCAATCGTACGCGAGCACCTGCCGAGCGAACCGGCAGGCCGCGCCGGGGCAGCGCTCAGTCGGCGGCGGGCTCGATGGCGTCGACCGGCGACGCCACACTGCTGTCGCTCTGGCCCAGTGCCTCTTCCAGCCGGCGCATGGAGTACTCGGGCAGCGTGGTGTGCACCAGGCGGGCGAACGGGAACCGTTCCAGCTCGGTGGCCAACGCCCCCACGTCGAGGTTCTCGAGCAGCAGCACGACGGTGGTGGTGCTTGGCTGCACCGACTCGCGGAACCACTGCACCCACTCGTCGGGCACGCCCAGATCGATGACCTTCGCCGAGGCCGCACCGATGCCGGCGCCGACGGCGCCGCCGACCAGCCAGCCCACGGGGCCGCCGAACATGAAGCCGAGCAGTCCCGTCCACACGCCGCTGGACAGTGCGGTGCGGCCCGGCTGCGGATCGATGGTCTCGCGCACATTGGTGTTGCCGTCGGAGTCCTTCGCCACGATGACCGCGTCGCGCAGCTTCAACGAACCCTTCATCGCGAGGCCGGTGGCGGCCGTGAGGAACTCCTGGGCGCGCAGCGCGTCGGGCAGCGACACCCCCACCAAGAACTGATCAGCCTGTTCGGTCATGCATGCACCGTACCGGGCGAAGGGCGCCGCTCGCAGTGCGGCGAGTGCTCAGGTGAACGCGCTGACCAGGCTGATGACACCGAACACGATGAACACGCACCCCGCCACACGCTGCACCACATGGAGCGGCACGTGCTGCACGATCCACTTCCCGGCGGTGACCGCCAATGCCGCGACCGTGGCCAACGCACACCAGGCGCCCAACGCCACCGCGACGGGTGCCGAGTAGCGAGTGGCGATGCCGGCGGTGGCGAGCTGGGTGAGGTCGCCGAACTCGGCCAGCCCGACCACCGACGCGGACGTGAGCGCCACCCGGCGGAACGAGACGTCGGTGGGTACGTCGGTGTCGTCGACGGCCTCCTCGCCGCCACTGCGCAGCAGCATCACCCCGCCGATGAGGAACAGCGCCGCGACCGCGAGCTTCACCGGCGTGTCGGGCAGGCGACGCAACAGCGAGCCGACGCTGACGGCGAGCACCACATGGAACACGAACGCACCGGACACGCCGACCCAGACGGCGAGCGGACGGCGATAGCGGGTGGTGAGCACCAACGACGCGACCATCGTCTTGTCGGGGAGCTCGGCGAGGAACACGGTGCCGAACGCGACGAAGAAGGCCGTGAGGGTCGGGTTCATGCGGGGCGGTGCGTCATCGGTCGTCGAGCCGCTGGATGCGCGCCGCGTGCCGCGCATGGCTGTGCAGCACGTGCGCCAGGTCGGGGTGCACGATCTCGCCGCTGTTCACCACGAACCTGCCGTTGACGATGGTGTGCCACGCGCTCACGGGACCGCACCGTAGCCACGCCTCGATCGGGTCCGCCAATGCCCCCGCGAAGGTCGGACCGGTGAGCTTCCAGACCGCCAGGTCGGCCGCCGCGCCGGGCGCGATGACCCCGATCTCGCCCTCACGACCCAGGCACCCGGCTCCGCCCAGGGTGGCCATCTCCAGGGCCATGCGCGCGGTGCTCGCGTGCGCGCCGTCGCGCAGCTTGGCCAGCAACATCGCCTGGCGTGCCTCCAGCCACAGCGAGGCGCTGTCGGCGGACGACGAGCCGTCGCAGCCGAGGCCGACCTTCACCCCCGCTGCGCGCATCGGCACCACCGGCGAGATGCCGGAGGCGAGGATGAGGTTGCTGCTCGGGCAGTGCGCCACGCCGATGCCGGCCGCACCCAATCGGTGCACCTCGTCGTGGTTCGGCATCACGCAGTGCGCCACCCATGTGCGGTCGGTGCACCAACCGGTGCGCTCGAGGTACTCCATCGGCCGGCATCCGAACGTGGCCAGCGAGAACTCGTCGTCCTCCGCGTTCTCGGCGAAGTGCGTGTGCAGGCGCACGTCGAGTCGCTCGGCCAGCTCCGCGCTGGCGACCATCAGCCGCTCGGTGACGCTGAACGGGCTGCACGGTGCGAGCGCGATGCGCACCATCGCGCCGTGGCTGCGGTCGTGGTGTTGCGACACCGCGGCCTCGCTCGCCGCCAGGATCTCGTCGTCGTCGGCCACCACGTCGTCGGGTGGCAGGCCGCCGTCCTTCTGGCTGAGGCTCATCGACCCGCGGGTGGGATGGAAGCGCACACCGAGCTCGCGCGCGGCTGCGATCTCCGCGCTGAGCAGGTCGCCGCCGCCCCGTGGATGGAGGTAGAGATGGTCGCTGCTGGTGGTGCAGCCGCTGAGTGCCAGCTCCGCAAGACCGACGAACGCGCTGGCGTACACCGACTCCTCGTCGATCGCCCGCCACAGTGGGTAGAGGCTCTGCAGCCAGCCGAACAGCGGCTTGTCGGTCATCGGCGGGAAGGCGCGCGTGAGGTTCTGGTACATGTGGTGGTGGGCGTTGATCAGCCCGGGGGTGACCAGGCAGTCGGAGGCGTCGATGGTGCGGGTGGCAGCCGGCACCGGGTCGATGCTGGTGCCGACCGCTTCGATGAGGTTGCCGGTGACGGCCACCCAACCACCGGACAGTTCGCGGCGCTGCGGGTCGACCGTGGCCACCAGACGCGCATTGCGGATGAGGAGATCGGCCATGTGAGCCTCCGTTCAGGCGAGCGAGTCGAGGATGAGCCGGATGTCGTCGACCGTGGTGCGCGGGTTGACGACGCAGATGCGCAGCACGGTCTCACCCGCCCACGCGGTGGGCACCACGAACGCGGTGCCCTCCGCCAAGAGGCGGTCGCTCCACGCCTGGTACTGCGCGGGGGTCCACCCGACCCGACGGAACAGCACGACGCTGAGCTCGGGCTCCATGATGAGTTCCAGTTGCGCCGCCTCGCGCACCAACTGGGCTGCAGCACGAGTGACGGTGAGGGTCTGCTCGACCGCATCGCGGTAGGCGGCGGTGCCGTAGGTGGCAAGGCTGAACCAGAACGGCAGACCGCGCGCGCGCCGCGAAAGGTGGTGGGCGAAGTCGCTCGGGTTCCACTGCTCGTCGTGTTCGTCGTCGGCGTGGAGCACGTCGAGGTACTCCGCGTGCTGGCGGTGTGCAGCGCGTGCGGCCAGCGGGTCGGCGTAGACGAGCGCACAGCAGTCGAAGGGTGCGAACAGCCACTTGTGCGGGTCGACGATGAAGCTGTCGCACCGCTCGATGCCGTGGTAGCGGGCGCGCACGCTCGGTGCGGCCAGGCCCGCGCCGCCGTATGCGCCATCGACGTGGAACCACACGCCGAGCTCGACCGCCGCATCGGCTGCCGCATCGAGGTCGTCGATGACGCCGGCGTTGGTGGTGCCACAGGTGGCGACCACGGCGAACACCCGGTCGCGATCCTCGGCGCTCAGCGCGGCGAGTGCGTCGCGAAGGTTCTCGACGTGCAGACGACCTTCCTCGTCGGAGGTGACCGACACCTCGTCGGCGTCCATCGCCCGGCAGGCTGCGGCGATGCTGCTGTGCGCGCCCTTCGACGAGATGATGAGTCCGCGGGTGCGGTCGAGGCGGCCACCGGCGCGAGTACGCCAGCGATGGCGCGCGGCGATGAGGGCGCTGAGGTTGCCGGCCGTGCCGCCGCTGACGAACACGCCACCCGCCGCCTGCGACATGCCCGCCAGGTCGGCGATGTAGCGCAGCGCTTCGTTCTCCGCGAACACCGCGCCGCCGCCCTCCATCCACGACCCGGCGTAGATGCTGGAGGCACCGACCACCAGATCGAACAAAATGCTCGCCTCGGTGGGTGCGGCCGGTACGAACGAGAGGAAGCGTGGATGGTCGACCGAGATGCAGGCCGGTGCCAGCACCTCTCCGAACACGCGCAGTGCTTCCAGGCCGCCGAGACCTTCCTCGGTGATGGTGCGACCTGCCTCGGCGGCGAGCTCATCGGGTGTGCGCGGCCCGTCGAGCGGTGGCTCCATCGAGACCCGGTCGACCGCGTAGTCGACGATCGCTTGCGTGAGCACCTCGGTGGAGGCATCGTGCTGATGCATGGTCGCCAGTCTGCCAGCTGCGCTCGGATGGTGCCCGAGAACGAAGTGACCCCGGCACCGTTACAAGCGGCCCGGGGTCTGGAGGGAGCCCGTGGAGGCTCCAACGCCGTCCACGCTACCGGTTCTCCGCGAGCGCGAGCGGAGCGCCCTGCCGGCCCGGTTGGCGAGTGATCCTACGACGCCCTCCATGTGGGCTCCGTCACGTGAGTTCGATTTCGATTCACTCAGGTGTGGCGAGACTCGGACGGGTGCGGAGCGTCCAAATCGGAATCGAACACACCTGACGGGGCCGGCGTGCGGGGGTCCCCGCCTGCGCTTCTGGCGAGCAGCCCACCGCTCACCCGTCAGCAGCACTCACCGGGCTGGAGGCAGTGACGTCCCAGGCGATCAGCTGCAGGAGCCCATCCACGTCGCCGACCGCGATCCGCACTCGTGCCGGCCCGTTGGCGAAGGTCGTGTCGATGTACACCTCCATCACCTCGATGGGGTCCGGACCGAGTTGGGCGTAGACGGTGTCGGGCGGTCGAAGGTGACGGTCGATCGTGTAGTTCCCGGACCACGCGCCGAGCGCATCCGCGATCCGCTCGAGTGCATCGGCAGTGTCGTGCTCCGTCGCAGCGCCGGGCGGCATCAGCTCCATGAACGCCGCGGCGGAACTCGCTCCCAGTCCGTCGACCATCACTCGGTCGACGAGTGGGAGCACGTCGGACTCGTAGTCGAACGAGCCGACCCGATCGACGGACCCGTCACCACCGATCTGGACCGAGCACGACGCGACGACGCTCAGGACCACCATCGCAACCGCCCCGACCGCGCGCCGCACCGGGAACCCGTCTAGTAGTTGGTGTCGAGCAGCTCGCTGCCCTCGTTGCGCTGCACGCCGTCGCGGTTCAACAGGAAGCCGAGCAGCGCGGCGATGGTGGCCGACCCCATGATGGCGATGACGGGGAAGATGAGCAGCACGAGGATGATGGCGACGGCACCGGGCACGAGGTCACCCTACCGCAGTCATGCCAGCGGCTTGAAGGCCCAGGCTTCGATCTCGACCGATCCGCCGGCCGGGAGTGCGGCCACTCCGATGGTACTGCGCGCCGGGCGGCTGTCGCCGAAGCCCGCCACGTAGGCCTCGTTGAAGATGGCGAACGTGTCCATGTCGGTGAGGAAGCAGAGCGTCTTCGCGACGTCGGCGAGGGTGGCGTCCATCGACGCGAGGCGTTCCTTCAGGTTCTCCACCGCCTGCGCGGTCTGCCCGGCGACGCCGCCCTCGGCGAGCGCTCCGTCCTTCATGCCGAGCTGGCCGCTGACGATGATCCAGTCACCGGCGCGGACGACGGGTGTGTAAGGGCCGAGGGGTGCGTTCATGCCCGCATCGTAGGCCACCGCGGTGGGAAGCCGTCGTGTCGCCACACGGCGGCAGCAACCGCCGCGAACACGGCGTCGGAGCCATTCACGGGCGGGCCGCTCTCGTCGAGGACCGACACGGTGATCGCGGGTGTGTCGACGGCACGCAGCACACCGAAGCTGCGGATGGTGAGGTCGAGCACCTCGCCCTCGGCGCTGACCGCGACGCCCTCGTGGCGCACCCAGCCCAGCGCCATGTGCGCGGCACCGACGCAGTAGCTGCGCAGCACGGTCTCGTCGAGCACCGTGCCCGCCGCCACCTCCACGTGAACATCGCCGCGCTCGTCGACCATCGCCCGAGCACGCGCGCCGGTGGGCGCGGTGACCCAGTCGCCGGCAGCGGCGAGCAGCACCAACGCCTCGACCCAACCGGCGCCTCGCAGCACGGTCGAGGTGGGCGGACCGGGCACATCGACCTCGTGCACCTCCAGCGCCGGGGCGACCGCAGCGATGGCGGCGACCACGCCAGGGGTGCGCGCCACGTGCACCACGCCGCTGCCGTCGGCACGTACGCCCGCGGCGATCGGCGGCCGCTTCGGCCCGAGGCGCACCACGTCCTCGCGGCTGTACATCGCCAACACCGGTGCGCCGTGCTCGTCGGCCAGCCGGCGTGCCGCGGCCGCGACATCCGACGAACCGGCCTTGCCGCCGAACGCGCCACCGTTGGTGAGCGGTCCCACCGGCGTGCCGCCCGGCACGCACCACGCCGCGTCGGGCTCGAGGTATGCGGGCTCCACCCACGTGGTCTGCAGCGTGCGCACCCACTCCCCCACGGGCAACTCGATCGGCCACCGCAGCGGCTCGGTCGTCCGTCGCCCCTGCACCTTGCCCGCCCGTCGCCGCGCTTCGGTGAGCGTGGACGCCACCACCCAGTCCCCGTCGCCCGCGCGCACGGCGATGAGCGCATCTTCCGGCGCCGTGTCGGCCGCGAACCCGCCGTTGCCGAGCGCGACCGATGGAGCAACCGTCTGCGGCGCGCCGCCCTCGATCGCGGCACGGCGGGCCGCCGCAGCCAGGTCGCGCGGCGACGTGCCGGCGGGCGCATCGACGACTCCGGCCACCACTGTGTTCCACCCGGTGCACCTGCACAGGTGCGCGAGCAGCGCGCGACGCACCGCTGCCTCGTCGCGCGCAGGGGCAGCGACGGCGGCCACACGCATCACGATGCCGGGCGTGCAGAACCCGCACTGGCTGCCCCCTACTGCGCAGAGCCGTTCACCCCACTCGGCAGCGTCGGGCAGTCCCTCCACGGTGGTGACCGCGCGACCGGCCACTCTCGCCACCGGCGTCACGCACGCCACGCGTGGCTGCCCGTCGACCCACACCGTGCAGCAGCCGCACTGCCCCTGCGGACTGCATCCGTCCTTCGGCGACCTCACTCGCAGCCGGTCACGCAGCGCCTCCAGCAACGAGCATCCGTCGTCGACGACCGACACCGGCTCGCCGTTGAGCACGAACGCGATGGACGGCGAGCTCACTCGGAGCGCCTGCCGCCCCTCAATGCGTCGGTGAGTGCCTTGAACTGCTGCCACTCGCCACGCGCCAGCAGACCTGCCTGCTGCGGCCAACTGCCGGGATCGTGCACCTGGAAGCGTGGTCCGGCGCTCTCGAGGAGCGAACGAAGCGCGCCGACGTCGGTGAGGTAGAGCTGCCACCAGGTCTTGATGTCGTTGGTCTGCAGCAGGTTCGCGATCTTGGGTCCGATGCCTTCCAGGACGGTGAGATCGTTGAGGCGGATCTTCTCGCCGAGCACCTCCGACCCCTCGTCGACGTTCGGGTCGGGCGGCGCAGTGGAGGCGTGCTGCGTCGCGAGCAAGGATCGCAGCTCGCCGATCTTGGCCTCGTGGTTCCACAGCCGAGCACGCAGCTCGCCGATGGTGGCCTCGTGCGCCGTCGCCAGCGCTGCCAGCCGGTCGCGTTCGGCCGCGACCGCGCCATCGGCGGCGAACGCCTCGACCGGCGTCTGCGCCGACGCAGCCTGCGCCGATGCCGCGAGCACCCGGTACTCCTCCACCTGGCGACGCAGCCGATCGGTGTCGGCGGCGACGGGTTCCAGGTAGTCGACCCTGGCGCGCAGGCGTGCGAGCTCGGCGGGATCCGCAACTTCGGCACCGCGGTCGGCCGGCTCACCGGCCGGCGCACGGCGCAGCCCACGGAGCATCCAGCCGACGACGAAGCCGGCGACGGCGGCACTGATCAACCAGAGCGCCCATTTTGCGAGTGTGTACGACACGAGGTGCCTTCCTAGCGATGGAGGTGATGCGGCGGGAGAACGGTGTGATCAGGCAAGGGTGACTCCGAACACGACGCGGCGGCTCAGCTCGGGCACTTCGTTGCCGGCGGCGTCGAGGATCGGCTGCGTGAGTCCGAAGCCTTGCGACGTGAGCTGGTCGGCGGGCACACCGAGCACGACGAGCGCGTCGCGGACCGCCGCCGCACGCTGCTGGCTGAGCGTGAGGTTGCGGCCGGGATCGCCTTCACTGTCGGTGTGGCCCCGCACGTCGATGGACACACCGGCGTACCGCTTGGCGATGCCGGCCACCTTCTGCACCGTCGCCAGCGACGACAGGCTGATGGTGGTGCTGCCCTTGTCGAACAGGATCGGCTCGGCCGCCACCAGGGCGTTCAACTCGATCTCGAGTGCAGCCGCCTGGTCGGCCGTGGCCGTCGCTCGCACCGTGAGTGTGGGCGCCACACCCGCGGCCGCAGCGGCGGCGCCGAACGCCGCGCGACCGGTGTCGTCGATGTATGAGCCGCTCACCACGAGCGAACCGCCGTTCCACTCGAGGTTGCCGCTGACCAGGTTGGGCGGCATCGCCGCCATCAGGTTCAGGAACGAACCGAACGAATCGGGCGGCACCGTCGCCGTCGTCGGGTCGACGACCACGAGGTTGATCACGTTGGCCGGTGCGACCGCACCCTGCGCGCGTTGCACCAGCGCGAACCGCTCGAGATCGCTGCCGACCTTGCCGCTGAGGACGATGAGACCGTCGGCGAACTGCGCGCCGAACACGACGGCCGGCGCAGCCGTGGTGGTGGTGACCGCGACGGTCGTCGGCGGCAGGGTGGTGGTCTGCAGGACCGTGGTGGCGGGCGTGGTGGCGGGCGCCGCGGACGTGGTGACGGCGTTCGACGTGGTGGTCGCGCCGTCGCCGGTGCACGATCCGTCGAGCGCGGCCGAGCGCACGCCCCACACCGACTCGGCAGCAGCGACCGCGGCGGCGGGGTCGGGCAACGGTGCCGAGCAGCGCAGCGTGCCGTCCTGGCCGGAGAAGCTCGACGTGGCCGCGAAGCCGTCGATCGCGAGGCGTTCGTCGACGCGCGACTGCAGGTCGGTCTCGATGCGCGGCAACTGCACGACCGCCCCGCCGACGAACAGCACAGCGAGCGCGGCGGCACCGCCGAGCAGGATGGAACGGCGCGACCGCGACGGCGAACCGCCGCGCTCCCCGTGTGCCGCGCCTGTGTCGAACGTCATCGGGGGGAGACTCGCACGCTGGGAAACCGCAACGCAACCGAAGTACCGTTCAGTTCGTGAATTTCTCGCGACGACACTTCCTCGCCGCCGCCGGCGGCGCGGTTGCGCTCGCTGCCTGTGGCAACAGCGACGACTCGACCGAGGGTGGATGGGTGATCGTGCAACGATTCCCCAACCACCCGCTCTTCACTCCCGGTGAGACGCGACTGCCGATCTCATTGGCCGACGGCGAGCGCTTGCTCGACAACGGGCCCGACGAGCTGCCCGGTTGGATCGAGGACTTCACAGGGACGAAGGTGGCCGACATCGTCGGCAGGAAGCGTAAGGACGGCATCCCCACCCCCTACTGGGAGGTGCGCGCCGAACTGGAACGCGCCGTCATTTACACCATGCGCTTCCAGGACGACGACGGCTACGGCGCCACCTTCGAACTGTTCGACCCGGCCGACGTGAAGACTCCCGTCACCGGCAGTGCGATGCCAGGCTTCGACACCCCCACCGTCGACGACCACCGCGGCGTCGAGCCGTTCTGCTCGCTCACGCCCGACCCGTGCCCGTTGCACGCCGTCACGCTCACCGAGGCACTCGCCAGCGGCAAGCCGGTGGCCTACATGGTGGGCACTCCCGCGCACTGCAGCACCGGCACGTGCACGCCCGGCCTCGAGTTCCTGGTCGCCGAAGGCGAACGGGTGGGCGACGCGATCGTGATGGTGCACGCCGACGTGTACGCGGACGATGCCGCCACCGTGGTGGCACCCGCCGTGGAGTCGCTGGGCGCGGAGTACGAGCCGATCATCTACTTCATCGACGCGACCGGCACGGTGGTCGACCGCCTCGACGCCATCTGGGACCGCGGCGAACTGCGCGAGCGGATCGACGCACTGCTCGCGTGAACCACCGACTCAGTCAGCCGACTGAGTCACAGGAACGACTGAGTCACAGCAGCGGGACGGTGTCAGCTGAACGACTGGCCGCAGCCGCAGCTGCGCGACGCGTTGGGGTTCGTGATGGCGAAGCCGGCCTGGTTGAGGCCGTCCTTGTAGTCGAGCGTGGCTCCGAGCAGCAGCTGCGCCGATGCGGGATCGACGACCACGCTCACCGGCTCGGCGCCGAACTCGGCCTTCTCGTCGTCGGCCGCGATGTCGCCGTCGAAGAACATCTCGTACGAGAAGCCGCTGCATCCGCCGGGACGCACCGCGACGCGCAGTGCGAGATCGGTGGCGCCTTCGGCCTCGAGCAGTTCCTTGACCTTCTTGGCGGCGGTGTCGGTGAGCGTGATCACAGGTGCTCCTCCTTGACGAGAAAGGGCCGGAACGGTTTCCGGGGCTGGGCGAGAGTGTACCCGGGAATTACCGTAGCATTGACTTCGTGATTCCCGCACCGCCCAGCACCGACGAGGTCATCGAGCTGTTGCGGGCCGTCATCGACCCCGAGCTCGGCGCCGACATCGTCACGCTCGGCATGGTGCCCGGCGTGTCGGTCTCGGCCGATGGCGTGGTCGCCGTGGGCGTCAAGCTCACCATCGGTGGCTGCCCGTTGCGAGCACAGATCAAGCGCGACGTCGAGACCCGGGTGGCGGTGCACCCCGGTGTCACCGACGTGCGCATCGACTGGGGCGAGATGACCAGCGACGAACGCAGCGAGGTGATGCTCAAGGCTCGCTGGAACGCACGCGAGGCCGCTCCCGACACTGCTGTCCCGGTCACCACCCGCGTGCTCGCCATCGCCAGCGGCAAGGGCGGCGTGGGCAAGAGCTCGGTCACCGTCAACCTCGCCGCCGCGGTCGCTGCGCAGGGGTTCACCGTCGGCGTGCTCGACGCCGACATCTGGGGTTTCTCGGTGCCGCGCCTGCTCGGCATCGACGAACCGCTCGAGGCGCAGAAGGTCGAGGGCAGCGACAAGCCGAAGATCATTCCGAACGAGCTCGTCGTCGGCCGCGGCCTCTCCAAGGGCCTGCTGAAGGTGGTCAGCACCGGCTTCCTCGTGGGCGAAGACACGGCGCTGATGTGGCGGGGCCTGATGCTCACCAAGGCTGTGGAGCAGTTCCTCCACGACGTGGAGTGGGGCGACCTCGACTACCTGTTCATCGACATGCCACCGGGTACCGGCGACGTGCAGATGGGCCTCGCGCGCATGTTGCCGCGCACCGATCTGCTCATCGTCACCACCCCTGCGCTCGCCGCCCAGAAGGTGGCCGCTCGCGCCGCCGACATGGCTCGGCGCAGCTTCCTGCGCGTGTGCGGTGTCATCGAGAACATGAGTGCCTTCACGTGCGAGCACGGCACGTCGTACGCACTGTTCGGAGAGGGCGGGGGCCAGGCGCTCGCCGACCAGATCGGTGTGCCGCTGCTCGGCCGCATCCCGCTGGAAGCCTCGGTGTCGGCCGGCGGCGACAACGGTGCACCGGTTGCCCTCGACGGCACCGGCCCCGCGGCCGACGAGTTCCGCGCCATCGCGCGGCTCATCGTCGACGAAGTCGCGCCGCCCACCAACATGGCCGGCTGCAGTGCTCGCATGCTGCAGATGGTGTCGGCTGCGCTCGACGCGAAGGACGCAGCAGCCGCCGGCGAGTGAGCACGCGCTGGACGGCTTCTGGACAGGAATCGTCCCGGCGGCCGGGACGGAACCGACCCAGAAGCCTGCGCTCGGGTCAGTCGAGCGTGTCGTAGTCGGGGTCGCCGGGCATCGCGATGCCCACCAGTCGACCCGACTCGTCGAGGCGGATCTTGGGCATGATGCACATCGGGGTACCGACCGCCCAGCCGGCCGCCATCGCGGTGGCCACGCTGGAGTGCGCTGCGAGGAACTGCAGGTTGGTGACGGTGGGCGGCATCAGCATCAGCTCACCCGCCGCGTGCCGCGCGAGCGCGTCGGCGGGGCGCACCCACATGCTCTCCACGGTCTCGTTGTCGTCGTGGTGGGAGGTCTGCCCCATCGGCGTGGCGGCCATGAAGAACCGCGTGTCGAACCGGCGGCTGGTCTCGCCCTTGGGGGTGATCCAGTGGCTCATCCACGGCAACGCATCGGTCGCGAGTCGCAGCCCGTGCTCGGCGGCCAGCGCCCGCACGTCGATGTCGCCGTCGTACACCGCGGTGCGGTGCGCGAGCGCGGGGTGGCCGTCGTCGACCATGCGACCGTCGGCGTCGACCGCCAGCAGCACGCCGGCCTCCTCGTAGCACTCACGGATGGCCGCGATGCGGTAGCCCTCGTCGCCCTCGCCGTCGGCCGCGTCGACCTTCCCACCGGGGAACACGTACATGCCACCGGCGAACACCGCATTGGCGGTGCGACGGAGCATGAACACTTCCAGATCGCCGTCGGTGTCGCGCACGAGCATCACCGTGGCAGCAGGCTTGATGGGCACCTCGATGGCATCGGTCATACGTGTCGAACGGTACCGCGCGGCACCTCGCCGGGCGCAGGTGCAGCGCGAGCGGCGACGGGAACCGCGCAGCCGGCGATCACCACGGCCATGCCGACGATCAGGATCCGATAGTCGACCACTGCGACGAGCACGGCGCCGAGCGCGGTGCCGGCGGCCTGCGGCCCGTTGAGCGCAACGTTCACCGCGGCCTGCACGCGTCCCTGCAGATGCGCCGGCGTGACTCGCTGACGGAGGGTGCTGAAGGCGACGAAGATCCACGAGACCATCCAGCCGACGACCCACGCGGCCGCGCACACCACCACGACGTCGGCGACGACTGCCGCAGCGAGGCCGGCGGCCATCGCCACCATGCCGACGGCGATGACGGCGCGCTCTCCGAACCTGGTGATGACGGCCGCGGCCGTGAGTCCGCCGACCACGGCACCGCCGCCCTGGAACGCTGCGAACACTCCGAAGAAGTCGCTGCTGCGATTCAGGCCTTCGTCGATGAGCGCGAAGATCACCGTGTTGGCGAGTCCGGTGATGCCCACCGCGACCGCCATCGCCACCGTCACCCGCGCGAGCACGGGCACGGAACGGATGTGTCGCACGCCGGCGGTGATCTCCGGCCAGAAGGGTTCGCGCAGTGCGGGTGGCGACTCGACCACGCGCACGGTGGCCGTGACCACTGCCGCAGCCACCAGCATCAGCGAGGCGACCCATGCGATCGCGAATCCGCCGAAGAGTGCGTAGGCACCCACCCCGACGAGCGGGCTGACGAGACGCAGGCCCTGGTCGATGGTGGAGAGCAGTCCGTTGCCACTGGCCAGCTGGTCGTCGGCGAGCAGGTCGCGCACGAGCCCCGCGCCGGCTGCGCTGGTGAGGTAGGTGATGAGGCCGTACAGGAACGTGACCACGTAGATGATCCACACGTCGCTGCGACCGTCGACGAAGCCGAGCGTGAGCACCACTGCCGCACCGGCCAGGTTCGCGAGCACGACCAGGCGGCGCCGCGAGCCACGGTCGGCCACCTGGCCGGCCACCGGCGCGAGCAGCACCGGCAGCCCGAGGAACAGGAACACCAGCCCGGCAGACGCATCGGAGCCGGTGAGGTCCTTCACCCACACCGCGAGCGTGAGGTACAGCGCACTGTCGCCGAAGTTGGAGAACGCCCACGCGAGCGCGAGCCGCCGGAAGGCCGGCACCTGCAGTGCGTTCACGAGCGCCGCTCGTGGGCGAGGTCGACGTGCGCCGCCGCGAACACGCGGATGGGCCGCGCGCCGGGCGGACGCAGCGACGGGTCGGCCCGCCGGCCATCGAACCGGTCGGTGAGGCGCTGGATGGTGGCACTCAACTCGGCCAGTTCGTCGCTGGTGGCCCACGTGTGCGACCCGAAGAGCGTGGACGCCTGCACCCACTCGATGGGCTCGCGGGTGATGGCCGACACGTACGACCGGATCTGGTCGAACTCGCGCTCCACGTAGACGTGTGCCATCACGCCCAACGCCTGTACGGAGTCGGGGTCGCCGTCGTCGGACGGCCGCATGTCGCGCCCGACGCTCACGACCTGCCACGGCTTCTCCCTGCCGCGTCGGGTGGCCGGTTCGATGTAGCCGTACTTGGCCAGCGTGCGCAGGTGGAACGAGCAGCTGGCCACGCTCTCACCGGTGGCCGCCGCACACTCGGTGGCGGTGCGCGGCCCGTCGGCGAGGACCTCCATCAGCTCCAACCGCACGGGATGCGCCAGCGCGCGGATGCGGTGCGGATCGGTGATGCGGACGGCCGGATCGCTCATGCCGGCAACCTACAATTCTAAAGACTTCTTGCGCAAGAGTTCTTTAGAATAACTCCTCGTCGCTCACCCGCTAGGGTCGCAGCCGTGCTCGTGTGGATGGACCTGGAGATGACCGGCCTCGAACCGGCGCAGCACGTGATCGTCGAGATCGCGACGATCATCACCGACGACGACCTGAACATCATCGCCGAAGGCCCCGATCTGGTGGTCAACCAGCCCGAGTCCGCACTCGCGCTGATGGAGCAGGTGGTCATCGACATGCACACCAAGAGCGGGCTGCTCGACCAGATCCGTGCCTCCACCATCACGCTCGAGGAAGCCGGCGCGGCGACGCTCGCGTTCATCAAGCAGCACGTGCCCGAAGCCCGCAGGGTGCCGCTGTGCGGCAACTCGATCGGCATGGACCGCCGGTTCCTCGCCGCCTACCTGCCCGAGATCGAGAACCACCTGCACTACCGCAGCGTCGACGTGAGCAGCGTCAAAGAGCTCGTGCGCCGCTGGTACCCCGGCCTGCTCAACGGCCGCGGCCAGAAGGCCGGCAGCCACCGCGCGCTCGACGACATCCGTGAGAGCGTGGCCGAGCTGCAGTACTACCGCCAGCACATCTTCATGCCGCCGGCGTCGGTCGTCACCCCGATCCCGTCGAAGCCCGGCGCGACGGCAACCGCACCGGCAACGGCATCGGCCCCGGCCGCCCCCACCGCCGGCTCAGACGCCGGCTGACACCCGCACCGCGGCGAACTGCTCGCCGTCGGCGCCGAGCAGCCAGCCGTCGAACGACTCGGCGCGGTCGACCGCCGACCAGCGCACGTCGTACCCGCGCTCGATCGCGTCGCCGTGCTCGATCACCGCTGTGAACGGCGCGCGCAGGTCGCGACGGGTCGAGAGGTGCTGCTCCACCGCTGCCCAGTAGGCGGCGTTGTTCACATGTTCGAGCACGTCGAAGTCGGCGAACCGCAGCGGCCACGGCGCACCACGCACCCACTCGTCCGCCGGTGCCGCCGGCAGCAGCGGTTTCGACCCCACCCGGCGAGACGCCGCCGACGGCCCGAACACCCACAGGAACTCGTCGGGCATGCGCGACGGTCGCATCGACGCACCGTCGAGGTGCACCCAGAGCGTGGCGGCCTCCACCCGGCCACCGCGCTCGCCGACCACCTCCACGCGCCGCTCGGCCCAGGCCGCCCCGAACCCGGAGCACCACGTGCGCAGCGTGAACCGCTCCAGGTACGTGGGGAACGAGTGCACGACCAGCACCGTCCGCCGCACCACCCACGTGTAGGAACCGAAGCCGGCGGCGCGCGCATCGTCGTCGCTGATGTCCTGCAGGTGCCGCGCCAGGGCATCGAGCCGCACTCGGCCACCGGGCGACGAGTCGCCCAGGCGAACTGCGGCCGCACCGTCGAAGATGCGGCCCGCTGCGGGGGCGGACACGAGCTCGAACATCGGACGAGAATAAATCAGTTGACGTCGCCGCGCAGACGTGGTTGCCTTGTCAACGATTTGCGGCTCGCGCGCCGCACATCACCAACAACTCCACACGACCACAGAAGGTAACGAAGAACCATGATCCGCACCGCTCTCGCAACGCAACTGGCCGCTCCGGCCGGCGCCGCGCGTCCGTGCGGCGATTTTGGTCACGGCTACCAGTGGCGCGAGCGCATGGCAATGAACGTGAACTCCATCAACGCCACCGCTACCAAGCGCCCCGCCCGACGCCTCGGGAAGCTCACGACGTAAACGCACGTCGTTCGCTCCACTCCGAGGCCGTCGGGATCGCAAGATCCCGGCGGCCTTTCTGGTTTTTCCAACTTCTGCACCGTCCGAGAGGGACACCGAAATGTACGCAACACTGAACGACACAGACCTCCAACACGAATTCGACGAGCTCGTCGAGCCGATCTCCGTGCGCGTCGCCAAGCCGCGCTGCGCCGACGGCAACGGCACGCTCACCCACCTGTTCTTCTCGGACGTCCCGCTCGACACCGCGCGCGCCAAGGCCATCTGCAGCAAGTGCACACTTGCCGACGACTGCCTGGCGGGTGCGCTCGACCGAGCCGAGCCGTGGGGCGTGTGGGGTGGCGAGCTGATCGAGAACGGGCGAGTGGTCGAGAACAAGCGCCCTCGTGGCCGACCACCGAAGCACCCGAGACCGGTCGTCGTCATCGACGAGGTCCCCATCCCTCCGCACCTGCTCCGGCCCCGGCCGGATCGGGTCGCCTGATCAACCCTGCCCCCGCTCGGTGGGCGGGCACCGTTCGGTGTCTGCCCACCGCAGCGGCTGGGTAGCCAAGATCGCCAGCCGGCGGCAACGCACTCGCGACCCGCAGGCTGGCATCGCAAGCCCCTCGCCGTCACCA
Source organism: Actinomycetota bacterium (assembly GCA_030685215.1). Lineage (GTDB taxonomy): Bacteria > Actinomycetota > Acidimicrobiia > Acidimicrobiales > Ilumatobacteraceae > UBA668. The sequence continues at coordinate 17,803 of JAUXQB010000115.1, forward strand.
CCGCCTTTCCCCCCGGAGGCGGAGGTGACGGCGGGGGCTCTTGCCGTGCTGGGCACCTCTCCCGGGCGCTGGGCGCCCTCGGCACCTCACCGGTAACCTGAGCGACGTGAAGCTTCGCCCTCGGCTGCTGGTCGGCTCGCTCATCGTCGCAGCGCTCGGCTCGCTGGCCATCGGGTGGGCACTCGCACAGGACCGCAACGACGGTGCCACCTCCGACGACACCGAACTGGCCGACGACGGCGGCATCCCCGAGCCGCCGAGCATCGAGACCAACGCCGTCGTGAAGGGCGAGCAACTGCCCGACGTGAACGTGCAGAGCCTCGACGGCATCGAGGTGGCCGTCCGCTCGCTCGTCGGGCAGCCGATGGTCATCAACGTGTGGGGTTCCACGTGCGTGCCGTGCCGGAAGGAGCTCCCCGACTTCGCCGCGGCGCACCTCGCGTTCGGCGACCAGGTGCGCTTCGTCGGCATCAGCTTCCTCGGCGCCAGCGATCGCGAGGAGTCGTTCGCCCGCGACCGTGGGGTGCAGTACGAACTGCTCTACGACTCCGACGGCGGGTTCGTCAACGATGCCGGCATCGCTGCCTTCCCCGTCACGCTGTTCGTCGACGCCGACGGCACCATCGTGCGCCAGACCGGCCAGCTCGACGAAGCACAGCTCACCGAGTTCATCCAGAGCGACCTGCTGTGAACCTGTCGCTCAGCTTCATCCGCGGCATGGTGGCGTCCATCAACCCGTGCGGCTTCGTGCTGCTGCCCACCTATCTCATGTACTTCCTCGGTGTCACCGCCGGCGACGAGCGGTCGCAGCGGGCGCCGATCAGCCGCGCCCTCTTCGTCGGGCTCGCGGTGTCGTCCGGTTTCATCGCCGTGTTCTTCGTCATCGGCGCGGCCACGCAGTACTGGACCAGCTCGCTGCTCGAACACGCGAAGTACGCGACGGCGGTCATCGGTGTGCTGTTCATCGGCCTGGGCATCGCGATGCTCTTCGGCTACAAGCTGCCCTTCGCCACGCCGAGCGTGCAGACCGACAAGCGCGACCGCACCGTGCGGTCGATGTTCGTCTACGGCGTCGCGTACGCCACGGCGTCGCTCGGCTGCACGCTGCCGTTGTTCATCTCCACCCTGTTCCAGACCGGCGAGCGAGTGGGGTACTGGTCCGGTGTTGCGAACGTGCTCGCATACGCGGCCGGCATGGCGCTGGTCGTGGTGTCGCTCACACTGGCGCTCGCCACCGCCAACATCGGCTTCGTGCACTGGCTGCGCTCGAAGATGCAGTACGTCGAGATGGTGTCCGGCGCGTTCGTGCTGCTGTCGGGCGCCTATCTGCTCTGGTACTTCTGGCAGGTCGACGTGCGCGAGCAGGGCGACCCCATCACCGATGCGATCGACGGCCTGCAGCGCGACGTGCAGACCTGGCTCAACGGCAACTGGCAGCTCGCGGCGTGGGCACTGGGTGCCGTCGTCATCGCCGCCGTCGGCTACTCGTTCGCGCGCGAGCGCAACCGGCAACCGCACGCCGAGTGATCATCGCACCATGACCACCACGCCGTTCCGCGACCTGCTGGCGACGGACGGCGTCCGCGAGGTCTGCCACCTGCGCAGCCGCCTGGGGTTCATGGCGTACCACGGCGGGTCGTTGGAAGCGCTCACCGACGTGGTGGCCGAGCGCGCCGCCGAACGAAGTGGCGCCAGCTACTACGGCGTGCTGCAGCCACCCGACTTCAACTGGCACATCCCGTCGCACCGCGTCTCGCCCGCCGAGTCGCCGGCACTGGCCGAGTTCCTCGAACACGTCGATGCGGTCCTCACCATCCACGGCTACGGCCGCCACGGGTTCTGGACCACGCTGCTACTCGGCGGGCAGAACCGCACGCTCGCCGACCACGTCGCCGGTGAGCTGCGCGCGCACCTGCCCGACTACACGATCGAGACCGACCTCGACGCGATGCCCAAGGAGCTGCGCGGGCTGCACGCCACCAACCCGGTGAACCTGCCGCGGCAGCAAGGCGTGCAGATCGAACTTCCCCCGCGCGTGCGCGGCAGCAGCCCGATCTGGCACGACTGGAAGGGCCCGGGTCTCGTTCCCCACGCCGAGTCATTGATCGACGGGTTGGTCGCCGCCGCACTCACCTGGCCCCTCTGATCCGCGTCAGGGAGCGAGGCGTTCGATCTGCCAGGTGGTCGTCTCGGCGTGGGACGGGTCGGGCAGCTCGACGTAGCGCAGGCGATCGTGGAGACGGCTGGGTCGACCCTGCCAGAACTCGAACTGCACCGGTCGCAGCAGCCACCCACCCCAGAACGCGGGGCGCGGCACCGGCGCATCGCCGAACGTCGCGGCCATCTGCTCGACGCGCTGCTCGAGCCATGCTCGGTCGGGGATCGGCTGCGACTGCGGCGACGACCACGCTCCCACCTGCGAACCGTGCGGCCGGGACGCGAAGTACTCGTCGCTCTCCTCGTCCGGCACCCGTACGACCTCGCCGAGCACTCGCACCTGGCGGTGCAGCTGCAGCCAGGTGAACAGCATCGACGCCCTCGGTGAGCCTGCGAGCTGACGGCTCTTCGCCGAGTCGTAGTTGGTGAAGAAGGTGAAGCCGCGGGCGTCGGCGCCGCGCAGCAGCAGGTAGCGCGTCTGCGGCCAGCCGGCCTCGTCGACGGTGGCGAAGACGAACGCGTTGGGCTCGGTGCAGCCGGCGTCGCTGGCTTCGCCGTACCAGCGCTGCCACTGCGCCATCGGGTCGGCGTCGACGTCGGCGACGTCGAGACCCGCGGTCTCGTACTCGAACCGGTGACGAGCCATCGCCGCGATGGCATCGTCGAGGACCGGCTCGTCGGGAACCAGCTCGTCGGGAACCGGCTCGGTCATTTCGGCCCGATCACCGTGAGACCGCGCATGTAGCGCTGCAACACCTGCGGCACCGCGACCGTGCCGTCGGCCTGGCGGTAGTTCTCGACGATGGACGCCCACACGCGTGGCACTGCGAGCGCCGACCCGTTGAGCGTGTTGGCGATGGTGGTGCCCTTCTCGCCGGCGGTGCGGAAGCGAATGTCGCCACGGCGCGCCTGGTAGTCGCTGAACCAGCTGACCGAGCTGACCTCCAGCCAGTTGTCGCACCCCGGCGCGTAGACCTCGATGTCGAAGCTGCGGTGGTGGCTCTGCCCCATGTCGCCGGTGCAGATCTCGATGATGCGATACGGCAGGCCGAGACCGCTGATGAGCGCCTCGGCACGGTCGCGCAGCTCGATGAGCATGTCGGGACCCTGTGCCGGCGTGGCGATGGCGAGGATCTCGACCTTGTCGAACTCGTGCGCGCGCAGCATGCCGCGCGTGTCGCGGCCGGCCGACCCGGCCTCGCGCCGGTAGCACGGCGTGTAGGCCATCAGCCTGATGGGCAACTGCGCGTCGTCGAGGACCTCGCCGGCGTAGATGGAGGTGAGCGGCACCTCGGCGGTGGGGATGCACCACAGGTCGTCGCGCTCGATGGCGTAGGCATCGTCGGCGAACTTCGGCAGCTGGCCGGTGGCGGTGAGGGTGGCCGTGGTGACCAGCGACGGCGGGCGGACCTCTTCGAACGCGTCGGCGTTCATGTCGAGCGCGTACTGGCACAACGCACGCGCGAGCGTGGCGCCCGCCCCGCGCTGCATGGTGAACATCGCGCCGCTGATCTTGGTGGCGCGCTCGTTGTCGAGGATGCCGAGCGCGGTGGCGGTCTCCCAGTGCGGCACCCGCTGGTGGTCGGGGAACTCGGCCGGCAGGAACGGACCCTTGACGACCGGGTTCTCTCGCTCGTCGGCACCGTCGGGCGCGTCGGGGTGGGGCAGGTTGGGGATGCGCAGCAGCAGGTCGCGCAGCTCGGCCTGGACGCCGTCGAGCTGGTCGGCGACCGCCTTCTCCTCGTCGCCGAGTGCTCGGCTCTGCGCCTGCAGCGCCTCTGCGCCGGCAGCGTCGCCATCGCGGCGCTTGGCGCCGACCTGCTTCGACAGTTCGTTCACCTCGGCTCGCAGGCCGTCGCGCCGAGCCTGCAGGTCGCGCACGCTGCTCTCGATCTCGACGGCACGGTCGAACTGGACGAGCACGTCGGCGCTGTGGCGGCGCGCCAGCGCGGCGCGGGCGCCATCGGGGTCGGTACGCAGGAGTCGAACGTCGATCACGCCACGCACGCTACTGCCGCGGGAGGCCGGCGTCCCAGGGAGAAAGCGGCAGCCGAAGGCCCGCGGCGGTAGCGTCGACGATCGTGGCTGCGGTGGAGGTGAACGGGTTGACGGTGCGCTACGGCGACGTCACCGCGGTGAACGACATCTCGTTCACGGCAGAAGCCGGCCACATCACCGCCGTGCTCGGTCCCAACGGCGCCGGCAAGACCAGCACCATCGAAGTGTGCGAGGGCTATCGCCGTGCGGCGGCCGGCAGCGTGCGCGTACTCGGGCTCGACCCCGCCACCCAGCAACGCCGGCTGAGCGAGCGGATGGGCGTGATGCTGCAGGAGGGCGGCGTGTACCCCAGCGCGCGGGTGCTGAGCACCGTGCGCCACTACTGCACGCTGTACGGGAAGGGTGCCGACGCCGACGCGCTGGTGCAGCAGGTGGGCCTCGCCGATCGGCGCACCGCCACGTGGCGGCGGCTCAGCGGCGGGGAGAAGCAGCGGCTGTCGCTCGCGCTCGCGCTGGCGGCGCGGCCCGATGTCGCCTTCCTCGACGAGCCCACCTCGGGCGTCGACGTGAACGGCCGCGACACCATCCGCGAGCTCGTGCGCGGCCTCGCGCTCGACGGCTGTGCGGTGGTGCTCGCCACCCACGAGCTCGACGAGGCAGAGCGCCTGGCCGACCGTGTGGTCATCTTCGACGGCGGTCAGGTCATCGCCGACGGCACGTTGTCCGAGCTGCGTCGCGGCCACGACGAGATCCGCTTCCGCAGCAGCCCGACGCTCGACACGGTGGCGCTGGCCACGAGCATCGGCATGGTCGCCAGCCGCGTCGGGCACGACGAGTACGTCATCGACGCGCCGCCGCACCCGCGGCTGATGGCGCAACTCACCGGCTGGCTGGCCGACCACGGGCACCCGCTCACCGATCTCCGCGCCGGGGCCCAGCGCCTGGAAGACGTCTTCCGTCGGCTCACCGCCGACCGTCCCGACCCGGACGACGAGTCGTGAGCCGCTTCCGATCCCAGCTGCGCACCGAGCTCGAGCTGGTCGCCCGCAACGGCGAGCAGCTGCTGCTCACGCTCGGCATTCCCGTGCTGCTGCTGGTGTTCTTCAGCCTCGTCGACGTGCTGCCCACCGGCACCGACGACCCCGTCGACTTCCTGGCACCCGGTGTGCTCGCGCTCGCGGTGATGAGCACCTCGATGGTGAGCCTCGGCATCGGCACCGGTTTCGAACGCAGCTACCACGTGCTGAAGCGACTGGGTGCCACGCCGCTCGGCCGCGGCCGGCTCATCGCGGCGAAGATCGCCGCCGTCGCAGTGGTCGAACTGGTGCAGTTCGCCATCCTCGTGCCAGTGGCCTACGCGCTCGGCTGGTCGCCGGCGAGCACCAACTGGCCCGCCGCCATCGGGGCCGTGCTGCTCGGCACTCTCGCGTTCGCCGGCATCGGCCTCGCGTTCGCCGGTCGGCTGCGCGGCGAGCTCAACCTGGCCGCGCTCAACGGCCTGTACCTGGTGATGCTGCTGCTCGGCGGCATGGTCATCCCGTTCGGCGAGCTGCCGTCGGCGCTGCGCGCGGTGGCACACGCGCTGCCCAGCGGCGCGTTGGCCGACGTGCTGCGCGACACGCTCGGCGGCAACGGCACCGCAGTGCTGACCAGCTGGCTGGTGCTGGCCGGCTGGGCACTGGTGGCGCCGGTGGTCGCCGCCGTGGTCTTCCGCTGGGACTGAGAACCGTCAGCGTCGGGGCTCCGACGGCGCCTCGGCGCGATCGAACGCTTCCGTCACCTGCTCGTAGGTGAGCGGTTCCTCGGTGGCCGCGACCGCGCGACGTCGGTAGCTGTTCTCTGTGTCGGGGCTCTTGCCGAACCGCTTCACGAACATGGTGATGACGACGGTCCACAGGAAGATGCCGCCGCCCACCTTCATGATGAGTCCCGCGATCTGCTGGTCGTCGATCGGGTTGATGCCCCACACGCGCACCGGCTCGTCGCCGTAGTGGTCGTAGACCGTGCCCTCCGCGAGCGCCAGCCACGCGGCCGGCACGGTGGGCACCACGCTCTGCAGGAACAGGTAGATCATCTTCCCGACCGGCTTCATGTGCAGTTCCTTGAACGGACCGACCACGGGCATCCACATCAGCAGCGCAGTGCTGACGATGGCGAAGTGCATGAAATAGTGCAACGGCCCGTTGGTGGTGGACGCGTTCACCACACCCGGGATGTGGCTGACCATCACCATCGCGTTGAACAGCACGGCGGCCACCACGGGAGTGGAGAAGAAGCGCACCACCCGATATGTGCGGCCATCGCCCACCAGCACGCGCAGCAGCCACTCGGGAGTGGCCAGCAGCACCAACGGTGGCATGAAATAGCTGAGCATCATGTGCTGCAACATGTGCGCGCTGTACAGGTACCCCTCGGCGATCTGGTGCAGCGGCCAGGTGCTGCCCACGAACAGCAGCAGCATCGCCGCGATGAAGCTCCACAGGTTGCGTCGGCTGATCACCTGTTCGCCCGGCGCCACCGCCTTGGGCCCGATGACGCGCACCATGTACACGTACGCGCCGACGAGGAAGGCCACCAACAGGTAGACCTCGACGTTCGACACGAAACGCCACGGATCCGCGTACGGAGCAGCGGCGTGCATCAGATCACCTCGCGAAGAACTGGAAGGTCGCGAGGAAGACGGTGTACACGAACAGCGCGAGACCGAGCCCGATGTAGAACATCGCGCTGAACAGCGGGCTGTCGAACTTGAGGTGCATGAAGACGCGGAT
>JAUXQB010000126.1 GCA_030685215.1 Actinomycetota bacterium
CCGGCGTCACCCGGAAGTCTGGGAGGTCGCCGATGCCGGCCACCACGTCCGGGGCCCATGCCCCGGCCGGGACCACCGCCACGCCTGCACGCCACTCCTCGTCGGCGGTGCGCCCCGCCACGCCGCGGCCGAGCTGCTCGAGCGCGACCACCTGCTGCCCGCCGACGAGGGCGGCGCCGGCCGACGCCGCCAGGGCCCGGAGCACCGCCAATGCTCGGTCGGCGAGCACGGTGCCACCGTCGGGGTGGAACAGCACGCTCCCCTCGAAGTGGAACCCTTCGAATCGACGCATCGCCTCCATCGGCGCGAGCAGCTCGGTCGCGAGCCCGCACTCGCGCATCGTGGATGCGATCTGCTCGAGCTCGCTGTCGATGCCGAAGTCGACGGCACCGCCACGCACCAGCAACGGCTCACCGGTCAACGCCTCCAACTCGCTCCAGCCGGCCAGCGCAGCAACCGCGAGGTCGACGTACGCGCGATCGGTGTGCCCCAGCCGCACGATCCGCTCGGTGCCGTGCGACGAGCCTCGATCGTGTCCAGGCTCGAATCGCTCGAGGATGAGCACGCGCAGCCCGCGGCGAGCGCACGACCATGCGGTGGCGGCACCCGTGGCGCCACCGCCGACCACGATGACGTCGAACTCGTGTCGTGCACTCATCGGTGGCTCCTCGACGCCGCCCTGCAGGAAAACGAACGAACCCGCCCGTGAGGGCGGGTTCGGTCATCGTACGGAACGAGGCGACTACCAGCGGTAGTGAGCGAAGGCCTTGTTGCTCTCGGCCATCTTCTGCATGTCGTCGCGCTTCTTGATGCTGGCGCCGAGACCGTTGGCGGCATCGAGCAGCTCGCCGGCGAGGCACTCGGCCATGGTCTTCTCACGACGGGCACGGCTGAAGTCGACGAGCCAGCGCACCGACAGGGTGCTGGCACGGCGCGGACGCACTTCCACAGGCACCTGGTAGGTGGCGCCACCGACGCGGCGGCTGCGCACTTCGAGCGGCGGCTTGATGTTGTCGATGGCACGCTTGAGGGTGGCGATGGGCTCGGCGCCCGACTTCTCCTCCACCATCTTCAGCGCGTCGTACACGATCTTCTCGGCGACCGAACGCTTGCCGTGCAGCATGACCTTGTTGACCAGCTGGGTGACGAGGAGCGAACGGTAGATCGGGTCGGGCATGAGCTCGCGACGCTGGGCAGGACCTTTACGGGGCATGGTTCTTCGTTTCCTTACTTGGCCATCTTGGCGCCGTAGCGGCTGCGGGCTTGCTTGCGATTCTTCACACCGGCGGCGTCGAGCGCGCCGCGGATGACCTTGTAGCGCACACCGGGAAGGTCGCGCACACGGCCGCCACGCACGAGCACGATGCTGTGCTCCTGCAGGTTGTGGCCCTCACCGGGAATGTAGGCCGTGACCTCGACGCCGCTGGTGAGGCGCACACGGGCGACCTTGCGCAGCGCGGAGTTCGGCTTCTTGGGAGTGTTGGTGTACACGCGGGTGCACACGCCACGACGCTGCGGCGACCCCTTCAGGGCCGGCGTCTTCGTCTTCGAGAACTTCGTGCTGCGACCTTGACGGACCAGCTGCTGAATTGTGGGCACGCGTTTACCTCATGCTTGATAGGACCCCGCAATGCTATGGGCGCGCGCTCGGAGGCGACAACACGCGAGCGCGCATTTGACCACCCCACACCGACAAATGTGCGACCATGGTCATCGCACCATGGTCACTTCTCGGTAGCCTGGCGCGATGGCTGAACCCACCGTACCCGCCAGCGTGTTCAAGGCGCGGTGCCTCGCGCTCCTCGACGAGGTGGCCACCACCCACCGCTCGCTCGTGGTCACCAAGCACGGCATCCCCGTCGCCCGCGTGGTGCCCATCGATCATGCGGTGCTCGACGCCGGCTCGGTCACCCTGCTGGCCGACGACGACGACGACTACTTCGGCACGGAAGCAGCGTGGGATGCCCGACGCTGACTCGCTGCTGCTCGACACGCACACGCTGCTGTGGTGGCAGGCCGGCAGCGACCGGCTCTCGGCGCGCGCCCGTCGGCTCATCGACGGCGCGCCGCGCCTGTTCCTGAGCGCCATCTCCGCGTGGGAGTTGGCGATGCTCGTCGACCAGGGCCGCGTGGCGCTCGACCGCCCGACGCAGATCTGGGTGCACGACCTGCTCGCCGACGGCATCGTCACCATCGCCGAGCTCACCCCAGCCATCGCGGTCGCGGCCGCGCAACTCGACGACTTCACCGGCGACCTCGCCGATCGCATCATCTACGCCACCGCCGTGCACAACGGCCTACCGCTGGTCACCAAGGACGACCGCCTCGCCGAGTTCGCGCGAGCCAACGGCGACGTCACCATCGAGTGGTGACGAACCCCCGTCATCCGAGCGTGAACGTCATCCTGACCTCGTCGTGCGATGCATCGGACGGGAGCGGCTGCACCTCCCCGGTCGCGACGAAACCCTTCGATTCGTAGAGGCGCTCGGCGGGCGTGTTCCCACGCGTCACCCACAGCGAGACGCACGTCGCGTTCGTCCCGACGGCCCACGCGATCACCGCGTCGACGAGCCGCGACCCGACTCCTCGACCACGGAAGGGTGGCGCGACCCACATCGAGACCAGCTCGACGATCGAGGACGACGGCTCGTCGCGGTATCCGCCCACCAGGCCGACGAGCTCGTCGTCGAACTGCGCGAAGAAGGTCGCTCGTTCGCTCCCATCTGCGCCGGCGGCGGCTCGGTCCGCCCACTCGGCCTCCGGCCGGTCTGCCTCTGCCCCGAACGTCGAGCCGAACGCCGACGGAGACTCCTCGAGCGCAGCAAGCCGGACCCGCTGCAAGCGGGCTCCATCGAGGGGCGTGATGCGGCGGACGTCCACACCGACAGCGTCGCCCGAGCCGCGGCGCTGATGCAACAGAATTGCAGGTCGGCGACGCGCAACGGCCCGGGGCGAACCCCGGGCCGTTGCACACTTCGTGTCGACGTGGATCAGACTTCGACGGCGGCTTCCGGCTCGTCGGAACTGTAGGTGCCGTGGATGTTGCTCAGCCACGCGGCCGGATCCTCGGCAGCTTCGCTGCTGAAGTAGGCCATCGGCTGGTAGTCCGGGGCAGCGACGTCGAACTCGCGGTAGCGCATCATGCCGGTACCGGCCGGGATGAGCTTGCCGATGATGATGTTCTCCTTGAGGCCGAGCAGGCTGTCGCCCTTGCCGTCGATGGCGGCCTCGGTGAGCACCCGGGTGGTCTCCTGGAAGGAGGCCGCCGACAGCCAGCTCTCGGTGGCCAGCGAAGCCTTGGTGATGCCCATGATCTCCGGGCGACCCTCGGCGGGCTTCTTGCCCTCCTCGACCATGCGACGGTTGGTGTCGCGGAACACCTTCGCGTCGGCACGCTCGCCGGGCAGGAAGCCGGTGTCGCCCGGCTCCTGCACGCCGATGCGGCGGGTCATCTGGCGAACGATCAGCTCGATGTGCTTGTCGCTGATCGACACACCCTGGTCGCGGTACACCTTCTGGACCTCTTCGACGAGGTACAGCTGGGTCTC
>JAUXQB010000127.1 GCA_030685215.1 Actinomycetota bacterium
ACCAGTGAGGCTTCCGCGGCCTGCGCCGTTTCGCACTCCACACGCAGGCGCTCGCACTCACCGTCGAGGCGCAGCGCGCGCTGGCGCAGCGAGTCGAGGCGTGCGCGCTGGCGGCGCAGCTCGCCGTCGGCGCGCTCGAGGCTGGTGCGCATGGACCGCAGTTCACCGCGCACCTCGGCGGCGGCGCTGGCGGCCGACGTGCTGCCGGAGATGCTGTCGATCGACGACAGCGTTTCGCGACGCTGCTCGGCGAACGCCGCTTCTTCAGCCAACAGCTCCTCGGCCTCGGGACCGACGGCGGCCAGGTCGGCGATCACCCCGGCGAGTTCGTCGCGCAGGCGCTCGGCGTCGGCCTCCAGGTTGGCGACCACCCCGCTGTCCATCAGCTGGCCGCGGTCGCGCTCCATCGAACGCCGGCGCTCCACCAGCACCGCGGCGATGCCGCGTGCGCGCTCGCGCAGCTGCTCCACCCGCACCATCTCGTCGCTGAGGTCGGTGTCGCCGCGGGCAGTCAGCTCGGCTTCGGCCGCCATCACGCCGGTGTCGAGCGCGGCCAACTCCGTGCGCAAGGTCTGCTCGGCTTCGGTGAGGGTGATCTTCTCCCCCGCCAAGGTGGTGAGGCGGGCCCGCTGCGCGGCGATCTCGCGGCCGGCCAGGAAGATCTTGAGCCCGTTGAGCTCGGCGACGAGGTCGCCGTGGCGGCGAGCCGCATCGGCCTGGCGTTCGAGGGGCCTCAGCTGCCGGCGAACCTCGCGCAGCAGGTCCTGCACGCGCAGCAGGCTGGCCTCGGTGGCGTCGAGCCGGCGCTCGGCCTTCTCCTTGCGGCGGCGGTACTTCAGCACACCGGCGGCTTCCTCGACGATGCCGCGACGGTCCTCCGGGCGAGCGTTGAGCACTGCGTCGATCTGGCCCTGGCTGACGATGACGTGCTGCTGGCGCCCGACACCGGCGTCGCTGAGCAGTTCCTGCACGTCGAGCAGGCGGCAGTTGATGCCGTTGATCGCGTACTCGCTCTCGCCGGTACGGAAGAGCGTGCGGCTCACCGTCACCTCGGTGAACTCGATCGGCAGCAGCCCGGCGGAGTTGTCGAGCGTGAGCACCACCTCGGCGCGACCGAGGGCCGGCCGCTTGGCGGTGCCGGCGAAGATGACGTCGTCCATCTTCTGGCTGCGCACCGCGCTGGGGGCCTGTGCACCGAGCACCCACGCGATGGCGTCGACCACGTTCGACTTGCCGGAACCGTTGGGACCGACGACGACGGTCACCCCCGGCTCGAGCTGCAGGGTGGTGGCGTCGGCGAACGACTTGAAACCTTTGAGGGTGAGCGACTTCAGAAACACGGCGCCCGGACGTTATCAAGGGTCGGCCGCAGACCCGGCTTTACGGCAGGCAGGTCGTCGCCACCCGCACATCGTGGGTCACACGCGCCGAGGGAAGCGCCAGCGACGAGGTGCACGGAGGGAGCAGCCGAAGCGAAGCGGAGGCCAGTCCCGACCATCAGGATTGGCAGCGGGGGCAGTAGTGGGTACCTCTGCCCGCCACCGCGACCTTCACGATGTCGGCCTTGCCGCACGTCAGGCAGCGTTGGCCGGCGCGGTCGTACACCCGGTGGTGCAACTGGAACCAGCCGCGCTCACCGTCGAGGCCCACGTACTGCGTGTCGGCCAGCGTGCTGCCACCGGCCTCGATGGCGTCGCCGAGCACCTGCATGATGGCCGCGTGCAGGCGGGTGATCTCGCGTGGAGTGACCGCGTCGGAGCGACGGTCCCAGCGCACTCCGGCGAGGTGCAACGCTTCGTCGCAATAGATGTTGCCGATGCCGGCAATGACGTGCTGGTCGAGCAGCAGCGCCTTGATCTGGCGCGATCGACTGCGCAACAGCCGCGCGAACTGGGCGCGATCGAGGCCGTCGGCGATGGGGTCGACGCCCATCTTCGCCAGCTCGGGCATCTCCACCGCGACGTTGAGCGGATCGAACACCACGACTTCACCGAACGTGCGCGGGTCGACGAACCACAGCTCCTGCGCCGGTTCGCCCACCAGGTGCAGCACGACGTGCGTGTGCGGTGGCCGCTCGGTGCCGGCCGCGGCCACCAGCAGCCGACCGCTCATGCGGAGGTGCACCATCATGTGGTCGCCGGTGTCGAGCGTGCACAGCAGGTACTTGCCGCGGCGGTTCACCTCCGTGATGGTGGCGCCGGTGAGGCCGTCGATGACCGCAGCACGCGAGGTGCGGCGGACCGACCGTTCGCGACCGACCTCCACCTTCGTGATGCGGCGTCCGACCACCTGCACCTGCAGGCCGCGGCGGACGGTCTCGACTTCCGGCAGTTCGGGCACCCGCTACTCCGCAACGTGGCTGGAGAGCTCGAGCCACGCCTGCTCGGCGGCCGCCTGCTCGGCGGTCTTCTTCGACCGACCTTCGCCCGCACCCACGCTCTGCCCGTTGACGATGACGGTGGCGAAGAAGCGCTTCTCGTGATCCGGCCCGCTGTCGCTGAGCACGTACACGGGAGCGGTGTCGAACTCGCGAGCAGTCAGCTCCTGCAGCACCGTCTTGTAGTCGAGCCGGTCGAGACGCAGCGCGGCGACGCCCATCCGGTCGGTGAGCAGCCGCTGCACCAGCTGGAAGGCCGCGTCGGCACCACCGTCGACGTAGACCGCGCCGAGCACCGCCTCCAGCGCGTCGCTGAGGATGGACGGCTTCGTGCGGCCACCCGCGGCGTCCTCGCCCTTGCCGAGCAGCAGGCACGGCCCGAGCTGGATCTCCTGGGCAACCTCCGCGAGGGCCGACGCGTTGACGACGCTCTTGCGCAGGTCGGTGAGCTTGCCCTCGGTGAGATCGCCGTGGTGGTGGTACGCCAGGTCGGCCACCACCCACCCGAGCACCGCGTCGCCCAGGAACTCGAGGCGTTCGTTGCTCGGCTCGCCACCCACCTCGCTGCACCAGCTGCGATGAGCGAGCGCTCGGCGCAGAAGGCGAGGATCCGTGAACTGGTGCCCGAGGCGTTGCTGCAACCCGGTGAGATCTGGTTCCGGCAGCACCGGGAGGTCAGTTGCCCTTGACGCGGTCGAACACGTAGTCGACCGCGTCGCGCACGGTCTTCAGGTCGACGAGGTCTTCGTCCTCGATGCGGAACCCGACCGACCGCTCGGCCAGGTCTTCCTCGAGCGCCTCCACCAACTCGATGAGTGCCAGCGAGTCGGCATCGAGATCGTCGACGAAGGACTGCCCTTCGGAGATGGTCTTCGGGTCGATCTCCAAGATGTCGGCGAGGTTGGCACGGACGATCTCGAAGACGCCGTTGCGGTCGAGTGGGTCGTGTTCGACGTGGGTTTCTGCAGGCACCTGGTTGCTCCTGGCGGTCGTGTGTGAGGCGAAGCGAGGCTAGCGCCGCGGTTGCACTCGTGAGTGCACGCGGACGGAAGCGTCAGGCCGGCGTCGCGAACGCGGCGGTGATCTCGGCGACGAGACCGGTCTGCACCATCTCCTCGGCGAGCTTGATGGCGTTGACCATCGCGGTTTCACCCGAGGATCCGTGGCTGATGATGCAGATGCCGTCGACGCCCAGCAGCACGGCCCCGCCCTGCGTGTCGGGGCTCATCTGCTCGTAGAGCGGCATGAGTGCCGGCAGCAGCGCGTCGGCATGTTCCTTGTACTCCGGCTTGGCGGCGAACGCGGTGAGCAGCGCACCGAACAGCGTCTTCATGCCACCTTCGAGAGCCTTCAACGCGACGTTGCCGGTGAAGCCGTCGGTGACGATGACATCGGCGGTCTTCTTCATCAGGTCGCGACCTTCGACGTTGCCGATGAAGTCGATGCCAGGAGCAGCAGCGAGCAACTCGAACGCTTCCTTGCGCAAGGTGTCGCCCTTGCCGGGTTCCTCGCCGATGGAGAGCAGACCCACCTTCGGCCGCTCGATGCCGAATCGGTGGCGCGCGTAGATGGAGCCCATCTGCGCGAACTGCACCAGCCACTCGGCCTGCACCTCGGCGTTGGCGCCGGCGTCGAGCAGGATGGTGGGCCGTTCGCCGGGCACGGGGATGGGTGTGGCGATGGCCGGGCGGTTGACGCCCTTCACGCGACCCATGCGCAACAACGCGGAGGCCATGGTGGCGCCGGTGTTGCCGGCGGAGACCATTGCGCTGGCCTTGCCGTCGCGCACGGCTTCAGCGGCACGCACCAGCGTGGAGTCCTTCTTGCGGCGCACACCCTGCGCCGCGTCGTCGTCCATGGCGATGACTTCGGAGGCGGGGATGAGCGGCAGGTCGCCGCAGCCCTCGAGCCCGTCGGGCCCGACGAGGATGACGGGAACACCGAGGGCGGCGGCCGCATGGGCGCCGGCGAGGATGTCGCCCGGCGCTCGGTCGCCACCCATCGCATCGACTGCGATCGGCAGCACTGTGGTGGCTCGGCTCAGCCGACTTCGATGGCGACGCGGTCTTTGTACCAACCGCACGCAGGGCACACCGTGTGCGGCAGCTTGGCAGCCGCGCACCGCGGGCACACGCTGCGCGACGGGGCCGCCAGCTTCCACGCGCCAGCACGGTGGCTGCGCGTCTTCATTTTCGACTTCTTCTTCTTGGGAACAGCCATGATGACTCCCGGAATCGGCGAGGGACCTCCCTCGGCACACGAGCTATGAGAGGTTAGCGGCGGCACCAGGCCGCTTGCTACCTGCAATCGGTCAGTTCGGCGAGTGGTCGCCGTCGGACGGCTTCAACAGGTCGAGTGCCGCCCAGCGCGGGTCGACCGGAGGGCCGGCGCAGTCGCACTGCTCGTCGTTGAGGTTGGCGCCGCAGGTGAGGCACAGCCCGGCGCAGTCGGGCCGGCACAGTGGCGTGGTGGGCACGTCGAGCAGCACCAGTTCGCGCACCACGTCGGCCAGGTCGACCTGGTCGCCGACGATCTCGAACGCCTCCGGGTCGGTGACCACCAGCTGGTACAGCTCGTGCACTTCACTGACCTGCACTCCCCCGGTGGGCACCAGGCAGCGGCGGCACACACCGTGCCACGGCACGCGCAGCTCGCCGTCGATGACGATGCCATCGGTGAGTGCTTCCAGGTGCAGGCTCACGTCGACCACGGCGTCGTCGGCGAAGCGTGACGGATCGTGCACGTCGAGCTCGTCGAGCGTGGGCTGCAGCTCGTACGACTTCTGGCTGCCGGGTCGGCGGAGCAGTTCGGCCGCGTTCACACGCAATGAGTTGGCCATCGCGCTACCGGTCCTGGTCGAAGAAGCCCTTCGTCGGGTCCTCTTCCTCCACAGCGTCGCTCTCGCGGTGCTGGCCGATGGCCAGACGTGAACGACCGGCCTGGACGGTCTTGCTGAGCTTGTCGATGAGGATCTCGAAGCTGCCGAGGCGCTGGTCGAGGAAGTCCTCGGTCTCGTGCCGCAGGCGACGGGCGTCGGACTCGGCGGCCTCGTTGATCTGCCGTGCCCGCTGCTCCGCGGCGCGCACCACTTCCGTGCGCTGCACCATCCGCTCGGCCTGCACGCGCGCGGCTTCGAGCAGCTCGTCGGCTTCGCGACGGGTCTTCGCGACGAACTCCTGGCGTTCCTTGATCATCCAGCGCGCCTGGCGCATCTCGTCGGGCAGCCGGTTCAGGGCCTCGTCGAGCAGCTCGATGATCTCGTCGCCGTCGATGCGCGGCGACGACGACAGCGGCATCTTCGGCGCGTTCGCGATGAGGTCGAGCGCGCGGCGGACGAGTGTCTCGGCATCGCCGACGTAGCCGTTGGTGGAGCGCACGAACGCGTCGGAGTCGTCGATCTCCTCGTCGTCGTACCCGTCATCGTCGTAGTGATCGTCGTAGCTCATGGGTTCTCGGAGTGTTCAGCTAGTGGCCTGTTGGGCCGACGTCGGGGTGGGGAACAGCGTGGCGAGTTGCGTGGCGACCGGGGCGGGCACCAGCGAACTGACGTCGCCACCGTACTGGGCGATCTCTCGAATGAAACGACTGCTGATGGACACCAGGGCGGGCTTGCACGGCAGGTACACGGTGCGGACGCCGCTGACGGCATGGTTGGTGTGCGCCATCTGCTGCTCGACCTCGAAGTCGCCGCCGGTGCGCAGCCCCTTCACGATGAACGCTGCCTTCGCCTTCTCCACCGCGTGCACCGCGAGGCCGTCGAACGCCATCACCTCGACCGAGGGCAGGTGCGCCACGCTCTCGCGGATCATGGCCTCGCGCTGGGCGAGCGTGAACATTCCGCTGGGCTTGGTGGGGTTGTGCATGACGCCCACGATGACGGTGCCGAACAGCTCCACCGATTGCTCGATCACGTCGATGTGGCCCAGGTGCAACGGGTCGAAACTTCCGGGATAGAGAACGGTCGCCATGGCGGCCACACGCTAGCCGTTCATGTCGCGCCGGTTTCCAGCGCGCTCGTCAGGCCGACGGCTCGAGCAACGTGACCCAGGTGCGGCCGTAGCGGCGGCTGCGCAGCTGCGTCCATCCGTCGGGCGCGTCGATGGGGTCGTCGGCCTCCGCGACCACGAGACCAACGTCGACCAGCTTCAGCAGCGCGGGCCACGACTCGAACGCGTACGGCGGATCGATGAACGCGACGTCGACGTTGCGCATCGCGGGCACCCAGGCCATCACGTCGGTGGCATGCACCGTGCACCGGTCGCCGATGCCGAGCGTCGCGATGTTCTCGCGCAATGCCACGAGCGCCGCGCGGTCGCGTTCGACGAAGATGCATCGCTCGGCCCCGCGCGAGATGGCCTCGATGCCGAGTGCACCGGAGCCGGCGTACAGGTCGGCGACGACGGCACCCTCGACCACACCCATGCTGGAGAGCGAGTTGAAGACGGCCTGGCGCACCTTGTCGGTGGTGGGTCGGGTGGTCTCGCCCTCGGGCGTGACGAGAAGGCGCCCGCCGAACTCGCCGGAGATCACACGCATGCCGTTCCCGCTTCCATTGCCGTTCCAGTCTGTCGACGGCCAGACTACGGGCGTGCTGCAGCCGGAACCCACCATCACGTGCATCGACTGTGGTGGGCGCTGCCATCTGCTGACGCACCCCACCGAGGACGGCATCTGGCTGCCCGGCGACATCGTCGCCTATCGCTGCGAGGACTGCCGCGACCGCTGGGACCTCGTGCTCCCCGACGACGACGAGTCCGGCGAATCCGAGCACGGCACCCGCGACCACTGGTGACGGGGCTTCTGGACAGGAATCGTCCCGGTCGGCGATCTGGACAGGAATCGTCCCGGCGCCCGGGACGATCCAGACCCAGATCGGCACGCCGGCGGGGTCAGTTCTTGAAGAGGAAGGCTTCGTCGTCGGCGGTGAAGAGGAGTCGGAGCTCGTCGAGCAGGAGCGGGTGGTCGTCGAGCATGGGGTCGGGGTCGACGATCTCGAACGCCACCTCACGGGCGAGCACCACCAGCTCGCGGTCGCGCCGCAGCGAGGCGAGCCGGAGGTCGCTGCGGCCCTTCTGTGCGGTGTTCATCAGCGTGCCCTCGCCGCGTAGATCGAGGTCGACCTCGGCGAGTTCGAAGCCGTCGGTGGTGGCGACGAGCGCCTCCACGCGCGGGTTGCGACCCTCCACCTCCTGCGTCACCAGCCAGCAGGTGGACGCGTGCGCGCCGCGACCGACGCGGCCGCGCAACTGGTGCAGCTGTGCGATGCCGAAGCGGTCGGCGTCGATGATGACCATGACGGTGGCGTTCGGAACGTCGACACCGACCTCGATGACCGTGGTGGCCACGAGCACGTCGATCTCGCCCACGCGGAAGCGATCCATCACCGCTTCCTTCTCCGCCGACGGCATACGCCCGTGCAACAGCGCGATGCGCAACCCCTTCAACTCGTCGTGGTGCAGGCGCTCATAGGTCTCCTGCGCGCTCGCCACCTCGAGCTTCTCGCTCTCCTCGATGAGCGGGCACACCACATAGGCCTGGCGCCCGGCCGCCACCTCCTCGCGCACGGTGGCCCACGCGCCCTGCTCCATCAGCGGACCGTTGGCCCACTTGGTGACGATGGGCGTGCGTCCGGGCGGCAGCTCGTCGAGCACGCTCACGTCGAGGTCGCCGTACACGGTCATCGCTGCGGTGCGTGGAATGGGGGTGGCGGTCATCACCAGCACGTCGGGCACCACGTCGCCGTCGCCCTTCGCGCGCAGCGCGGCGCGCTGCTCGACACCGAAGCGGTGCTGCTCGTCGACGACGACCACACCGAGGCTGTGGAACTGCACGCCTTCCTGGATGAGCGCGTGCGTGCCGATGGCGATGTCGACCGTGCCGTCGGCGATGCCCGCGAGAACCTCGCGCCGTTCTGCGCCCGTGACCCGGTTGGAGAGCAGTTCGACGCGCAACGGGCGATCGCCGAACAGGTTGCCGGGGTCGGGCACCGTGACACCGGCGAGCAGACGGCGCACACCCGACGCGTGCTGCTCGGCGAGCACCTCGGTGGGTGCCATCAGCGCACCCTGGTGGCCACCCTGCACCGCCGTGAGCATCGCGCTCACCGCGACGAGGGTCTTGCCCGACCCCACGTCGCCCTGCAGCAGACGGTGCATCGGGTGCGGGCCGGCCAGGTCGACCTCGATCTCCGCGATGGCCTTGCGTTGCGCGCCGGTGAGCTCGTACGGCAACGCCGCGCGCAGCCGGCCCACCAGCTCGCCGTCGATGTCGTGCCTGATGCCGAGCGAGTCGCGTTCCAGGGCCCGCTTGCGCATCACCAGCACGGTCTGCACGCGCAGCAGCTCGTCGAACGCCAGCCGGCGGCGAGCGAGCTCCTTCTCCCCCATCGTCTCGGGCAGGTGGATCTGGCGCAGCGCCTGATGGCGGCCAATGAGCCCGAGCCGGGTGCGGGCGCCGGACGGCAGCGGGTCGGCGAGGCCGCGCGCCTCGCACCGCTTCAGCGCGTCTTCCACCCAGCCGGCGATCTCCCACGTGCTGAGCGACGCCTTCTCGCTCTGCGGATAGATCGGCACGATGCGGTTGGTGCGATCGCCGATCATGTCGACGATCGGGTTCGTCATCTGCAGCCCGCCGCGGTACACCTCCGGCTTGCCGAACAGCGCGACCTGCGCGCCCTCCCGCAACTGCTTCTCGCGCCACGGCTGGTTGAAGAACACCACGTGGAAGCGGCCACTGCCGTCGCCCACGACCGCTTCGACAAGAGTGCGCCGGTTCCTGCCGACGCGCTTGCTGACGCTGCGCACGGCCACCAGCACGAGCGCCTCCTGGCCGGCCACCAGATCGCTGACGCGGCACTCGTTGGTGCGGTCGACCCAGCGTCGCGGATAGGTGGTGAGCAGGTCGAGCACGGTGTCGACGCCCACCTCGTGCAGCGACGCGAGCTTCTTGTCGCCCACGCCCTTCAGTCGATCGACACCGATCGCGGACAGCTCGCGAAGGGTGATCTCGCTCACTCGACGCCGAAGAGGTACGGGTAGAGCGGCTGGCCACCGCGATGCACTTCCACCTGCACGTCGGGTCGGTGTTCGAGCAGCCATGCACGGACGACCTCGGTGTGTGCGGCGCCCGCGTCGCGCCCCTCCACCACCGTGACGATCTCGGCTCGAGGGCCCACCATCTCCTCGAGGAGCGCCACCGTGGCTCCGTCGAGCGTGCCGCTGATGGCGACGATGCCGTCGTCGCCCGGCTCCGCGCCCGCATCGCCGGCCTGTGCCCGCCGCACGATGCCGATCCAGTCGCCCTCGCTGACCGCGCCTGCGTCGGTGGTGGTGGCTCGCACCGCACGCGTGACCTCGCCGGTGGCGACCGACTCAGCGGCCTCCGACATCTCCTCGCCGTTCGACGCAGCATCGGCCTCGGGGTCGTAGAGCACCAGCGCGGCGAGCGCGGCGGGCATGCTCTTGGTGGGCACCACCACCACGGTCTTGCTCGTGAGCGCATCGAGCTGCTCGGCGACCGGGATGATGTTCTTGTTGTTGGGCAGCACCACCACCTGCTGCGCGTTGACCGCCTCGACAGCGGCGAGCAGCTCGGCCGTCGACGGATTCAAGGTCTGGCCGCCGGTGACCACACCCTGCACGCCGAGCTGGCCGAACAGCTCGGAGAGGCCGTCGCCGCTGGACACCGCGACGACGGCGCAGGTGACAGGCGGCAGGCCCGCACCAGCCCGCGACGCGACGTGCCCGCTGGCGATGGCCGCCTCGCGCTTCGCGTGATCCTCGGCCATCTCCTCGAACAGGTCGGTGACCCGGATCTGCTTGGGGCGCCCGCCGAGGTCGATGGCGACTTCGATGGCGGCACCGATGTCGTTGGTGTGGACGTGGCAGTTGAACAGGCCGTCGCCGCCCACGACCACGATGCTGTCGCCGATCTCGCCCCAGTCCTCCTTGAAGTTCTGGATCTTGCCGTCGTCGAGGTGGAGGAAGTACATCACCTCGTAGCGCAGCTCGCTGACGTCGACGCTGCCGTCGGTGGCGCGCCGGTGGGCCGCGGCCTCCAACTGTTCGTCGTTGGGGCCTTCGAACTCCTCCGGCTCGGGAATGGGCACACCGTCGACGACGTGCAGCGCAGCGTCGAGCAGCAGCAGGAACCCGGCGCCACCTGCGTCGACCACGCCGGCGTCCTTCAGCACGGGCAGCATGTCGGGAGTGCGCTCGAGCGCCGACTTACCGGCTGCCCGGGCAGCACGCAGCACCACCACCAGGGAGCCACCGCTCTGCGCCGACTCGTGCGCCGCGTCGGCGGATTCGCGCACGACGGTGAGGATGGTGCCCTCGATCGGCTTCAGCACCGCCTGGTACGCAGCGGCCGATGCCGCCTTCAGCGCTTCGGCCACCTTCAGCGCAGAACCCTCGGTGACCTCCTTCATCGTGCCGGCGAGACCCCGCAGGATCTGGCTGAGGATGACCCCGCTGTTGCCGCGGGCACCCATCAGGCTGCCGTGGCTGATGGCGTTGCACGTGGTCTCCATGCCCCGATCGGCGCCTTCCAACTCGGCCACCACCGCGTCGAGCGTGCGAGCCATGTTGGTGCCCGTGTCGCCATCTGGAACCGGATACACGTTCAGCCGGTTGATGCCCGGCGCGTGTGCCTTCATCGCATCGCGGAACGTGATGACGGTGTGACGGAGCGCGTCGGGACTGAGGTGTTCCAAGGTGGGCACGGCGGTCACACTACTGACGCGCTGTCTCGGGTGCTGCACCGTCTCGGCGGCTGGTGGCCGGCGCAGGTGTCGAACTTCCGACCTTCACTGGTAGCATCCCTGCGCTCGTTTCGATTGCTCGTGGAAGAAGTTACGTCATGGCAGCTGTATGTGAAGTGTGTGGCAAGGGCCCGTCCTTCGGTATGAACGTGTCGCACTCGCACCGTCGTACCAAGCGTCGTTGGAACCCGAACATCCAGCGCGTCCGCGCCCTGGTCAGTGGCAGCCCCAAGCGCCTGTACGTGTGCACCGGCTGCATCAAGAGCGGCAAGATCGTCAAGGCCGGCTGAGGCCTTCCCGTGCAGGGCGTCATCAAGAGCTTCGACCCGTCCAGCGGCGACGGCGTCGTGATGTGCGACACCGACCTCTCCGACTTCGATCTCGCCGACGACGCGCTCGTCGGTTCCATCTTCCGCATGCTCCGTCAGGGCCAGCGAGTGGTCTTCGATCTCGATACCGACGGCCGCGCCACACGCCTGCGTCTGGGCAGCGAGGTCGACATGGAGACCCCCGGCGCGTGACCTCGCCAACTGCCCACGAGATGGCAGTCATCACGAACTGACATGGCCGTCGGCCCGGTTCAGGACCTTCGGACTTCTTCCTTTTCGCCGCCGGTTTGGCAGAATGAACATGGCACATCGTCGTGCTGTGTCTTGGCAGTAGAGGAGCAGGCATGTCTGGAACCACGAGCAACACCCGATTGCAGCAGTGGGTGGCCGACTGGGCCGCAGTTCTCCAGCCGGCCGACATCTACTGGTGCGACGGGTCGGCCGAGGAGTACGACCACCTCGCGCAGAGCCTCGTCGACGCCGGCATCTTCACCAAGCTCGACGAAGCCAAGCGCCCCAACAGCTACTGGGCGCACAGCGATCCGGGCGATGTGGCCCGCGTGGAGGACCGCACCTTCATCTGCTCCATCAAGGAGGACGACGCAGGCCCCACCAACAACTGGCGCGACCCCGACGAGATGCGCGCCGAGATGAACCGCCTGTACACCGGCGCGATGAAGGGCCGCACCATGTACGTGGTGCCGTTCTCGATGGGCCCGTTGGGCTCCCCCATCGCCCACATCGGCGTGCAGCTCACCGACAGCGCCTACGTGGCCACCAACATGCGCATCATGACCCGCATGGGCCAGGGCGCTCTCGACGTGCTCGACGACGGCGAGTGGGTGCCGTGCGTGCACTCGGTCGGTGCCCCACTCGAGCCTGGCCAGGCCGACAGCGCGTGGCCGTGCAACCCCGACAACAAGTACATCGTCCACTTCCCCGACACCCGCGAGATCATGTCGTTCGGTTCCGGTTACGGCGGCAACGCGCTGCTCGGCAAGAAGTGCTTCGCATTGCGCATCGCCTCGGTGATGGCCCGCGACGACGGCTGGCTGGCCGAGCACATGCTCATCCTCAAGCTCACCAACCCAGCCGGCGAGTCGAAGTTCATCGCCGCCGCGTTCCCGAGCGCGTGCGGCAAGACCAACCTCGCGATGCTCGTGCCCACCATCCCCGGCTGGAAGGCCGAGACCGTCGGCGACGACATCTGCTGGATGAAGCACGGCCCCGACGGTCGCCTCTACGCCATCAACCCCGAGGCCGGCTTCTTCGGCGTCGCCCCCGGCACCGGCTGGGACACCAACGCCAACGCGATGCACAGCCTGCACAGCAACAGCATCTTCACCAACACCGCGCTCACCTCCGAGGGCGACGTGTGGTGGGAGGGCATGACCGACGACAAGCCGGCTCGCGCCACCGACTGGAAGGGCAACCTCTGGACGCCCGAGACCGACACCCCGGCCGCGCACCCCAACGCCCGCTTCACCGCCCCGGCCTCGCAGTGCCCGTCCATCGCCGCCGAGTGGGAAGACCCCGCCGGTGTGCCCATCAGCGCCATCCTGTTCGGTGGTCGCCGACGCACCACGGTGCCGCTGGTGAACCAGGCCTTCGACTGGAACCACGGCGTGTTCCTCGGCGCCACCATGGGCTCCGAGACCACCGCCGCCCAGCAGAGCGCCGCCGGCGTGCTGCGCTTCGACCCGATGGCCATGCTGCCGTTCTGTGGCTACAACATGGGCGACTACTTCGCCCACTGGCTGGCCCTCGGTGCCGCTGCCGATGCCGACAACCTGCCGAAGATCTTCTTCGTCAACTGGTTCCGCCGCGACGACGACGGCCGCTTCCTGTGGCCCGGCTACGGCGAGAACAGCCGCGTGCTGAAGTGGATCTTCGAGCGCCTCGACGGCACGGCCGACGCAGTCGAGACCCCGATCGGCTACCTGCCCACGCCCGACGCCCTCGACACCGACGGCCTCGAGATCAGCGACGACGACCTCGCCGCGCTGCTGTCGGTCGACGTCGACGGCTGGAAGGCCGCGCTGCCGCAGTTCGAAGCGCACCTCGCGCAGTTCGGCGACAAGCTCCCCGGCGAGCTCGAGACCCAGCTGCAGAAGCTCGCCGCCGCCCTGTAGTCCCGCCCGCGTCTGTGCACTTCCGCTCGCATGCCGGGCAAGAGTGCTCACACGCGACCGAGGTCACCTCCGCGTGTGTGCACTTTCGCTCGCCTGCCGAGCGAAAGTGCTCACACGCGAGTGGTCAGCCGACGGTGGTGGAGATGATCATCGCTCGGATGCCGAGTCCCATCACGAACAGGCTGCCGAAGCCGTAGAGCAGGTACAGCCGGTGCTGCATCTGGTTGCGGTAGCTGTAGATGATGGCCACCGCGATGATGGCCACGAAGCCGTAGAACGCGTGGAACTCGGGCAGCGGCACCTTGTACCGGCTGACCATCACGGCACCGAGCCCGGCCTGCACAAACACGGTGGACTGGGCCGCCGCGACGAACCACCACAGCGCACGGCGGCGCAGCACCGGGAACTGATGCGCGCCCAACGACCACAGACCGGCGAGTCCGTTGCTGATGACCACCACCCAGGCCCAGGCCTCGTGGATGTCGCGTGTGGTGGCGAGGCCGCTGGCGATCATCGCTGGCGAATCTACTCGCCGCACCCCACTCCGCCCACGAAGGCGATGATGGTGTCGGCCTCGGTGGTGCCGGTGAGGAAGCCGTACAGGCCGTCGTCGAGGCCGAACGTGGCGCCGAGTCCGTCGTCGGGGTTGACCACCGCCGTCGGGTAGGTGCCGACCAGCGTGGCGACCGTGTCGCCGACGCCGAGGTCGGCTGCGGTGGCCAGACCGAACGGCACGATGGTGGCGCCGAACGGCGGGCCGTACGTGAACGACGAGAAGTGACGCACACCGGTCGCCGCCGGCGAGTCGTTGGTGAAGAACAGGTAGAGGTCGGTCCAGTCGACGAACCGGATCTCCGTGCCGGGACACGCCGCGCCCAGCGACAGCGGGTCGATCCAGCCGGTGTCGCTCGAGGGCGGGCCGAGGATGGACTGGACGTACTGCAGCACACCATCGGCGTCGGCGCCGAACAGTGCGTCGCCGAGCCCGAGGCCCGACAGTTCGAGGCCCTCCACCGCGGCGATCGTGGTGGTGGGCTCGACCGTCGTGGTCGGTGCGGCCGTCGTGGTCGGTGCAGCCGTGGTGGTCGGTGCGGCCGTCGTGGTCGGTGCAGCCGTGGTGGTGGGTGCGGCCGTGGTCGTGGTGGTGCCCGAGCTGCTGGTCTCGTTGCTGCATGCAGCAGCGATCGTCGAGAGCACGACGATGGCAGCGACAAGGGTTCGACGTGACGTCATGGCGAGAGTCTGGCAGGTCGTCATCTGATGAGGGTGTCGGCCTCGTGGCCGCCCTCGACCAGCTCCAGCGCACCGTCGACGACGTCGACGACGGTGACCGAGCAGTTGTCGAGGCTGCGGATGACCATGCGGTCGTCGCCGATCGCGGCGCCGATGGCCGCGTTGATGGCGATGAAGTGACTGGTGACGACGGTGTCGGCGGTGAGCGCCGCCAGTGTGGCCGCGACACCGTCGCGGAACGCGACGTAGCGAGGCCCCATCTCCGACCAGGTGCCGGCCATCGCGATGCGCAACCACTCGACACGGTCGGCCATCGCCACGCCCTCGGGCGACGGGATCTCGGCGACGCCGGGCTCGACGCGCGGCTCGACGCCCCACGCCTCGGCCAACCCACTGGCGGTCTCCTGGCAGCGCAGCAGCGGGCTCGTCACCAACTGCAACGGACCCAGCGGTGCCAGCCGCGCGGTCATCTCGGCTGCCTGCAGCCGGCCGACCGCATCGAGCCCGGGATCGGGGTCGGTGTTCCACCCGGCCGCGGCGCGTCCGTGACGCACCAGGTAGAGCCGGGTCATTCGAACAGCCAGCCCTCGCGCAGCGGATGATCGGCGCCGGGCCTGATGAACCATTCGGTGCCGAACGCCATCGCGAACGCTTCGTCGGGCATGTTGCTGAAGAACCCGGCGTCGGTGATCTGGCTCTTGTGGCAGCGGATGGACGCGCGCTTGGCATCGACGTACGCGCTCACGTCGACCATGTGCGTGAGCTCGCTCTCCGGGGTGCCGAACGGGTTGCCGTCGTCTGCGGGGCCATCGGGGTCCCAGTCCTCGCCGTCGGGTCCGCTCGCTTCACCCTGCTCGCGAGCCAGGTCGAAGAACCGCTTCATCGCGTCGCGGTTCATGGTCGACTCGAACACGGCAGGGGTGCCCGCGATCTCGGCGGCACGATGCCCGACGGTGTGCACCTTGATGTGATCGGGGTGCCCGTAGTTGCCGTGCCAGTCGTAGGTGGTGAGCACGTCGGCCGACTCTTCGCGGAGGATGGCCGCGAGCTTGCCGGCGGCCTCGTTGACGGGAGCCTGCAGGAACGAACGCTCGTGCTGGTTCTGGTCCCACCCGGTCATGCCGCTGTCGGCGTAGTTGAGCCACTCGACCCGATGCACCCCGAGCACTGCGGCCGATGCTGCGGTCTCGGCGCGGCGCCGATCGACCAGCGTCTCACCAGGTGCGAGGTCGTCGGGCACTTCGCCGTGGTCGCCGTTGGTGGCCACCACCAACACCACGCGATGCCCTTCAGCGGCAGCTCGAGCCATGCTGCCGCCGGTGGCGATGGCTTCGTCGTCGGGATGTGCGTGGAAGCAGACCAGTGTGCCCATCAGGCGGACGCTACCGCCCCATTTGCGATGAGCGACTCGATGCGGTCGGCGGAGAAACCCCAATCGGCGAGCACCTGGCGTGAGTGCTGACCGGGGTGTGCCGGCGGCGAGTCGACCTGTGCCGAGGTGCGCGAGAAGCGCGGGGCCGGCGCGGGCTGGACGACGCCGGCGAGCTCGACGAACGTGCCACGAGCCACGTTGTGCGGGTGAGCAGCGGCTTCGCTCATCGTGAGCACGGGCGCGAAGCACACGTCGGTGTGCTCCATGAGCGCGCACCACTCGGCCGAGGTCTTCGCGATCATCACCGCGCGCAAACGCTCCTTGAGCTGCGGCCAGTGCTCCTTGGTCATCTGCTTGGCGAAGTCGGGGTCGCCCTCGAGGCCGGTGAGGCGCATCAGTTCGGCGTAGAACTGCGGCTCGATCGAGCCGAGCGACACGTACTTGCCGTCGGCGCACTCGAACACGTCGTAGAAGTGCGCGCCGGTGTCGAGCAGGTTGGTGCCGGGTGCGTTCTCGTCGAACATGCCGATGGTCTTCATCGCCCAGAACATGCTCATCAACGTGGCCGCGCCGTCGACCATCGCGGTGTCGACCACCTGCCCCTGGCCGCTGCGCTGCGCCTCGAGCAGCGCGCACACCACGCCGAACGCCAGGAACATGCCACCGCCGCCGAAGTCGCCGACCATGTTGAGCGGCGGCACCGGTGCTTCGCCCGCGCGGGCGAAGTGGGCCAGCGAGCCGGCGAGCGAGATGTAGTTGATGTCGTGGCCCGCGGCCAGCGCGTACGGGCCCTCCTGCCCCCAGCCGGTCATCCGCCCGAACACCAGCTTCGGGTTGCGCGCATGGCACTCCGCGGGGCCGATTCCGAGGCGCTCCATCACGCCCGGGCGGAAGCCTTCGATGAGGCCGTCGGCCTGCTCGACGAGGTCGAGCAACGTGGCCACACCATCGGGGTGCTTCAGGTCGAGCGCGATGTTGCGCCGGCCACGCAGCAGGATGTCCCAGTGCGCGGTGTCGGGCGCAGGACCACGCACGGACTGGGCGCGTTCCACACGGATGACCTCGGCGCCCATGTCGGCCAGCATCATCGCTGCGAACGGGCCGGGGCCGATGCCGGCGATCTCGATGATTCGGTAACCGGAAAGGGGTCCAGACATGCCCGTCGTTTTACCGGACGAGGGCACGCTCGCCGCCATCGGGGCGGCCGAGGTCGGTCAGGCGCGCGACGTGTGGCTGAGCACGGCGTCGACGATGACGGGCCACAGCGGCTCGGGGTTGTCGTGGCCCATGTCGGCGAGGAAGAGCAGGTGCGCTCCCGGAATCAGCTCTGCCGTGCGGAAGCCACCGCTGGGCGTGATGAGCTGATCGTCGCGACCGTGGATGACCAGGGTGGGCACGTCGAGCGCCGAGAGCCCCGCCGAGCGGCGACCACTGCCGTAGATGGCGGCGAGTTGACGCGGGCCACCCTCTGGGTAGAACGAGCGGTCGAAGCTGCGCGCCGCCTGCTCGCGCACGCGGGCTTCGTCGCGGTACTTCTTCGAGTGCCACACCATGTAGCGCGGCGACGAGTCGATGTACTCCTGCCGAGTGGCCGCGGGAGGGGCGAAGATGGCCGCGGCGGCTTCCGGGGACGGCTGCCCGACCTCGGGGTCGCCGGGCTGGCTCATCACCGAGATGAGGCTGCGCACGCGCTGCGGATGATCGATGGCGACCACCTGCGCGATCATGCCGCCCATCGATGCTCCCATCACGTGCGCGCGCTCGATGCCCAGGTGGTCGAGCAGCCCGATGGCATCGGCCGCCATGTCGCTGAGCGTGTACGGGAGCTCCGGCACCTCGCTCTCCGCGAAGGCAGCGGCCATCACGGCCGGCACGTCGACGGCAACGCCGTCGAGCTTGGTCGACAGCCCACTGTCGCGGTTGTCGAACCGGATGACGAAGCGGCCGCCGTCGGCGAGCATCGCGCAGAACCGGTCGTCCCAGTCGGTCATCTGCGCGGTGAAGCCCATGATGAGCAGCAGCCCCGGATGGTCGGGCGACCCGAACGTGTCGTACTCGAGTTCCATACCGGTCTGGACGAGGGCGCGGGGCATCGGCGCAGGCTAGCTTCCGGCTATGACTGTCTTCGGAGTCCACGTCGGATTGCAGCACACCACCGCTGACGAACTGCGCGGAGTGTGGCGCCAGATCGAGGATCTCGGCTTCGGCTGGATCAGCGTGTGGGACCACTTCTACGGCGCCACCGGCCGACCCGACGACGCGGCATGCCTCGAGGCGGTGGCCATGCACGCCGCGCTGGCGTGCAGCACGAGCAAGGTGCGCGTCGGCTCCCTGGTCTACAGCATCGGGTATCGCCACCCCGCCGTGCTGGCGAAGGCGATCACCGCCATCGACCAGCTCAGCGGCGGCCGCGCCGACATGGGCATCGGCGCCGGGTGGGCGAAGGTGGAGTACGACGCCTACGGCATCCCGTTCCCCGACCCGAAGGTGCGGCTCGACCAGTTGGAAGAGGGCATCCAGTGCCTGCGCGGCCTGCTGCACGACGACGTCACCACCTTCGAGGGCACGCACTTCACCCTCACCGAGGCACGGAACGAGCCGCGGCCGGTGCAGTCGAAGCTACCCATCTGGATCGGCGGTGGTGGCGAGAAGCGCACGCTGAAGATCGCGGCTCGCCATGCCGACGGCTGGAACGTGCCGTTCATCTCACCGGAGGCGTTCGCACACAAGAGCGCCGTGCTCGACCAGCACTGCGAGTCGGTGGGGCGCGACCCGAAGCACATCGCTCGGGCCATCAACGTCGGCCTCGCGTACGACGAGGCGAGCCTGCAGCAGCAGTTCGGCGCCATCAGCGACCTCGTCCGGCCGGGCGTGCTCAGCGGCAGCGACGACGAGATCATGCAGCGCATCGGCGACTACGTGGAGGCCGGTGCCGGCCAGGTCAACATCGCGCTGCGTGCACCGTTCAACCTGGAAGCCATCGAGCGCTTCAGTGCGGCGCTGAAGCTGTCCTGATGCGCGTGATGAGGTGCCGCGTGATTGGTCGCTCGGCATGACCGTGCACGTGGTGGTGCCGGGGCGGGTGAACCTCATCGGCGACCACACCGACTACACCGGCGGCCTGGTGATGCCGATGGCCATCGACCGGTACACCGAGATCCGTGGCACACGCGGCGGCGACCGCGTGCACCTCACGTCGTTCGACGAGCCCGACGCGGTCGACCTTCCGCTGCACGTCGAACACCCCGAGGCCGTGTCGCCCGCATGGGGTCGGTACGTCGCCGGTGTCATCGCCGAGATGCCGCACGCGCAGGGCTTCACCGGACACGTCACCACCGACATCCCCATCGGCGGCGGCATGTCGAGCAGCCATGCGCTCGAAGTCGCCGTCGCGCTCGCGCTCGGCTTCAGCGGCACGCCCGTCGAACTGGCGCTGCTCACCCAGCGCGCCGAGAACCGGTCGAGCGGGGTCCCCACCGGCATCATGGACCAGTTGGCCATCGCCGCCGGTGTGGCCGACCACGCGTTGCTCATCGACTGCAACGAACTGTCGGTGACACCCGTCGCCATTCCGGCCGACCTCGAGATCGTCGTGCAGTTCATCGCGCCGCGCACGCTCGTCGGCAGCGCCTACGCCGAACGCGTCGCGGAGTGCGCCCGCGCCGAAGCGCTGATCGGCCCGCTCCGGCACGCCACCGTGGCCACTGCGAAGACCATCGACGATCCGGTGCTCCGTGCGCGGGCGATGCACGTGACGAGCGAGAACCTCCGCGTGCTCGAGTTCGCCCAGGCGCTGCGAGCCGGTCGACTGATCGAAGCCGGCGTGCTGATGGTGCAGAGCCACCACAGCCTGCGCGACCTGTACGACACGTCGACCCCGGCGATGGACGCCGCGGTCGCGAAGCTGATGGCCACACCCGGCGTGTACGGCGCGCGGATGACCGGTGGCGGCTTCGGCGGTTGTGTCGTGGCACTCACCGAGCCTGCCGCGCTCACCACCGGCTGGGTGGTGCGGGCTGTCGACGGCGCGGCAGTCGTGTCGAAGTAAGGTCTCGACCACCATGCAGAGGCACCGATGACCGTCGAGATCCTGGCAGACGAGCTGTACTTCCCCGAGGGCCCGCGCTGGCACCAGGGAAAGCTGTGGTTCAGCGACTTCTACGACTTCGCGGTGAAGACCGTCGACCTCGACGGCACGGTGCAGACCAAGCTCACCGTCGACGGCCGCCCCAGCGGCCTCGGCTGGCTGCCCGACGGCCGGCTGCTCGTGGTCTCGATGACCGACCGTCTGCTGCTGCGCCTCGAACACGACGCGCTCGTGGTGCACGCCCAGCTCGGCGACCTCGCGACGTTCCACTGCAACGACATGGTGGTCGACGCGCACGGTCGCGCGTACGTGGGCAACTTCGGATTCGATCTCGACGCGGCCGTCGAGTCGGGCGACTTCGCCGGAGCACTCGCGGCGTACGAGGGGGCTGCGCTCATCCGCGTCGACCCCGACGGTTCCACCTCGGTGGCGGCCCCCGCCCTGCGCTTCCCCAACGGCACGGTCATCACCGACGACGGCGCCACCATGATCATCGCCGAGAGCATGGCCAGCAGGCTCACCGCCTTCGAAATCGCAGCCGACGGGCAGCTGTCGAACAGTCGCACGTGGGCCGCCCTCGACGGCTGCACGCCCGACGGCATCTGCCTCGACACCGAAGGCGCGGTGTGGGTGGCCGACGCATCGAAGCCGCGGTGCATCAGGGTTCGCGAGGGCGGCGAGGTGCTCGACGAGGTCGCCACCGGCGACCACTGCTACGCGTGCATGCTCGGCGGACCCGACGGTCGCACGTTGTTCATGCTCACCGCCGCACACAGCGATTCCGTGCGGGCGGCTGCGGCACGCACCGGCAAGATCCTCACTACTCAGGTGGCGGCCGGCAGGGCCGGGTTGCCCTGACGAGCTGAGGCGTCTCAGCCGAGCAGCTTGCGCTTCTGCGAGTCGAACTCTTCCTGCGTGATGGTGCCGCGCTGCAGCAGGCCTTCCAGGCGTTCGAGCTGTTCGGCGACATCGGTGCCGCCGGTGGGTGCGGCGCTCTTGTAGCCGGCGCGGTACTGGATGAGCGCTTCGACCTGCGCGTGCACCAGGTTCTGCACCTTGTCGGGGTGGCGGATGTCGGTGAACCGCTGCTGCCCGTCCTCGCCGCCGGACTCGATGAGCAGGTCGCCGGCGCCGAGCATGCGCTCGAAGATTCCCTGACTGAAGTTGACGTTGTTGACCCGCTCGAGCGGGATCTCGATGCCGCTCTTCGCGATGACGCCGGCGCGGAAGATGAGGCGCTGCGACGTGATGACGAAGTTGGTGGTGAGCCATTTCAGGTAGCGGGCGACGAGCCACAGGCTGGTGATGACGAGCAGCGCGATGATGACCCACTTCAACGCGTCGGCCGCCGTGCCGCTGGGCGCCTTCACCGCGTAGATGATGCCGATGACGATGACGCCGGCGAGCGAGGCGGCAGGTTCCGCGAAGTACCACCAGTGAGGGTGCATGTCGAGCGCGATGGTCTCATTGGTGTTCAGGTTCTTCTTCGGGTACGCCATGGCGCCGACTGTAGCGCTCGCCCCGGCCGCGGCCGGGCAACAGTGTCACACGTACCCTCTATCGTGACCGGCGTGCCCACCGACCCGATGTTGCACGGCCTCGATGCCGAACAGTGCCAAGCCGTCACCACGGCTGCCGCGCCCTTGGCCATCATCGCTGCCGCGGGTTCGGGCAAGACCACCGTGCTCACCCGCCGCATCGCATATCGAGTCGCGCACGGCACCGCGATGCCGCAGCACGTGTTGGCGCTCACCTTCACGCGCGACGCGGCAGCCGAGCTGAAGCGGCGGCTACGCCGGCTCGACATCCGGGAACCCATCGAAGCAGGAACCTTCCACGGCGTGGCGTTGCGCCTGCTGCGAGACCGCGCGCTCGCTGCCAACCAGGCGCCGCCACAGGTGGCCAACGATCGCCTGCGCCTGGCGCGCGAGGTCATCAGCGAGCTGAAGCTGCCGGTGGAGGCGTACGGCGCGCTCGCCGATCTCGACTGGGCGAAGGCGCGTCTGGTGCCGCCCGACCGCTACGAAGGCGCAGTGCGCATCCACCGGCGCCGGTCGGCGCTGCCGCCGGCACGATTCGCCGACTTCGTGGCCGCGTACGAGCGCCTCAAGCGTCGGCGCGGTGTGGTCGACTTCGACGATCTGCTCACCCACACGCTCGAGGCGCTCCGCACGGATCGGCCGTGGGCCGACGGCGTGCACTGGCGGTACCGTCACTTCTTCGTCGACGAGGTGCAAGACCTCAATCCGCTGCAGCACGCGGTGCTCGAAGCCCTGCGTGCCGGTCGCCCCGACCTGTGCCTCGTCGGCGACCCACGCCAGGCCATCTACGGGTGGAACGGCGCGGATCCGTCCACGCTCGCAGAGGTCGAGGTGGGTTACCCGGGTGTCACCGTCGTGTCGCTCACGTCGAACTACCGGTGCTCGCCACAGGTGGTGCGCGCCGGTGCCGCGGCGTTGGCGGCGAGCGGCCAGCGCGACGACACGGAGAGCCGTCAACCCGGCGCGGCCACCGTCGCGGTGCAGCAGTTCGACGACGACGTGGCCGAGGCCGAGGCCATCGCGCGCCACCTGCGCGGGTTGCTGCACCACCACCGCGGCAGCGAGTTGGCCGTGCTCGCGCGCACCAACGAGCAGCTCACCGTGCTGCAGCGCACGCTCACCACGTTCGGCATCGACACCGAACGCAGCGCCGGCCGCTCGCCCCTCGAGGTCGCGCTCCGCGGCGCGTATCGCTGCACCAGCCGCGAGCAACTCGCCATCTGGGTCGACACCACGTTCGTCGCGGGCGACGAACTGCTCCGACGGGTGGCCGAGGAGGCCGACCGTTACCTGTCGTCGGGCGAGCCGGGCAGCTTCCGCGCCTGGGTCGAGCTGCGCGACCCGTTCGACGATCTCGACCCCACCGACGACCGCGACGCGGTCGCGCTGCTCACGTTCCACGCCGCAAAGGGTCGCGAGTGGTGGGGCGTCGTCGTCTCCGGCGCCGAGGACGGGCTCGTGCCGCACAGCTCCTCGTCGTCGCCGGCACAGCTGGCCGAGGAGGCCCGCCTCTTCTACGTGGCCATCACCCG
>JAUXQB010000012.1 GCA_030685215.1 Actinomycetota bacterium
CGAATCGCTCGACCAGCTGTTGGCGGAAGCCTTTGCCGTGGTGCGCGAAGTCTCCAAACGGGTGCTCGGCCTGCGCCATAACGATGTGCAGATGGTCGGCGGCATGGTGCTGCACGACGGCAAGATCGCCGAGATGCGCACCGGCGAAGGCAAGACGCTCGTCGCCACGCTGCCGGTCTATCTGAACGCCCTCGAAGGCAAGGGCGTCCATGTCATCACCGTCAACGACTACCTGGCCAAGCGCGACGCCGAATGGATGGGCCGCGTCTATCATTTCCTGGGTATGGAGGTCGGTGTCATCGTCAACGGCCTGAGCCAGGGCCAGCGTCAGACGGCCTATAATTCCGACATCACCTACGGCACCAACAACGAGTTCGGCTTCGACTACCTGCGCGACAACATGGCCGGCACGCTGCTCGACAAGGTGCAGCGCGGGCACAACTTCGCCATCGTCGACGAGGTCGACAGCATCCTCATCGACGAAGCGCGCACCCCGCTCATCATCAGCGGTCGCGTGGCCGACGCCGCCAAGCTGTACTACCGCTTCGCCAGCATCGTGCGCTCGCTGCGCCGCGACGTCGACTACGAGGTGGAGGAAGACAAGCGCGTCGTCGTGCCGCTGGAAGCCGGCATCGAGAAGGTCGAGCAGGCGCTCGGCATCGAGAACCTGTACGACGAGGTGCAGCAGAACCTGGTGCACCAGATGTCGGTGGCGCTGAAGGCCAAGGAGCTGTACAAGCGCGACAAGGACTACATCATCGCCAACGGCGAGGTGAAGATCGTCGACGAGTTCACCGGCCGCGTGCTCGAAGGTCGTCGGTGGAGCGAAGGCATCCACCAGGCCGTCGAGGCGAAGGAGGGCGTCAAGATCAAGGAAGAGAACCAGACGCTCGCCACCATCACGCTGCAGAACTACTTCCGCATGTACGACAAGTTGTCGGGCATGACCGGCACCGCGCAGACCGAGGCCGCCGAGCTGGGCAACACCTACGAGCTGCAGGTGGTGCCCATTCCCACCAACAAGACCGTGGTGCGCGTCGACCAGGCCGACCTCATCTACAAGACCGAGGCCGCCAAGTTCGAGTCGGTGGCCGACGACATCGCGGAGAAGTACGAGAAGGGCCAGCCGGTCCTGGTGGGCACCATCAGCGTGGAGAAGAGCGAGCACCTGTCGCGCCTGCTGCAGCGCCGGGGCATCCCGCACGAGGTGCTCAACGCGAAGCAGCACACGCGTGAGGCCCAGATCGTCACCCAGGCCGGCCGCCTGGGTGCGGTCACGGTGGCCACCAACATGGCCGGCCGTGGCGTCGACATCCTGCTCGGCGGCAACCCGGAGGGCCTCGCCCGCCACGAGGTGCTGAAGGAAGGCTTCGACCCGTCGGTGATGGTCGACGACTTCACGCTGCCCGTACCGCTCGACCAGATGCCCGACGAGTTCAAGGAAGCACGCGCGAAGGCGTTCGCCCGCTACGACGAACTGCTCGCCGAGCTGAAGGTGTCGTGCAAGGAAGAGGGCGACAAGATCCGTGCGCTCGGCGGCCTCTACGTGCTCGGCACCGAGCGCCACGAGAGCCGGCGCATCGACAACCAGCTGCGTGGCCGCAGCGGCCGCCAGGGCGACCCCGGCGAAAGCCGCTTCTACCTCAGCCTCGACGACGAGCTGATGCGCCTGTTCGCCACCGGCGCACTCAGCTGGGTGATGGGCCGCGCCCTGCCCGACGACGAGGCCATCGAGGCCAAGATGGTCACCAAGGCCATCGAGCGTGCGCAGACCACCGTCGAGCAGCGCAACGGCGAGATCCGCAAGAACGTGCTCAAGTACGACGAGGTCATGAACGAGCAGCGCAAGGTCATCTACGCGCGCCGCGACCAGATCCTGCAGGGCCTCGACCTGAAGTCGGCCGCGATGGAGTACCTGTCCGACGCGGTCGACACGCTCATCGACACGCACTGCGTGAGCGAAGCCCCCGACGAATGGGACATCGAGGGCCTCTCCAAGGAACTGAAGACCTACTGGCCCAACGACATCACCGACACCGCGCTGGAAGCGTTCGACGACGCCGACGACATCTACGACCTGGTGATGGCCGACGCCAAGGCCTACTACGAGAAGCGTGAGGAAGAGCTCACTCCAGTGGTGATGCGCGACGTCGAGCGCCAGGTGATGCTGCGCATCATCGACCAGCGCTGGCGCGAGCACCTGGAGGAGATGGACTACCTGCAGGAGGGCATCAACCTGCGCGCGATGGGTCAGAAGGACCCGCTCACCGAGTGGCAGCGCGAGGGCTACGAGATGTTCGGCCAGATGATGAAGGGCATCGCGCAGGACTTCGTGAAGTACGTGATGCACGTGCAGGTGGTGCGCAAGGACCAGCCGCAGCAGACCGTGCAGAACGTCACGCAGACCAGCAGCGAGACCGCGCCCACCGATGGCATCGCCGCTGCGGCCCGCGCCGCGGCCGCCTCCGGCGACCTCGAGCCGGCAGCCGCTGCCGCCGCGCCCGCCGCGCCGGCAGTGGTGAAGCAGCAGACCGTCGTCAAGGACGAGTTCTCCAAGACCCCGCGCAACGCGCCGTGCCCGTGTGGCAGCGGCAAGAAGTTCAAGATGTGCCACGGCGCCACGCTGTGAACGTGTAACGACTGTGCTGGGAACGACTGATGCGTGACTTCTCCGACGACCTGAAGGACCTGCGCCGCCGACTGGGTGAAGCAGAGACCTACCTCAAGATCGACGCCGGTCGTGCGCGCCTCGCCGAGCTGGAGATGGAGGTGTCGCGCCCAGATCTGTGGGACGACCAGGACCTCGCCAAGAAGATCAACGCCGAGTACGCGAACGTGAAGAGCGACCTCGACACGTTCGACTCGCTCACGTCGAGCCTGGAGGACGCCGAGCTGCTGCACGAGATGGCCCGCGAGCTCGACGACGAGTCGCAGGAAGCCGACCTCGACGCGGCCGTCGCCAGCATCAGCGCCCAACTGCGTCAGCTCGACCTGCGCAGCCTGTTCACCGGCGAGCACGACGAAGCCGACTGCATCGTGCAGATCAACGCCAAGGACGGCGGCGTCGACGCGCAGGACTGGGCCGAGATCCTGCTGCGCATGTACAGCCGGTGGGCCGAGGTGCGCGGGTTCGGCATCGAGGTCGACGAGATCAGCCCTGCCGCCGAGGCCGGCATCATGTCGGCCGAGTTCACCCTCACCGGTCGCTACGCGTACGGGTTGATGACCGGCGAGCGCGGCACGCACCGCCTGGTGCGCATCAGCCCGTTCGACAACCAGGGCCGCCGCCAGACCAGCTTCGCCGCGGTGCAGGTGTGGCCGGTGATGGATGCACCCGACATCGAGATCAACGAGAGCGACATCGAGATGCAGGTGTTCCGCGCCAGCGGCGCCGGCGGCCAGCACATCAATAAGACCTCGTCCGCGGTGCGGCTCATCCACAAGCCCACCGGCATGGTGGCCAGCAGCCAGGAAGAGCGCAGCCAGCTGCAGAACCGGGAGAAGGCGCTCAACCGGTTGAAGGCGATGGTGGCGGCCAAGATCGAGGAAGAGCACGAAGCCGAGCTCGCTCGCATCGCTGGGCGTCAGGCGCAGGTGGGCTGGGGCAGCCAGATCCGGTCCTACGTCGTGCAGCCCTACCAGATGGTGAAGGACCTGCGCACGGAGGTCGAGACCAGCCAGATCGACGCGGTGCTCGACGGCGACCTCGACGAGTTCATGGAGGGTTACCTCCGCTGGCGACGGCGAGAAGCGGAATGAGTGAGCTACGGTTTGCCCACTTGCGGGCGGTACGGCGGCTGATTTCACGCGCGGAGATGCGTCCATGATCAAACTCGAGAACGTCACCAAGAGCTACTCCACGGAAGTGGTCGCACTGCGCGACGCGAACTTCGACATCGCCAAGGGCGAGTTCGTGTTCCTGGTCGGACCCTCCGGTTCCGGCAAGAGCACGATGCTGCGACTGATGAACCGCCAGGAGCGCCCCGAGCGCGGCGCAGTGTGGGTGGCCGGACGCAACATCAACGACATGCCCGACGCGAAGGTGCCGCACCTGCGGCGCAACATCGGCAACATCTTCCAGGACTACAAGCTGCTGGCCAACAAGACCGTGTTCGAGAACGTCGCGTTCGCACTCGAGGTCATCGGTCGCCCTCGCCACGTCATCCGTCAGCAGGTGCCGGCGGTGCTCGATCTGGTGGGCCTCGGTGGCAA
This sequence comes from Actinomycetota bacterium, assembly GCA_030685215.1. Lineage (GTDB taxonomy): Bacteria > Actinomycetota > Acidimicrobiia > Acidimicrobiales > Ilumatobacteraceae > UBA668. The sequence goes on from JAUXQB010000012.1 coordinate 4,213, forward strand.
GCAGGAGCGCTTCCCGCACCAGTTGAGCGGTGGCGAGCAGCAGCGCGTGTCGATCGCCCGCGCATTCGTCAACCGCCCGCTCATCCTCCTCGCCGACGAGCCCACCGGCAACCTCGACCCGGCCACGGGTGAGGGCATCATGCGGTTGCTCGACCGCATCAACAAGACCGGCACCACCGTGGTCATGGCCACGCACGACCAGCGCATCGTGAACATGATGCGCAAGCGGGTCATCCAGTTCGATCGCGGTGTCATCGTGCGCGACCAGGCCCGAGGGGTGTACGAATGATCTCCCGTCTGCGGTACACGTTCCGGGAGATGTGGGCCAGCCTCTCGCGCAACCTCACGCTCACCGTCGCGGCGGTCATCACCTCCACCGTGTCGTTGTTCCTCTTCGGCGGCACGCTGCTCATCCAGAAGGCGTTCGACAACCAGCTCAAGCTCTGGACCGGCGGCGTGGAGATGATCGTCTACGTGAAGCACGGTGCCACCGAGGCGCAGGTGCAGCTCATCCAGGAGGCACTGGTCAGCCAGGCCACCGTGGTCGAGTCGGCCACGTTCTGCGACGAAGCGTGCTCCGCCGACGTGGCCCGGGCGCTGTTCGGCGCCGACCCTGCGGCCCTCGAGCAGTTGCTGCCCGTGATCCCCTCGTTCTTCCGCGTGAAACCGGTCGACACCGACGACGGGGCCGTGCTGCGATCGCTGAAGACCGAGTTCCTGAAGCTGCCCAACGTCACCGAAGTCCGTACACCCGACGATGCCGTCGACCTGCTCGGACAGCTGAAGAGCTTCTTCGGCGTGCGAACGTTGGTGATGTCGGTGGTGCTCCTCGTCGCCTCCGCGCTGCTCATCTGGAACACCATCCGCACCGCGATGTTCGCCCGACGGCGGGAGATCGAGGTGATGAAACTCGTGGGTGCCACCAACTGGTTCATCCGATTGCCCTTCATGTTGGAGGGCCTGTTGCAGGGCATCGTCGGCGGCACGCTCGGCAGCGCCGCGTTGCTGCTCGCCAACAACAACTGGACCACCGGCGTGAAGGACTTCCCGGTCAACTCCGGGCTGAAGGCGTTCGTCGTCACCGGCAGCTACCCGGTCTGGGTGTGCTTCCTGATGATCCTGCTGGGCGCATTCGTCGGCGCCGTCGGTTCTGCCACCGCGGCCAGCCGCTTCCTCGACGTCTAGGCGCGTTGCCTAGGGTCCGGGCATGGACTACACACAGATCATCTACGAGGTCGCCGATCGCATCGCGACCATCACGCTGAACCGGCCCGAGCAGCTCAACGCGTTCACCGGCACGATGATGCGCGAGATGATCGATGCCTTCGACCGCGTCGACGCCGACGACGAGGTGCGCGTGGTCATCGTCACCGGCGCCGGCCGTGGGTTCTGCGCCGGCGCCGACCTGTCGGGTGGCGGCGAGACGTTCAGCCGCGGCGGCAGCGACGAGATCCCCGCCGACGTGGGCATCCCGCGCGACGGGGGCGGTCTGGTGAGCCTGCGCATCTTCGAGTGCACGAAGCCGGTGATCGGCGCCATCAACGGCGCCGCCGTCGGTGTCGGTGTCACAATGACATTGCCGATGGACATCCGACTGGCGAGCGAACACGCCAAGTTCGGTTTCGTGTTCGCCCGGCGTGGCATCGTGCCGGAGGCATGCTCGTCGTGGTTCCTGCCGCGACTGGTCGGCATCAGCCAGGCGGCCGAGTGGTGCTACTCGGGCCGGGTGTTCCCCGCCGCTGAGGCGCTGCAGGGTCGGCTGGTGCGCAGCGTGCACGCCGCCGACGACCTGCTGCCCGCTGCGCGGGCCATCGCCACCGAGATCGCGGAGAACACCGCACCCGTCAGCATCGCGCTCACCCGCCAGATGCTGTGGCGCATGCTGGGCGCCGACCATCCGATGGAGGCGCACAAGGTGGACTCGCGCGGCATCCTGTCGCGCGGGGCGAGCGCCGACGCACGCGAGGGAGTGGTCAGCTTCCTCGAGAAGCGTGCGCCGCAGTTCCCCGTGAAGGTGAGCGACGGGCTGCCCGACATCTTCCCCTCTCACGAATCTCCAAAGTTTTCGTAAAGCCCTTCACGCTCGGTGCCGATCAACTTGCTGACGGCGGGAGAGTGGCGGAACGCTCCCGCCGTCCGATGAACCTACGGCGAGGAGCAGGCGACATGAGTGCAACGGCAACCCGGTTGCGTACCGGCAATGTGATCGAGATCGAGATCGGCGGAGACACTGTCTCGGCCTTGGTGCTGCTGGGAACCAGCGAATCGGTCATCCTGGACCGCTGCGACGGCAGTACGCCGTTCGTGGTGCGCCAGTGCGACCTCGGCGACGTGCGCGTCTTCGATCCCTCCTACGCCTGACACTTCGGTCGTCCTGGTGCGGGCTGGGTCGCCTCCCTGGCGCGCTCGTAGACTGCGTGCATGTCCGACGCTGCAGGTGAACCGGACGCGGTGTCGTTGTACGACGCGGCGGGCGGCATGCCGTTCTTCGCGGCACTCGTCGATGCGTTCTACGCCGGCATCGTCACCGACGCCGTGCTGCTGCCGCTGTACCCGCCCGACGACCTCGACGGTGCTCGCCACCGTCTCACGCTCTTCCTCGCGCAGTACTGGGGTGGCCCCACCACGTACATGGACGAGCGCGGTCACCCGAAGCTGCGCCTGCGCCACATGCCGTTCCACGTCGGCCCGGCCGAGCGCGATCACTGGCTGCTGCACATGGCCGCCGCGGTGGAGCAGGTCACCGAGCCGGGGCCCATCCGCGACGCCTTGATGAACTACTTCGTGCCCGCGGCCGAGCACCTGCGCAACGACACCGGCCTGCCCATCAGCAGCCAACGACCCGGCTGACCCCGTCAGCGCGCACGCAGCTGCCAGCAGGCGATCGCGGTGGCGGCTGCCGCATTCAACGAGTCGACACCGTTCAGCATCGGGATCGCGACCCGGTGAGTTGCCGCCGCCATCACGGCAGGCGAGAGACCCGCGCGTTCCGAGCCGACCAGCAACGCGACTCGCGGCGCCACGGGCACGTCGTCGAGCGCGATGGCATCGGGTGCGGGTGTGAGCGCGCACACGACCACACCGTCGCGCGCCAGTCGTTGCACCAGCGCGGAGAGGTCGTCGCACCGAGCGTGCGGCAGGTGCAGCGCGTGCCCCATCGACACCCGCAGCGCACGGCGCGCGAGCGGATCGCAACTGGTGGCGTCGGTGATCAGGCCGTCCCAGCCGAGCGCCAGTGCATTGCGGACGATGCTGCCGACGTTCACCGGGTTGTCGATGGCCTCCGCGATGACCAGCCGCCGAGCGGTCGTGGCCAGTTGGTCGACTGCCGCCCGCGCCGGACGCTCGAACAACGCCACCACCGAGTACGGCATGCCCAGCTTGGTGACGGCGGCCCGCATGCGGTCGCCGCCGGCGTACACCGGGCAGCGCTCGGCGAGCGTTGCAGTCACGGGCGGCGGGCGTTCACCGTCGACCAGCGCCATGGCCGGCACGCACCCGGCAGCGAGCGCGCGTTCCACGACCAGGTCGCCTTCGGCCATGAACCAGCCGTCGCCGCCGTCGTCGCGGCGCTGCACGCGATTGGCGAGGCCCCGCTCGTTGAGGCGGAACGGGGCGACCCGCGGGTCGTCGGGGTCGTCGACGAGGATCATCCGTGATGCTCGATGACGACGATCAGTAGTGCCAGGGGTACGGGCTCCAGTCGGGGTCGCGTTTCTCGAGGAACGAGTCGCGACCCTCTTGTGCCTCGTCGCTCGCGTAGGCGAGCCGGGTGGCTTCGCCGGCGAACACCTGCTGGCCGACCAGGCCGTCGTCGATGAGGTTGAAGCTGAACTTCAGCATCCGCTGCGCGGTGGGGCTCTTGCCGTTGATCTCCTTCGCCCACTGCAGCGCGGTGGCCTCGAGCTCGGCGTGCGGCACCGAGGCGTTCACCATGCCCATCCGCACCGCGTCGTCGGCGGTGTACTCGCGCCCGAGGAAGAAGATCTCGCGGGCGAACTTCTGGCCCACCTGGCGGGCGAGGTACGCGCTGCCGAAGCCGCCGTCGAAGCTGGCCACGTCGGCGTCGGTCTGCTTGAAGCGGGCGTGCTCCGTGCTGGCGAGCGTGAGGTCGGCCACCACGTGCAGGCTGTGGCCACCGCCGGCCGCCCAGCCGGGGACGACGCAGATGACCACCTTGGGCATGAAGCGGATGAGTCGCTGCACCTCCAAGATGTGCAGTCGGCCAGCACGCCCGGGTTCGATGCTGTCGGCGGTGACACCGGTCGTTCCGGTGCCATCGGCGACCGTGTACTTGTAGCCGTCCTTGCCGCGGATGCGCTGGTCGCCGCCACTGCAGAACGCCCAACCGCCGTCCTTCGGCGAGGGACCGTTGCCGGTGAGCAGCACGCACCCGACATCGGTGCTCATGCGTGCGTGATCGAGCGCGGTGTACAGCTGGTCGACCGTGCGCGGGCGGAACGCGTTGCGCACCTCTGGTCGGTTGAACGCGATGCGCACCGTGCCGTGTTCGATGCTGCGGTGGTAGGTGATGTCGTCGAACTCGAAGCCGGGAACGACTCGCCACGCGGAGGGATCAAAGATCTCGGAGACCATGGCCGCCACTCTACGAGCCACCCCTCCACGGGTCCGTGCCGGTGGGGGCGGTGCTACGTTCGGACGATGCCGCACGCATCGATCAACGGACAGAAGATCTACTTCGAGGACACCGGTGGCGACGGCCCCGTGGTCATCCTGGCGCACGGGTTCCTGATGGACCACGAGATGTTCGTGCACCAGGTGGCCGCGTTGCGCGACACGTACCGGGTGATCACGTGGGACGAGCGCGGCTTCGGCCTCACCGAGTTCGACGGCGCGCCGTTCACCTACTGGGACTCCGCCGCCGACTGTCTCGGGCTGCTCGATCACCTCGGCGTCGAGCGTGCGGTCGTCGGCGGGATGAGCCAGGGCGGCTTCCTGTCGCTGCGCGCCGCCCTCACGGCGCCGGATCGGGTCCGCGCGCTCATCCTGCTCGACACGCAGGCGGGCGGCGAGGACGCCGCGCACATCGAGGCCTACACCGGCATGCTGCAGATGTGGGCGACGGCCGGGCCGGTCGACGAGCTGGCCAACACGGTGGCCACCATCATCATCGACGACCCCGACGAGAACCCGAAGTGGGTGGCCAAGTGGCAGGCGCGCCCCAAGGAACTGATCGTGGAAGCGGGTGCGTGCCTGATGAACCGCGACGACATCAGCGATCTCCTGGGCGGTATCACCTGTCCGGCGCTCGTGGTGCACGGTACGGAAGACACCGCCATCACGCTCGACCTCGCAGAGGCGATGGCCGCGTCGCTGGTCGGGTGCGGCGGCGTGGTGACGGTCGGTGGCGCGCACGCGGCCAACCTCACCAACCCGGAGCCGGTGAACGCGGCCATCCTCGACTTCCTGGCGGGGCTGCCCGCGTGACCTCACTGCAGATCTTCGGTGTCGGGGGCCTTCCCGAGATCGAACCCGGAGCCGACCTGGCCACCGCCATCCTGCGCGCTGCAACCGAAGCGGGCCAACCGCTGGTCGACGGCGATGTGGTGGTGGTGACGTCGAAGATCGTGTCGAAGGCCGAAGGCCGCACGGTCGAGCTGGCCGACATCGAGCCCTCGCCGTTCGCGCTCGCGTGGTCCGCGCAGTGGGGCAAGGATCCTGCGGTCACCGAGATCGTGTTGCGCGAGTCGAAGCGCATCGTGCGCCAACTCGGCCCGATCCTCATCACCGAGACGCACCACGGGTTCGTCTGTGCGAACAGTGGTGTCGACCAGTCGTCGTCGGGAGCGCACGGTCGCGCGGTGCTGTTGCCGCTCGACTCCGACGCGTCGGCCCGCGGCATCCGCGCCGGCTTCCTCTCCGCCGGCGTCAATGCGGCGGTCATCATCTCCGACACGTTCGGACGCGCGTGGCGCGAGGGCCAGACCGACATCGCCATCGGTATCGCCGGCATGCAGCCGATCCTCAGCTACATCGGCCAGGTGGACCCGCACGGCCACGAGTTCATGGTGCAGGCACTGTGCACTGCCGACGAGCTGGCTGGTGCGGCCGAACTGGTGAAGGGCAACCTCTCGCGAGTGCCCGTCGCCGTCATCCGTGGCTACACCTGGCAGCTCGACGACGAGGCCACCATCGCCCCGGTGTTGCGAGACCAGAGCCGCGATCTGTTCAGATAGTGGCCATGAGCCACGACGTCGAAGTGTCCCGCACGATTGCCGCCAGCCCGGAACGGATCTACGAGCTGGTCAGCGACCTGCCGCGGATGGGTGAGTGGTCGCCGGAGAACACCGGCGGCAAGTGGTTGAAGGACGCCACTGGTCCCGCGACGGGTGCCCGGTTCGAGGGCACCAACGCGATGGGCAAGAGGAAGTGGAAGACGATCTGCAAGGTCACTGCAGCCCGTCCCGGCGAGGAGTTCGCATTCGACGTCACCGCCGCTGGCATCAAAGTGGCCGGCTGGGGCTTCACCATCGAACCCGCGGCCGACGGCGCCACCGTGACGCACTGGTGGGACGACCACCGCAACTCCGTCATCGCCTCCATCACCGGTCTCGCGCTCGGCGTGAAGGATCGCGCCACTCACAACCGCGCCAACATGGAGCACACGCTGGAGAAGCTCTCCGCCGCAGTGTGAGGTCACTCCGTGGCGGCGACGAACTCCTGCACGGCCTGCACGCCCTGCGCGGGGAAGTTGATGTTGAGCCCGGCGATGCCCTGTTCGAGGAAGTCGCGGTACGCGTCGAGGTTCTCCAGGTCGCGGTCGTTGGGCCACACCCAGATCGGAAACCCGTCGGCCGTGGCGCGAGCGACCAGCTCGGGCGTGATGACCTGCAGCCCGGAGAACTCTGGTGGCAGCTGCAGGATGCGCATGCCGGCAGGCGGGGGAGTGCCTTCCAGCACGTAGGCCGTCAGCACGTTGAGGCCCGCGGACACTTCCACCTCGGGGGCGATCTGGTGGAAGTAGTCGACGATGGCGTCGTCGAACGATGCGACCACTGTGGCCGCCGAACGGTCGAGCTCGATGAGCTCGGCGGCGAGCACGTCGGCGGCGGCCATCGCCGGTGCACCGCTGCCCTTGATCTCGACGTTGAGGGGAATGTCGGGGAAGCGCTCGACGAGCTGCCGGAACGTGGGGATCGCGAAGTCGTCGGCGGTGTAGCCGGCGGGCGGCGGCACGTCGCCGGTGCGGATGCCGCGGTAGAGGTAGTCGCCGTCGGGCTGATCGCGACACGCACCGCACGCAGCGGTGAACCAGTAGGCGTTGTCGAGCGCCGCGATCTCCGCGTAGGTGAGGTCGGCCACGGCACCCGTGCCGTTGGTGACGCGGTCGACGGTGTCGTCGTGCTGCACGATGAGCACGCCGTCGTTGGTGAGCAGCACGTTCATGTCGAGCATGTCGACGCCGGCCTTCACGCTCTCACCGAAGGCGAACAGGCTGCTCGCCGGGAACTCGTCCTCGCCGGCGGTGTGCGCGAGCACGATCGGGCGACCGAGTGTGAGCAGTTCGTCGATGGTGGCCGCGTACTGCACGGGCGGCTCTGTCGTGGGTGGAGCAGTCGTCGGCGCAGCGGTCGTGGGTGGTGTCGTCGGCGCAGCCGTGGTCGGTGCGGCCGTGGTGTCCGGTGCCGCCTCGGTGGGCCGGTCGGGCTCGGTGGAGGTGTCGGCGTCGTCGGAGCAGGCGGCGGTGACGAGCAGGAGTGAACAGGTGAAGGCGGCCAGGCGTCTCATCCGAGCAGCTTCGCGTACTCCACTGCGATCTGCGCGGCCGTGGCGGCGTTGTTGCGGACCAGCGCGAGGTTGGCCACCAGGCTGCGACCGCCGGTGCCCTCGACCACTCGCTTCAGGAGGAAGGGGGTGACGTCCTGGCCGGTGATGCCCTGCTCGTCGAGCGACCGGAGTGCCTCGTCGATGAAGGCGGCGATCTCGTCGGCGGGGATCTCGTCGGCCGCCGGGATCGGGTTCGCGATGCTGATGCCGGTGGCCATACCCAGTTGGTTCCAGGTGGCGTGCAGCATGGCCGCCAGCTCGGCGGGGCCGTCGAGACGTCGCGGTGCAGGCAGTCCGCTGGTGCGGCTGTAGAACGACGGGAAGTCGTCGCTGCCGTTCACGACCACCGGCACGCCCAGCGTTTCCATCCGCTCGAGCGTGTGGCGAATGTCGAGGATGCTCTTGATGCCCGCCGAGACCACCGCCACGGGTGTGACGGCGAGCTCGGTGAGGTCGGCGCTCACGTCGAACGTGGTGGCGGCACCCCGGTGCACACCGCCGATGCCGCCGGTGGCGAACACGCGGATGCCGGCGAGCGCGGCGACGCGCATGGTGGCGGCGACGGTGGTGGCACCCGTGCGACGCGTGGCCACCAGCCACGGCAGGTCGCGCGTGGTGGCCTTGAACACACCCTGCTCGGTGCCCAGACGCTCGAGCTGCTCGGGCGAGAGGCCCACGCAACACACGCCGTCGAGCACGGCGATGGTGGCAGGCGTGGCACCGTTGGCGCGCACGATGGCCTCGACCTCGGTGGCCATCTCCACGTTCTGCGGGTAGGGCATACCGTGGCTGATGATGGTGCTCTCCAGGGCCACCACCGGTTGACCGGCGGCGAGCGCCTCGGCCACTGCGGGCAGGACGGAAATGGTGGTGGTATTCATCGGGCTCCCCAACTGAAGGTCTGCTTGAACAACTTGAGGCACACGAACGCCTCTGCTTCCAGGATGTCGTCGCGGCTGCGCAACCGTGAGAGCAGCTGCATCAGATGTGTGTCGTCGTCGGCGACGACTTCGAACATCAAGTCATACCGCCCCGTGGTGGCAACGAGGTACTCGACCTCGTCGAGCAGCACGAGGGCGGCCGCGGTGGACTCGGCGTCGCCGCTGACGCGTGCACCGATCATGGCCACCCGCCGCATGCCCAACGACAGCGGATCGGTGACTGCGACGATCTGCATCACGCCCGCGTCGGTGAGCCGCTGCACACGCTGACGGATGGCTCCCTCTGACAGTCCGACCTCGGCCGCGACCTTCGAGAACGGCATGCGACCGTCGGCCTGCAGCAACTCGATGATGGCGCGGTCGGTGTCGTCGAGCGGCGCCGAGCTCATCGGGTGCCTCGGCGGGCGAACTCGTGGCTGGCGTCGGTGAGCGCGGTGCGCAGTGTGGACTCGATGAACGCGAACTCCTCCTCGCCGGCGATGAGCGGCGGCGACAACGTGATGACCGGCTCGCCGCGGTCGTCGGCGCGGCAGATGAGGCCGGCCTCGTAGAGGCGTGGTGACAGGTGGCCGCGCAGCAACCACTCGGCCTCCTCGTCGGTGAACGTGCCGCGCGTGGCCTTGTCGGGCACCAGTTCGATGGCGAGGAAGTAGCCGTCGCCGCGCACGTCGCCGACCAGCGGGATGTCGAGCAGTCCTTCGATGAGCTGCTTGAAGCGGCCTTCGTTGGCGAGCACGTGGCCGCAGAGGTCCTCGCGCTGGAAGATGTCGAGGTTCGCGTTGGCGACCGCGCACGACACGGGGTGAGCGCCGAAGGTCTGGCCCTGCAGGAAGGTGGTGGTGTCGTTCAGGAACGGCTCGGCGAGTCGGTCGCTGATCATCACGCCGCCCAGCGGCGAGTAGCCGGAGGTGAGACCTTTGGCGAAGGTGATCATGTCGGGTTGGTACCCGTACCGCTGGCTGCCGAACATGTGCCCGAAGCGACCGAACGCGGCGATGACCTCGTCGCTCACCAGCAGCACGTCGTAGTGGTCGCAGATCTCGCGCACGCGCTGCCAGTAGCCGTCGGGTGGCGTGAACGCGCCGCCGGTGTTCTGCACCGGCTCCATGAACACCGCGGCGACGCTGTCGGGTCCCTCCATCTCGATGCGCAGGGCCAGGTCGTCGGCGCAACGCAAGGTGCACCCGTCGAGGTGCATGCAGTCGTTGCAGCGATAGCGGTAGGGCGTCTGCACCTTGATCGCGCCCGGCATCAGCGGCTCGAAAGGGGTCTTGATCGACGGCACTCCGGTGAGGCTGAGTGCGCCGATGCTGGTGCCGTGGTACGCGAGGTAGCGCGACATCACCTTGGTCTTGCCGTGCTGACCGCGCAGCTTCCAGTACTGGCGTGAGAGCTTGATCGCCGTCTCCACCGCATCGCCGCCCGTGGGAGTGAAGAACACGCGGTTCAGGTCGCCCGGGGAGAGCTCGGCGAGGCGGGTGGCCAGCGTGATGGCGGGCTCGTGCGCGAACGACCACACGGGGAAGTAGGCGAGCGTCTCGGCCTGCTCGCGGGCCGCCTCGGCGAGCTCCTTGCGGCCGTGGCCGACCTGCACGGTGAACAGTCCGGAGAGACCGTCGAGGTAGCGCTTTCCCGACTGGTCGTAGACGTAGCACCCTTCGCCGCGAGCGATCACCGGCACCTCGTGGTCGGTGAACGCGCCGAGGCGAGTGAAGTGCATCCAGAGATGACGCTGCGCGTCATCGGAGAGCGTGGGCATGTGCGGCTCCGATTGTCGTAGTGATTTGCTACGACAATCGTAGCCGCAGGGTGCAGGCGCCGCGGTCAGCCGCCGCAGTATGCGTCGACACGCTCGCCGGCGAGCGTGAACTCGTCGGTCGACAGGACGTCGGTGAGCTGCGGGTCGGCGAACGCCATGTTCACGTCCCAGTTGTTCTCCTCGAGGACGGTGCTCACCATCTGCACGCCTTCCACCAACGTCTCGACGTCGGCCTCCAGCTCGGGTGGGGTGGCGTCGATCAGGCGGCCGAGTGCTTCGGGGAAGGCCACCGTGAAGTACTCCTCGATCTGCTCGGGCGTGGAGCTGCCGTCGAGCAGCTGCACGTCGTTGAGCTCGCTGTTGATGGTGCAGAACTCGCTGCCGGCACCCGCGGCGGACACGGTCGACTCGCCACCGGCCACGGTGGTGTCGGCGCCGGCGGCCGCGGTGGGCGCGGTGGTGGAGTCGGGTGCTGCAGTGGTGCCGTCGGACGACGAGTCGCTGCTACAGGCAGCGAGCCCGAGCAGCGCGACGGTGGTGATGAGGGCGAGGCGTCGCATGCGGGGGAGTCAGCTCTCCGACGGGATGCCGCACGTGGTCTCGGAGTACTCGGTGAGGCGATCGCTCGCTGCCTGCATCTCCGGGCCGGCGAGGTCTTCCTGCAGCTGTGCGAACTCCGGGGCCGCGGCGAGCTGCATGAAGTCCCAGTCGTACTGGTCGAAGATGGCCACGACGCTGTCGATGGCGCCGGCCATGGTGCTCACGTCGTCGGCGATCTCGGAGGGGGCGCCGTCCTTGAGGTCGTTCACCATCGTCTGCATCGTGGTGAAGGCGTCTTCCATCGCGGCGGCGTCGGGCGAGTCGGACTCGAACACCGCGTCGAGACCGTCGGCTTCGGCGCGGTAGGCCGCGATGCGGGCGCAGTAGTCGCCGTCGCTCGAGCCCGAGTCGCTGTCGTCGCCACAGGCGACCAGCACGGTGGTGGCAAGGGCCGCGCCGAGCAGCAGGGTGGTGGAACGCTTCATCGTGGACTCTCCAGGGGGTGGGGTGGTGTGCCGAGCGTAGTGGAGCCACCCCTGCGGCCTCCGGCACCTTCCCGAGCTCCGGGTCGGCCGCCGGGGCGGCAGTAGCCTGCCGGGATGCTTCTCGCTCACGAAGTCCACGGCAGTGTCGACGATCCCGCGCTCGTCCTCATCCACGGCATCACTGACAGCCGGCACATGTGGCGGCCCTTGCTCCCCGCGCTCGCGGCGCATCACCGGGTGGTGGCGGTGGATCTGCGTCGGCACGGCGAGAGTGCGACCGGCGACGCGTACGACCCGATCAGCTACGCCACCGACGTGGTGGAGACCGCGGCCGAAGCGGGCGTGCGCGATGCGGTCGTGGTCGGTCACTCGCTGGGTGGCGTGGTGGCCAGCGCCTCTGCGGCCATCGCACCCTGCCGCGCCGTGATGAACGTGGACCAGCCGCTGCAGTTGTCGTCGTTCAAGGACGCGCTGAGCATGATCGAGCCGATGTTGAAGGGCGACCGTGAGTCGTTCGACCAGGCGCTGGAGCTGATGTTCGGTGCAATGGACGGACCGCTGTCGGCCTCGGAGCAGGCACGACTTCGCGAGCACCGTCGCGCCGATCAGCAGGTGGTGCTCGCCACCTGGGCGTCGGTCTTCGACTCCACCCCGGCCGAGCTCGACGCCACGGTCGAGGCACTGG
>JAUXQB010000001.1 GCA_030685215.1 Actinomycetota bacterium
TGTACTTCGGCGTGCCCACGGTGTGGGGCCGAGTGTGCGCGGACCCGGATGCCGCTCGATCACTCGCCCGCGCGCGCCTGCTCGTGTCGGGCAGCGCGCCGCTGCCGGTGCCGGTGTTCGAGCACTTGCGCCGGCTCACCGGCCACGCGCCCGTCGAGCGGTATGGCATGACCGAGACGCTCATCACGCTCAGCACTCGCTGCGACGGTGAGCGGCGGCCGGGTTGGGTGGGCGTGCCGATCGACGGCGTGAACACTCGCCTGGTCGGCGACGACGGGGGAGTGATCGCCCACGACGGCGAGACGGTCGGCGAGTTGGAAGTGCGCGGCGCCACCCTGTTCGACGGCTACCTGCATCGCCCCGACGCGACCGCCGCAGCCACGCGTGGCGAGTGGTTCCGCACCGGCGACGCGGCCGTCATCGACCACGACGGGTTCCACCGCATCGTGGGCCGTCAGTCGATCGACATCATCAAGACCGGCGGCTTCAAGGTGGGTGCCGGCGAGGTGGAGACCGCACTGCTCGGGCACCCGTCCGTGGTGGAGGCGGCCGTGGTGGGCGAGCCCGACGACGACCTCGGGCAGCGCATCGTCGCGTACGTGGTGGGCGAAGGAGTCGACCCCGCCACCCTCATTCAGCACGTCGCGATCGCGCTCTCGGCCCACAAGCGCCCGCGCGAGATCCGCGTGGTGGACTCGCTGCCGCGCAACGCGATGGGCAAGGTGCAGAAGGGCCTTCTCGGTCGCTGAACCATGTGTGCGCGAGCGACACCCCAGGGGGTATGCTCGGCTCATGCAACTGCCTGACGACACCACCGCCGACCTGCTTCGTCGCCTGGCCCGCATCGAGGGCCAGGTCCGAGGAGTGCAGGCGATGTTGCGCGACGGCCGCGAGTGCCGCGAGATCGTCGCTCAGCTGTCCGCCGCCGGCAAGGCGCTCGACCAGGTGGGCTTCAAGATGCTCGCCAGCGGCATGGCCGAGTGCCTCGCGCACCCCGAGCAGGCCGGCGAGAGCGGCTTCGATCTCGACGAAGTCGAGCGCCTCTTCCTCAAGCTCGCCTGACCCTGTCCGAGGCTTTCTCCCAGGTCCCGCCCTCCCGAGGGTTTGTGCGGGCAAACCCTGGAACGTGAGCCTCGTATCGACCGAAGTTGGAGGAAAGCCTCGGAACGGGCGCGGGTCAGGCGACGATGTTGACCATGCGGCCGGGCACCACGATGGTCTTCTTGGGGGTGGCGCCGGCGAGCGCGGCCACCACCTTCTCGTCGGCGAGGGCCACCGCCAGCACGTCGTCGCCGGAGGCGTCGGCGGCCACCGTGACGCGACTGCGCACCTTGCCGTTGATCTGCACCGGGTACTCCACCGTGTCGGCCACCAGCAGCGCCGGGTCGGCCACGGGGAACGGCTCGAACGCCAGCGAGTCGGTGTGGCCGAGCGTGGACCACAGCTCCTCGGCCACGTGCGGCGCCATCGGCGCCAGCATCTTCACCAGCGGATCGGCGATGTCGACCGGGCAGCCGCCCAGCTTGGTGAGGTGGTTGTTCAGCTCGATCAGCTTGGCGATGGCCGTGTTGAAGCGCAGGTTGTCGAGCTCTTCGCGAACACCGGCGATGGTGCGATGCAGCAGGCGCACCGTGTCGGCGTCGGCGGGTTCGGGCAGCAGGCGAGCGGCGCCCGTGTCCTCGTCGACGATGTTGCGCCACACGCGCTGCAGGAAGCGATAGACGCCGACGACGTCCTTGCTCTCCCACGGCCGCGAGGCGTCGAGCGGGCCCATGCTCATCAAGTACAGGCGCAGCGTGTCGGCGCCGTACTGCTGGCACATCTCGTCGGGGTCGATGGCGTTCTTCAGGCTCTTGCCCATCTTGCCGTACTCGCGGGTGACCGGCTGTCCGTCGTAGCGATAGCCGCCGTCGACCGCCTGCACGTCTGCGGCTTCCACGTACATGCCGCGCTCGTCCTGATAGGCGGCCGCCAGGATGTAGCCCTGGTTGAACAGCCGGTGGAACGGCTCGACGGAGCTGACGTGGCCGAGGTCGAACAGCACCTTGTGCCAGAAGCGGGCGTAGAGCAGGTGCAGCACCGCGTGCTCGACACCACCCACGTACAGATCGACTCCACCCGACGCGTCGGGCTCGGTTGGCCCCATCCAGTAGGCCTCGTTGGCGGGGTCGACGAAGGCCTGCTCGTTGGTGGGGTCGAGGTAGCGCAGCTCGTACCAGCAGCTGCCCGCCCACTGCGGCATCACGTTGGTGTCGCGGCGGTACGGCTGCACGCCGTCGCCCAGGTCGAGCTCGATGTTCACCCAGTCCTGCAGCCGGTCGAGCGGGCTCTCCGGGTTGCTCATCGCGTCGTCGGGATCGAACGTGCGCGGCGAGAACTGATCCGTCTCCGGCAGGTTCACCGGCAGCAGGTCGTCGGGCAGTGCGTGCGGGTTGCCGTCGACGTCGTAGACGATGGGGAACGGTTCGCCCCAGTAGCGCTGGCGGCTGAACAACCAGTCGCGCAGCTTGTAGGTGATGGTGGCCTCGCCATGACCGTGAGCGGCCAGCCACTCGTTGGTGAGACGCACACCTTCCGCGACCGACGCGACGCTGTCGAGCACCAGGGAGCCGTTGCTGCTGTTGACGTACGGGGCGTCGCCGACGAACGCATCGGCCCACGTGGAGGTGTCGGTGCCGCGGCCGTCGGTGGGGTCCTGGATGGCGACGATGGGCAGGCCGAACTTGCGGGCGAACTCGAAGTCGCGCTGGTCGCCACAGGGCACCGCCATGATCGCGCCGGTGCCGTAGCCCATCAGCACGTAGTCGGCGATCCACACCGGGATCTGCGTGCCGTCGAGCGGGTTGGTGGCGTACGAGCCGGTGAACACGCCGGTCTTCTCGCGGCCCTCGTTCTGCCGGTCGTAGTCGTCCTTGGCGGCTGCGCTCGCGCGGTACTCGGCGACGGCCGCTGCCTGTTCGGGCGTGGTGAGCGCGTCGACCAGGCCGTGCTCCGGAGCCAGCACCATGAACGTGGCGCCGAACAGCGTGTCGGGGCGGGTGGTGAACACGGTGATGGGTCCGGCAGCGGTGTCGAAGTGCACCGTCGCACCTTCGCTGCGGCCGATCCAGTTGCGCTGCATCGCCTTGATCGCGTCGGTCCAGTCGAGCAGCTCCAGGTCGTCGATGAGGCGATCCGCGTAGGTGGTGATGCGCATCATCCACTGGCGCATGTTGCGCTTGAACACCGGAAAGTTGCCGCGGTCGCTGCGGCCGTCGGCGGTGACCTCTTCGTTCGCCACCACCGTGCCCAGGCCGGGGCACCAGTTGACCGGGGCCTCGCTCACGTAGGCCAGGCGCCACTGCTCCAGCTCGCGCCGGCGCTCCGACGCGGACATCGCGGCCCAGTCGCCACCCTTGGGCGCCCGGGTGCCGGCCTCGAACTCGGCGACCAGCTCGTCGATGCGGCGTGCCTTCTTCAGATCCGGGTCGAACCACGAGTTGAACACCTGCAGGAAGATCCACTGGGTCCAGCGGTAGTAGCCCGGATCGGTGGTGCTGATGCTGCGGCGGTGGTCGTGGCTGAGACCCAAGCGGCGCAGCTGCGTGCGGATGTTGGCGATGTTCTGGTTGGTGGTGATGGCGGGGTGCTGGCCGGTCTGCACCGCGAACTGCTCGGCGGGCAGGCCGAACGCATCGAACCCCATCGTGTAGAGCACGTTGTGGCCGGTCATGCGCATGTACCGCGCGTACATGTCGGTGGCGGTGAAGCCCAACGGGTGGCCCATGTGCAGGCCGGTGCCGCTGGGGTACGGGAACATGTCGAGGATGAACTTGCGCGGCCGGCCGGCCACCTTCGCGGGGTCGGCCAGCGGGCCTGCCGGGTTCGGCGCCTCGAAGGTGCCCTCGGCGTCCCAGCGGTCGTGCCAGCGCGATTCGATGACCTGCGCGAGCGCGCCGGTGTACCTGAAGGCGGGAGTGTCGGCGGGAGTGTCGGCGGGAGTCGGGGCTTCGGTGGGAGACATGGCGCCCACGAGTCTACGATTCGGCCGTCACTTGAGACTGGGACGTTTGGGCGACGTCGGGCAGTTCTGCGGTGCGAGCGGCCCGGTCCGCGAGCGCGATGCCACCGGCGATCACCAGCAGCGTGAGCACGAAGCTGACGCCGACGGGCGGGCCCCACACCGGCTTCAGGCCGGCCCAGTCGAACGTGTAGAAGCGGTGCAGCACCTCGAACTGCCCGATGTGCAACGACGTGCCGATGCGCGCCCCTTCGAGCACTTCGTTGGTGTTCCCCTGCGCGAGCTGCGGGTCGACCAGGCTCAACGGAAGGCTGAGCGCGACCGCCACCGACATCGTGATCGTGAGCGCCCGCAACAGCCAGCGGGGGCAGTCCGGGCGGCAGCAGACCACGAGCGCGAGCGGCACGACCGCGAGCATCGGCACCATCAAGCGCGGCCCCATCGCACCGCCGGCCCACCACTGGTAGTAGCCCGCGTTGAACAGGAAGTAGCCGACGAAGGCAGCGAGCGAGGCGGCGCCGATGCGGGCCGACAACCCGCCGGAGCGGATGAGCCGAACCGCACAGATGCCGACGATGACCAGCCACGGCGACCAGAACAGGATGCCGCGATACGGGTGCACGGAGAGGAACCAGACGGCGTTCGGCTTCGGTGACGTGACCCCCATGACGCCCTGCTGCATGCCTTCGCGGAAGTAGTCGAGCTCCTCGTAGCGGTACGGAATGGTGGGGCTGCCGAAGATGTGCGTGGAGTAGGCGGCGAACGCGAGCAGCGGCACGGCTGCGGTGGCCGCGGCCGCACCGCACAGCCGGGCGATCGCGGCCGGCGGTCGTCGCCACACCTCGGCCACCGCCAGCGCGGCGATGATGGCGACGGTGATCGCGAAGTTGAAGTCGAACACGAGCGCAGTGCCGAGCAGGCCTCCCACGGCCACGGCGCGACGGAGTGTGAGTGGCTTCGTGAGTGCGACGAACAGGGCGCCGAGGCACAACGCGATCCCCGGCAGGTACGGGTAGAAGATGGTCGAGTAGCCGAACCACATGCTGCCGAACACCACGCCTGCGGTCACCAGCACCGCCCGGCGAGGCCGGCCGCCGAGCACGATGAGCAACGAGGCCAGCAGCACCGCAGCGATCGCGGCCGGCAGCGACACGGCCACGCGCGTGAGCAGGTACTGGTGTGCCTGGAAGCCGGCACTCGTGCCCGTCGCCTCCTCGACCACGCGGATGAGGCCGTACACGGGCACGGCCAGCGCGGCCAGCCCGATGACCTTGTCGCTGTAGTAGTGGCCTTCGAAGACCGCCTTGTCCTGCGTGGTCGTCGGTGGGGTGTCGTGGTAGGCGTCGATCGTCAGCTCACCACGGTCGACCACCGCGAACACGAGCGCGAGGCGGGTGTTCACGTTCCAACCGGTGCCGGGATGGGTGACCAGGCACGATGCCAGGAAGACGGTCGCGGCGAGCAGCCACAGGGCTCGTCGAGTGCCCCGGTCGCGCAGCGGTTCGCCCGCCGGCTGTGGCTGCGGTGGGCTCTCGGACGGCGACGGCATAGGGCGGTCGCGCAGACTACCCGAGGCGACTCTCGCGCCGGCGGCGACGCCACCGGGTGCCTCGGCCGGCTCGATCGCCGCACTACGTTTTCCGTATGCCCGCTCCCTCGCCGCACGACTCCATCATCGAACGGCTCGTCGCCGCCACGGCGCACGGCACGGGCGTGCGGTTCGTCGGCAACAGCGTCGTGCCGGCCGAGGGCGATGCGTTCGTGTCGTGGGCGCAGATCCACGACGAGGCACGTGTGGTGGGCGCCGCGCTGCAGGCGCGCGGCCTGGTGCCCGGCGATCACGTGGCCATCCTCGGCCCCACGTCCCGCCAGCTGATCACCATCATCCAGGGGTGCTGGTTGGCCGGCATCGCCAGCATGGTGCTGCCACTGCCGATGCGCATGGGTTCGCTCGACGCGTTCGTGGAGAGCACGCGGGCGCGCATCATCCACGGCGACGCGAAGCTCATCCTCATCGACGACATGCTGGCCGCGTTCTACGAGGCCGGCCCCGGCGATCCACCGATCGAGCCGATGGCCAACGTGATGCCGCGCACCGGGAATCCGAGCGGCGAGCGGCTGGAGATCCCGGCCAACGACCCCGAGCGACTCGTCATCCTGCAGTACACCAGTGGGTCGACCAGCGAGCCC
>JAUXQB010000139.1 GCA_030685215.1 Actinomycetota bacterium
GCACGAGCTGCGACACGACGACGCGCTCGGTGCCGTTGATGATGAAGGTGCCCTTCTCGGTCATCATGGGGAAGTCGCCCATGAACACCGTCTGCTCCTTGATCTCACCGGTGTTGCGGTTCATGAACCGCGCGCGCACGAAGATCGGCGCGCTGTAGGTCATGTCCTTCTCCTTGCACTCGTCCACCGTGAACTTCGGCGGCGGGCGCAGGTCTTCGTCGTCGGGATCGAACTCGAGCTCGAGCTGCAGCGCTTCGCTGAAGTCCTTGATCGGCGAGATGTCGCGGAAGGTCTCGGCGAGACCCTCGTTCAGGAACCATGTGAAGCTTTCCCGCTGAATCGCGATGAGATCGGGGAGCTCCAACGGCTCGGAAAGGTTGGCGAACGAATAACGCTCGCGGGACACGGAACGAGAGGCCACGTGTTACTCCTCAATCTCAATCGGCCCACACACGAACGGAGTGGGGGCGCGCAGGGTCACCGAAACACAGGAGTAGCGGGACACGGAACGCACGGCAACGGTCGATCCTATCCGCGGGGCACGCGGTCGTCAACCGCTCAGAGCAGAAGCCCGGCGGCAAATCCGTTGGGGCGAACGGTAAGCCCATCCGCCCGTGCATGTCAAGGCTTTCCGCCTCGCCGGGTGGGCACGCGACAGGGCCCGGGGCGGTACCCCGGGCCCTGCATTGCGCATTCCTGGCGGCGCGAGGCCGCTGGGATCACTTGATCTCGACGCCGGCACCGGCTTCGACGAGCTTGGCCTTGGCAGCCTCGGCGGCTTCCTTGGTGGCCTTCTCGAGGACGGGCTTGGGAGCAGCGTCGACGAGATCCTTGGCTTCCTTCAGGCCCAGGCTGGTCAGCTCGCGCACGACCTTGATGACCTGGATCTTCTGGGCGCCGGAATCGGTGAGGATGACGTCGAACTCGTCCTTCTCGTCCTCGACCGGGGCGGCCGAGGCGATGCCACCAGCGGCCGCCACGGCAACCGGGGCAGCGGCGGTGACGCCGAACTTCTCTTCGAACGCGTCGAGGAGCTCCTTGAGCTCGATGACGGTGAGGGCACTGATTTCTTCGAGGATGCTTTCCTTCGACATTGCGGTGTTTCTCCTGGTGAGTTCTTGCTGAGTACGTGGGATTGCAGCGGCTGCTTACGCAGCCTCTTTTTGATCGATGAGGGCCTTGAGGCCGTAGGCGAAGTTGCGGGGCAGCGCTTCCAGCAGGCCGGCGAACTGCACCATGGGTGCAGCCAACGCGCCGGCGAACTTCGAGAGCAGCACCTCGCGGGGCTCGACCTCGGCGAGGGCCTTGGCCTCTTCCGCGCTGAGGGGCTTCGTGCCCAGCACGCCGCCCTTCACCAC
>JAUXQB010000140.1 GCA_030685215.1 Actinomycetota bacterium
GTCGACGTGCTCGATGCCCACGCTCATGCGGATGAGTCCGGGTGGCACGTGCGCGTCGCCCGCGTACTTCTGGCGGCGCTCCATCGTCGACTCGACACCACCGAGGCTGGTGGCCGGCACCACCACTCGCACCGCACGGCAGGCACGATCGGCCGCCGCGGCGCCGGCGACCGCGTCGCCGGCCATCACGACCGACACCCTCGCACCGAAGCCCGGGTACCGCACCTCGGCCACGGCCGGGTGCTCGCGCAGCCGCGCGACGATGACCGCCGCGTTCGACTGCATCCGTTCCATGCGCAGCGGCAACGTGCGCACGCCGCGCAACGCGAGGAAGGCTTCGAGTGCACCCGGGGTGCTGCCGTTGACGAGGCGCGTGTGATGCAGCCGCTCGACGACGGCGGGATCCGACGCCACGCACAGACCGATGAGCAGGTCGCTGTGGCCCCCGATGAACTTGGTGCCGCTGTGCAGCACGATGGTGGCGCCATCGACCAGTGGTTGCGCGCAGATGGGCGTGGCGAACGTGCTGTCGACCACCACCTGCGCACCGTGCGCCGCAGCGGCCGCGCAGATGGCGGGCACGTCGGCCACGTGGAGCGTGGGGTTGGTGGGCGTCTCCACCCACACCACATCGGCGTCTGGCATCGCGGCGAGCACGTCGGCCGTGTCGGCGATGTCGACGAAGCGCACCTCCAGGTGCCCCTGGCGCACGTGGTCGTCGACCAGTGCGCGCACGCCCAGGTACGAATACGTGGGCAGCACCAGCACCTTCGGAGCGAGTGCGAACAGCGCAGCTGCGGCCGCCGCCATGCCCGACGAGAAGGCCACCGCGTGGCCACCCTCGAGTGCACCCACCGCATCCTCCAGGCCGACCCACCCCGGTGTGCCGTGCGTGCGCGTGTACTCGCCGGCCTCGCCCCGATAGTTGCTCGCGAGCACGATCGGGTGGTTGAGCGGGTCGCCGATCTCGGTCGGCCGACCGGCGGTGACAGCGATCGTCTCCGGGTGTCGACCTGCGGGTGGAGTGGTCATCCCTGTGCCGTCACCGAGACACCTGGGTGCTCCTCGCGCCCGTCGGCGTGGCGAGCGAACCGAGCGCTGCCCGGGCCGTGCACCGGGTCGGGGTTCGGCCACGGCCAGCCACCGAAACCGGTGCGCCGGTAGTCGGAGAACGCCTGCTGGATCTCGGCCTCGGTGTTCATCACGAACGGCCCGTACTGCGCCACCGGTTCGCCGATGGGGCGAGCCTGCATCATCAGGATCTCGGCGCCGTCCGGCCCTGCGACGAGCGGCAGTGCCGCGGTCGGGTCGACCACGGCGCCGGTGGACGTGCCCACCTCGGCGCCGTCGACGCCGGCCGACCCTTCGAACACGTACAGCACGCGCACGGCGTCGGGGTTGACCGCCGCGGGGAGCGCCAGCGCGGCACCGGGCTGCAGCACGAGGTGCAGGATCGACACATCGGCCTCCGCACGCGATGCCCACGAGGCCGGCGGCGGCGCGGGCGGAGTGAGCGTTGCACCGTCGATGTGGAACTCGCCGGCGATGACGGTGACCACGCTCTCGCGGCCATCGGCGTCGACGTGCGTGTGACGCGGGATCTGCTCGCTCCACAGCATCGTGAAGTACGGCGGCACCATCTTGTCGCTGGCCGGCAGGTTCATCCAGATCTGGAACAGCTCGACGGTGTTGGGGCCCTGCTCGTCGAGCAGGGGGAACATCTCGCTGTGCACCACGCCACTGCCGGCGGTCATCCACTGCACGTCGCCGCGGCCGAAACGCGCCGCCGCACCGAGCGAGTCGCTGTGGTCGATGAAGCCCTGACGCGCGAACGTGATGGTCTCGAAGCCTCGGTGTGGGTGTTCCGGGAAACCGGGCACCGTGCTGCCGTGGTACATGCGCCAACCGTCGCGCGGCTCGAAGTCGTTGCCGATGGAACGCCCGGCCAACGAACCCTGCGGGCCGAACTGGCCGTTGCCCGCCGGGTAGTGGTCGAGGTGGTGCACGCAGAACAGGAACGGGTCGGCGGTCTGCCACTGGAAGCCCAGCGGCACCGTCTGCAGTACGAGGTCGCTCATCAGGCTGAGCGTACGCCCGTCGCGACGAGCAGCAACACCAGCACCCCCAGTGCGATGCGGTAGACCACGAACGGCATGAACGAGCGCGTGCGGATGAGCTTGAGCGTGCCCCACACGGCCAGCCAGCCGGAGATGCCGGAGGTGATGATGCCCACGATCATCGGCAGGCCGAAGCCCGGCGGGATGCCGTCGCTGAGCAGCTTCACCATCTTGTAGGCGACCGCACCGACGGTGACCGGAATGGCCATCAGGAAGCTGGCGCGGGCGGCTGCGTCGCGGCTGAACCCGATGTAGCGGGCGGCGGTCATGGTGATGCCGCTGCGCGAGGTGCCGGGGTTGAGTGCCAGCACCTGCGCAGCGCCGATCTTCAGCGCGTCGCCGCCGATGTACTCCCCCATCGACCGCTCTCCACCCTGACGGTCGGCCCATGCCAGCAGCAGACCGAACACGATCAGCGACACCGCGATGAGCACGGGCGTGCCCAGCTTCGAGTCGATGTACTCCTCGCCGAGCGCACCGACTGCGGCGGCGGGCACCGACGACAGCACCAGCAGCCACGCCAGACGGCCGTCGGCGTTGATCGGCTTCTCACGCCGCCAGAGCAGCCGGGTGCCCTCGCGGATGTACACGACGAGGTCCTTCCAGAAGTAAGCGATGACCGCCACCACGGTGCCCAGGTGGAGCGCCACGTCGAACGCCTTCTCCAGTTCGGGATGGCTGGCGAAGTCGTCCCAGCCGAACAGCCACGGCACCAGCAGCAGGTGACCGCTGGACGAGATCGGGAGGAACTCGGCGAGTCCCTGCACGAGGCCGAGCACGATGGCATGGATGATGGGCACGAAGGTCCAGTTCTAGTCGTTGGGGAGGCTGGGCAGCACTCGCGGCTTCCACGGTCGGTGCTCGTCCCAATGATGCCCGACCACACGGCCGTCGCGCAGCTTGGCGAGGAAGTCGGTGGGGCCGTCGAAGTCGGGCATCTCCACGAACGCCGCGCCGATCGCCAGCGGCACGTGAGCGTCGCTGCCCGCGCCGGCAGCCAGGGCGAACTCGCCGGCGAAGTGCGCGGCGCGCTCGTTGAGGCTGCGCAAGCTGGTCTTCGCGTTGAGCACCTCCACGGCGTCGACGAGGCCGGCCTCTGCCAACTCGCGGAGCGCGGGCTCCGCCAGG
Source organism: Actinomycetota bacterium (assembly GCA_030685215.1). Lineage (GTDB taxonomy): Bacteria > Actinomycetota > Acidimicrobiia > Acidimicrobiales > Ilumatobacteraceae > UBA668. The sequence goes on from JAUXQB010000140.1 coordinate 3,246, forward strand.
TTGCGGCGCATCGGGTCGAACGGGTGCGGGATGTACACGACACCGCCCTGCCCGCGGATGGCCTCGGCCGACGCGGTCGGGCTGAGGCCGTGCGGGATGCGTTCGGTGAGGAACAGCCCGATGATCTCTCCGGCGTGCGTGCGCATCTCCTCGCCGACGATCACGCGGCACGGCAGCGTGGCCGCGAGTTCGGTGGCGCCTCGGATGGCGTGGTGGTCGGTGATGCACAGCACGTCGAGCCCCGCCTCGGTGACCGCCTCGTGCACCTCCTCGGGTGTGGTGGTGCTGTCGCCACTCCACATCGTGTGGCTGTGCAGATCGACGCGCACCCACCCCGCAGGCAACGGCTGCGCCAGGTGCGGATGGCGAGCGAGGGCGGCGGGGTGCGGAGACGGCACGAGTGGTCACGGTACCGTCGGCGCATGCGATGGACGCGACCCGGCCACCGGCTGATGATGATCACCGGGGCCACCGGCTTCCTCGGCTCGCACCTCGTCGACGCCAGCGATGCTGGCCGATGGGAACTGCTCGCCGAGTCGTCCGGCTCGCTCGACATCCGTCGGCGCGATGCCGTGATCGACCGCATCCACACGTGGAAGCCGAACGTGGTGGTGCACCTCGCATATCGCCGCGGCGATCGCCAGGTCATCGTCGATGGCACTCGCAACGTCGCCGAGGGCGCTGCCGCGGCCGGCGCCCGGCTCATCCACATGTCGACCGATGTCGTGTTCGCGGGACGCCCGCAGCCGTACACCGAGCACGACCGGCCCGACGCGGTCATCGACTACGGCCGGTGGAAGGCGGAGGCCGAAGCAGCGGCGTACGCGGTGAACCCGACCTCGCTGGCGGTGCGCACCTCGTTGCTCTACGGCACCGAGCGCCAAGCCGTCTGTCAGACCGACGTGGCCGACGCGCTCGACGGCCGATCACGCATGCAGTTCTTCACCGACGAGTACCGCTGCCCCGCACACGCCGCCGATGTCGCGGCCGCGCTGGTCGCGTTGGCCGATCGCCCCGACGTCACCGGCGTGTTGCACGTGGCCGGCCCGCAGGCGGTCAGCCGCGCGCAGCTCGCGCAGACGTTCGCCGTGTGGATGGGCCGCGATCCGGGTGCCGTGCCCACCGCATCACTGGCCGACGCCGGCGTCGATCGTCCGGGCATCGTCGTGCTCGACACGTCGGCCGCCACCGCGCTCGGCTTGGGGTGCCGCTCGCTCGCCGACGCGCTGCGCTGACCCTGTTGGCCCGAGTCACGCACCCGACAGCGTGATGTCGCGGATGACGAGGCTGACTCCCGCCGCACGCATGGGCAACCAGTCGACGTCGCCACCGATCTCGACCACGTCGAGCAGCATGCGCTGCAAGGTTGACGCGATGGTGAATTCGCGGATGGGTGCACCCACCTGGCCGTTCGTGATGACGAGACCCGAGGCGCCGACGGAGAAGTCGCCGCTGATGGGATTGACGCCGCTGTGCAGGCCCTGCACCGACTGCACCAGCACGCCATCGGCGACGTCGGCCACCAGCGCGGCCTGATCGCGCGTGCCGGGCAGCAGCTGCAGCGCCAGGCAGCCGACCCCGGGCGTGCCCTTGAACCCGCCGCGCACGGCGTTGCCCGTGCTCTGCGCGCCCACGCGGCGGGCGCTGTAGCTGTTGTGCACGAAGCCCTGCAGCACGCCGCGGTCGATGAGCACGTTGCGACGAGCCGCGAGGCCCTCACCGTCGAGATCGGTGGCGGTGTAGGCCAGTGTGTTGGTGGGGTCGTCGACGAGGGTGACGATCGGGTTGGCCACTGCATCGCCGAGGCGATCCTTGAACAGGCTGCGACCCTTCGAGACGGCCTCGCCGTTGAGCGTGCTGGAGATGACGCCCAGGAACATGGCCGTCACGTACGGGTCGAGCACCACGGTGACCCGCTTCGACGCCGGCTTGGTGGCACCGAGCAGGCGGGTGGCGCGGTCGGCTGCCTCCTTCGCCGCCTTGGCGAGGTCGAACTGGTCGGGCGACCGACCGACGCTGAAACCGAAGCCGGTCTGCGTCTCGTCGCCGTCGTCGGCGAGGGTGCTGATGGACACGTAGCACCCGTTCTCGCGACCGTTGCGGCGGATGCCGGTGGTGGTGGCCACGGCGGTCTCGACCGCAACGTCGGCGTAGTTCGAGTCGTCGACACGCACGCGCGAGTCGATGCCCAACGTGAGCCGCTCGAGCTCTTTCGCGAGCTCGATCTTGTGATCGGTGCCGTACGCGGCGAGCGCGTCGTTCCACAGTTCCTGCTCCACCACGTCGACACCGTCCGGCTCAGCGAGGCCGGCCCACTCGTCGTGCGTGCCGAACTCGACGTTGTCGCGCGCTTCCGCCAGCACCTCGGCGATGGCCGCAGGGTCGAGCGTGCCCGCGTACGCGAACCCGGTGCGACCGTCGCGGATGATGCGGATGCCGATGCCCTCGCTCTGCGCGCTGACGAAGTGCTCGACCGCGCCTTCGTAGACACGGATGTCAGTCTCGCTGTCGCGCGACACGAACGCCTCCACCTGCTCGCCCGGGCGAGCCTGCGCGACTACGCGGTCGGCGATCTCCTGCAACTGCTCGCTCATGCCGCGGTGCCGCCGATGGTCATCGACTTTACGCGCAGGGTGGGCTGGCCGTCGCCGACCGGCACGCCCTGGCCGTCCTTGCCGCACGTTCCCGGGTTGCCCATCGCGAAGTCGTTGCCGAGCAGGTCGATGTCGCTGAGCACCTGCGGGCCGTTGCCGATGAGGTTGCCGTCGCGCAGCGGTTCGGTGATCTCGCCGTTCTCGATGAGGTAGGCCTCGGTCATGCCGAACACGAAGTCGCCGGTGGCGGTGTTGACGCTGCCGCCGCCGAGCTTCGCCACGTACACGCCGTACTCCGTGGCGCGCACGATGTCGTCGGGTTCGTCGGTGCCGTTGAGCACGTAGGTGTTGGTCATGCGCACCATCGGCAGGTGCTGGTAGCTCTGCCGGCGGCCGTTGCCGCTCTGCCGGCGGCCCTCCTTGCGTGCCCGCAGGTAGTCCCACATGTAGTCGGTGAGCACGCCGTTCTCGATGAGCACGTTGTACTGGCTGGGGTGGCCTTCGTCGTCGTACGCGATGGCACCCCACTCGCCGGTCATCGTGCCGTCGTCGACCAGCGTGACGAGCGGGGAGGCGACGAGCTCGCCCTGCTTGCCGCGGTAGACGCTGCCACCCTTGGCCACGAGGTCGGCCTCGAGGCCGTGGCCGCAGGCTTCGTGGAACAGCACACCGCCACTGCCCTGCTTGATGACGACCGGGAGCGCGCCGCTGGGCGCCGGCCGCGCGTGGAGCTTGGTGAGCGCGATGCGAGCCGCGTCGCGCGCCAGGTCGTCGACGTCGATGTGGTCGAACAGCTCGAAGCCCATCGTGTGGCCCGCGCTCTGCGAGCCGGTCTGCATGCCGCCGTCGCCGTTGGCCACGGCGGTGACGCGCACCAGCGTGCGCACCTGGCGGTCGGTGACGAACACGCCGTCGGTGTTCGCGATGAGCACGTGCTTGCTGCTGTCGCCATAGCCGGCGGACACCTGCACGATGCCGGCGCCTGCGCCGCGAGCAGCCTCGTCGATGCGCTGCAGCACGGCCACCTTGTCGGTCTTGCGCACGTCGTCGGGGAACTGGCCGATGGGGCTCACCGTGCGCTCGGCGCCACGGGTGAGCGCGATGGTGCGTTCGCCGCCGCCACCCTGGCTGGCAGCAGCGGCAGCTGCTTCGGCCGCGGCGCGAAGGCCCGTCTCGCTGAGGTCGGCGGTGTGCGCGAAGCCGGTGGTGTCGCCCTTCACCACGCGGATGCCGGCACCGCGGTCGCGACCGCTGGTGACCTGCTCCACGCGGCCGTCGTCGAGCGCCACCGACGTGGATCGCTTGTCCTCTGCGTACACCTCGGCGAACTCGGCCCCGGTGCGAACCGCCGTTGCCAGTACTCGTTCCAACACGTCTTGGTCGATCACCCGGCTCACCCTACCGAGCCATCGCCGCCGAGGAGAGGCGGTAGCGTGGCGACTCGTGAGTGCAACAGTCGGCCTCAAGGGCACAGCGAGCATGGTGGTCACCGAGGCCGACACAGCCGTGGCCATGGGCTCGGGCTCGGTGCTGGTGCTGGCCACCCCGCGGGTGGTCGCGCTGTGCGAACAGGCCACATGCGCTGCCCTCGCCGGCCAGCTCGCCGAGGGTTCCACCACGGTGGGCATGCGAGTGCAACTCGACCATCTGCAGCCCACCCCGGTGGGTGGCCAGGTGGAGGCCGAAGCGGTCCTCGAGAAAATCGAGGGACGAAGGCTCACGTTCATGGTTTCGGCGTCCGATACCAAAGGGCTGGTGGCTGCAGGAAAGGTCACCCGCGTTCTGGTGGAGGTCGACCGATTCATGGACAAGACACAGTGAAGCCACTCATCACCACGCTCCTCGCCGCCGCTGCTGCGTTCGCGTTGTCGGGCTGCCCCGCGAAGGACGCCAAGGACGGCGCGGCCAACATCCAGCGCTCCACCGGCGTGAACTGCACCACCGAACGGCGGATGCTGCAGACGGCCATCGAGTCGTACAGCATCCTCGAGAACAAGACGCCCGTCACCGAAGCGGAGATGGTGCCCGACTACCTCCACGCCGACTCGCCGTACTTCGACATCGACGCCACCGGCCAGATCGTCCCCTCCCCCGGCAGCACCTGCAACTGACCCTGTCGGCCCACCGATCGCGGGTCGAGCTTTGGCGTTCAGGCGCCCGATGCGGGCCTCTCAGCGCCAATGCTGCGACGCCAGAGGCGATAGAGGGCTGCGAGTTCGTTCACCACCTCGGCCAGGTCGGTTGCGATCGCGTCGTCCGTCACCCGTTCCACGGCAGCACCGGTGAGCCGGACCTTCCGGTCCCGCGCTTTGTCGTAGGCGACGGATGCAGCGCTCGAGTGCCATGTGTGGTGGTCGACCTCGATGTAGAACCGAGCCACAGGGTCTCCCAAGTCGGGATGCACGACTCCGCCGTCGAGCAGACGAACTGGTGGCTGACGAACGAAGGCGTCCATGCCGTGGCGGTGCAGTGCGTGCAGAAGCCTGACCTCGTCATCGGAGTCGGCCGCGGGTCCATTGCCCCGCGCCCCCATGACTCTCTGGGCCCGGGCGCCACCAGGGCGGCCCGGCACGGCCAGGCGAGCAACCGTGGCGCGCAGCTCGTCGGCAGTCGCCAGCTTCAGGTCCAGGATCTGCTCGCCGAGCGAGATGAGCGTCAGGTCATCGACATGGCGGGCCTGATCGAAGAACGTGCGTTGCGGAGTGGTGACGCGTATGCCGTCGTTTCGAACGACGATGTCCGCGGGGACGAGCGAATCTGTGCGGTGCACGATGACGCCGCGGCCGAGCGGTTTGGTCACCCGGCCTGTCGTGACGTGGATGCGCGGCGAGTTGCACTTCCGCAGTCCCGTCAGCTTTCCGGCGCTGTAGCACGAGATGGCCAGCGAGAGATCCGCCGCACAGACCGCGGCACACCGTGCCTCGAAGTCGAGGGGCGAGGACACCAAGTGGTACACACCCTCGAAGAGCTCCTCGAGCACTCCTGCGCTCAGCAACATCCGACGGTGCTTCTCTGACAGGCCGAGTGCGCGAAGCTCACTCGAGGCGGCAATTCCGTGGTGGTCTCGGAACCAGCGGGCGATGAGCTGCGTGAATGCAGGCATGGGACTCCCCCAGAGGACAACAGGCTGTTGGGGGAAGTCACCGGCAACATACCGCCGGCCCGCGCTGAGCAACCCAATTGCGAGCTTTGGGTGTGGGGCGCCCAATGTGGGCCTCCCAGCGCCAAAGCTCGCCGAGAGGTGCCGGGTCAGCCGAGGTTGCTGGTTCTGGGGTAGACGTCGGAGGGGTCGGTGAGGACGTTCACCAGGTAGGGAACGCCGCTGGCGAAGGCGCGGTCGAGCGCGGGGCCGATGTCGGCGGGCGAGGCGACGGTCTCGCCGGCGCCGCCGAGTGCCTTCACCACCTGGTCGTACTGCAGACCGGGCTGCAGGTCGCAGGCCATGTCCCAGCCGTAGATGGCCTGCATCGGGTGCTTCTCCAGCCCCCACATGCCGTTGTTGCCGACCACCATCACCACCGGCAGGTCGTGGCGCACCATCGTGTCGACGTCCATCATGCTGAAGCCGGCGGCACCGTCGCCGAGCAGCAGCACGATCTGGCTGCTCGGGCGAACCGTGCGAGCGGCGATGGCATACCCAGGCCCGTTGCCGAGGCACCCGTACGGGCCGGTGTCGAGCCAGCACCCGGGTTCGAACACCTCGACGAACTTGCCGGCGTAGCTGGCGAAGTCGCCACCGTCGCAGATGACCACCGCGTCGCGGGCCATCCGGCGGCCGAGCTCGCCGTAGATGCGACTGGGCTTGATCGGCGAACTGTCGTCGGCGAGCAGCTCCTCGTCGGCGGCGCGTCCCCGCTCCTCCGCGGCACGCAGCTCCGCGACCCACTCGTCGTGATCGACACGAGGCCCGCTGTGATCGGCCAGCGCGCGGAGCACGAAGTTGCTGTCGCCGGCGACCGTCGGCACGTCGATGTGCTGCGCGCGCTGCTCTTCGCTGTCGACCACGTGGGCCACCTGCGCGTTGCCGAACTGACCGAAACCGAGGCGGAAGTCGAGCGGCGTGCCGAGCACGACGACGAGATCGGCTCGGGCCTTCAGCAGCCCACGCGTGCGCAGGAACGCGAGCTCGTGGTCGGCGGGCAGCGTGCCGCGACCCAACCCGTTGAAGAAGCACGGCACCCGCAGGTGCTCGGCTGCCGCGCGCAACGCATCCCAGGCGCCGTCCCAGTAGACGTCGCTACCGACGATGAACGCGGGCCGCTCGGCGTTCGCGACGAGGTCGGCCAGCCGAGCGACGGCGTCGGGATCCGGGTCGGCACCGCGGACGCCATCCGCGTCGACGGTGGGGAACTCGCCCGCGGAGGCGGCGAAGAACACGTCGAGCGGCACGTCGAGGAACGTGGGGCCGCGGTGCGGTGTGAGCGCGAGCTGCGCGGCCGCGTGCACCATCGCGCCGGCCTGCGACGAGTCCTTCACCGTGGCGGCGCTCTTCGTGATGGACTGCATCACGGGCACGTGGTCGAACTCCTGCAGCGAGCCACTACCCCACCGCGCTTCCGGCGCACGACCCCCGAGCACCACCACCGGCGACCCGTTGAAGAACGCCGACGTGGTGGCCGACACGCCGTTGGTGATGCCGGGGCCTGCGGTCAACGCGGCGAACCCGGGCTTGCGGGTGAGCTTGGCGTAGGCCTCCGCGGCGAAGGTGGCGGTCTGCTCGTGGCGGGTGTCGACGACCTTCATCCCCTGGTCGCGGGCTGCGTCGTACAGCGGCCAGATGTGCCCACCGTTGAGGGTGAACATGGTGTCGGTGCCGAACGCCATCAGCGCTGCCACTGCTTGCTGTCCTGCATGGCCTTCGATGCGAGTGATCATGCGGTCAGCTTCGCGCAGCGGATCAGAACGAGTGGTAGCCGCCGTCGATGGTGATGACGTCGCCGGTGTGGTAGCTGCTCGCGCCGCTGGCGAGGTACACGGCGAGGCCGGCGAAGTCCTCGGGCTTGCCCCATCGACGCATCGGCACTCTCGGCAACACGTTGGCGACGAACTTGTCCCAGCTGAGTGCGCCGGCGGTCATGTCGCTCTCGATCCAGCCCGGCAGGATGGCGTTGCAGCGGATGCCGTGGCGTGCGTGCTCGACGGCGATGCCCTTCATCATCGAGATGAGCGCACCCTTCGACCCGCCGTAGTGCTGCCCGCGCTGCTGCCCGTACATCGCGGAGCCCGACGTGGTGAACACCACCGAGCCGCCCTGGGGGTCCTGCGCGACCATCTGCTTCACGGCTTCCTGCGCGGTGAAGAACGCACCGTCGAGGTTCACGCGCATCACCCGGTTCCACTCGTCCTCGCTCATGCCGACGAAGCTCGGCGCCTGGCCGCCGACGCCGGCGTTCACGAAGCACGAGTCGATGCGGCCGAACGCAGCCACCGTCGCCGCCATGCTGTCGATCACGGCCTGGTGGTCGCCGACGTCGCACACCAGATCCAGCACCGGGTTCCCCAGCGCCCGCAGTCGCTCGGCAGCGGCGGCGTTCTTGGTGGGGTTCGTTCCCCAGATGGCCACGCTGGCTCCCTGGCCGGCGAGTGCCTCGGCCATGCCCAGGCCGATGCCGCTGTTGCCACCGGTGACGAGGGCCACGTGGCCGGAGAGGTCGAAGAGTGCGGTCATGGCAGTGCCTTTCGGACGGAGGACGGGTCAGTGAGGGTGTGCATCGGCGCCGAGGACCATCTCCATCAGCGGCGTCAGGTTGGGGCCGCGACGGAGGTGGTGGCCACCATCGGTGCTGATGCACTGCCCGGTGATCCAGCTGCTCTCCTCGCCGAGCAGGAACCGCACTGCGTTGGAGATGTCGTCGACGGTGCCGAGTCGAGCGAGCGGCATCTGATCGAGGTAGTCGGCGACGATGTCGGGGCTGCCGGTGAGGCCGACGGAGATGTCGGTGGGCACCAGGCTGGGGCGGACCGCGTTCGCCCGGATGCCGACCGAGCCGAGCTCGTCGGCGGCCTGCTGCACGAGCATCTCGAGCCCGGCCTTGCTGACGCAGTAGGGCGTCATGTAGCGGTGCGTGCGCGGCGCGGCGATGGACGAGATGGCGACGATCGCGCCGCCACCCGCGCGTGCGAGGTGCACCGCCGAGTGCTTGATGGTGAGGAACGCGCCGGTGAGGTTGGTGGCCATCACGCTGTTCCAGTCGTCGAGGGTGGTGAGGTGCAGCGGGGCCGCGGACCCGGAGCCCGCGTTCGCGACCACCATCGTGAACCGCCCGAACGCGGCGGCCTGGTCGCACGCGGCCTGCACCTGCGATTCGTCGGTGACGTCGCAGGTCACGGTGTGCACGTCGGCTCCGGCATTGCGCAGCCCGCTCGCAGCGGCTGCCAGCTTCTCGGCGGTGCGGCCGGCGATCACGACGGTGGCGCCGTCGCGAGCCAGGCGGGTGGCGCACGCGAGCCCGATGCCGCTGCCACCACCGGTGATGAGTGCGCTCTGTCCCCGCAACGAGGGAGTGGGCAAGGTGTCCATGTGCGATTCCTAGCGCGCCGGGCGCTGCCGACCCGCACCCGGGCCGAGTGATACCTGGCCACACCTTCGGCACAGGTATCGTGAGCGGCGCCATGGCCCTCCACGACATCCGGCAACCGTCCGACCTTCGAGAACTCAGCTACGCCGAGTTGTCCGACCTCGCCGGCGAGGTGCGCGACTTCATCGTGCAGGCCGTCGCCGAGAACGCCGGCCACCTCGGCAGCAACCTGGGAGCGGTCGAGCTCACACTCGCGCTGCACCGCGTGTTCGACTCGCCCACCGATGCCATCCTCTGGGACACCGGCCACCAGGCCTACGTGCACAAGATGGTCACCGGGCGCCAGGCCTCGTTCGAGAGCCTGCGGCAGGCGGGCGGCCTCTCCGGTTACCCGAACCGCGAGGAGAGCCCGCACGACTACATCGAGAACAGTCATGCGTCCACGGTGCTCTCCTACGCATACGGCCTCGCCGTCGCACGCGACGCCGGCACCGATTCGCACCGGCACATCGTGGCCGTCATCGGCGACGGCAGCATGACCGGCGGCATGGCCTACGAGGCGCTCAACAACATCGGCCACAGCAACCAGCGCGTCATCATCGTGCTCAACGACAACGGCCGCAGCTACGCACCCACCATCAGCAACCTCACGGCCGGGCCCACCATCCGCGAAGAGGCCATCGCCGACCACCCCAGCCTGCCCGACCGCATCACCGAGAAGCTGTCGCACAGCCTCACCAACATTCGCCTCAACCCCGTGTACGTGCGTCGCCAGCGCCGCCTCGAGCAGTTCCTGCGCGACCTGCCCTACGTCGGGCCGCAGGCCGAGAAGGGCGTCGAGGCGTTCAAGGCCGCGGTGCGCGAGTTCCTGCAACCACCGTCGTTCTTCGAGGCCCTCGGCGTTCGCTACGTGGGTCCTGTCGACGGTCACGACGTGGAAGCCCTGGAGCACTCACTGCGCAACGCCATCGAGCTCTCCGCCGAAGGCCCCATCGTCGTGCACGTGCTCACCCAGAAGGGCCGCGGCTACTCGCCGGCGGAGGACGACGACGAGAAGCACCTGCACGATGCGCCCGTGTTCGACCCGATGGTCGGCCCGCCGCCGGCCGTGGTCACCGGCTACACGCAGGCGTTCGCCGAAGGCATCATCAAGGAAGCCGAGGCCGACCCACGCGTGGTCGCCATCACGGCCGCGATGGCCGGACCCACCGGGTTGCTGCCGTTCCAGGCCCGCTTCCCCGACCGCTTCTTCGATGTCGGCATCGCCGAGCAACACGCCGTCACCGGCGCCGCCGGTATGGCGATGGGTGGTCTGCGCCCGGTCGTCGCCATCTACTCCACCTTCCTGAACCGTGCGTGGGACCAAGTGGTCTACGACGTCGCGATGCACCGCCTGCCCGTGGTCTTCTGCCTCGACCGTGCCGGCATCACCGGCCCCGACGGCGCCAGCCACCACGGCATGTACGACATGGCGCTGCTGGCGAAGGTGCCCGGCATGCGAGTGCTCGCGCCGTCGAGCGCCGAGGAACTGCAGGCCATGCTGCACGAGTCCATCGCGCTGGCCGACGAAGGCCCGGTGGCCATCCGCTGGCCCCGCGGTGCCGCCGTGCACGTGAGCGAACACGAGGTGGGCACCGGGCTGCTCGCGCGCCGCACTCGCGAAGGCGACGGCACCGTGGCGCTGCTCGCCGTCGGCAAGATGCTCGCCGACGCACAGAAGGCCGCCGAACTGCTCGCGGCCTCTGGCATCGATGCCACCGTGTGGGACGTCCGCTCGTGCGCTCCGCTCGACCCGGCGATGATCACCGACGCGGCGCGCCACGGCGGCGTCGTCACCATCGAGGACGGCATTCGTGACGGTGGAATCGGCATGACCATCGCCGACCAGGTCCGTGCCGTGTCGGCAGCCGTGCCGGTGAAGGTGCTCGGCCTCCCCGCCCGCTTCATCCCGCAGGGCTCGGCCGACCGCATCCTCTCCCAACTCGGCCTCGACGCGCCGGGCATCGCCACCGCCGCCCGCGACCTGCTCGCGCGCTGACCGTTCCTCCCGCGACACCGCGGCGGAGCTGTGTCCGTCGCTCCCTGCGTCTGGTCGCATCACAGCCACAGTGGATGTGGGATTCGTAGGACCAGACGTCGGAGGTGCGGCGCTGGGTCGACCACGACGGACCCGGACGCGACGGCCTAACCTCGCTCCCGTGACCATCCCCGACTTCGACGCCGCCGCGGAGCTGCAGTTCGCGCTGCACCTCGCCGACCTCGCGTCCGCCATCTCGATGCCGCACTACGTGAACCGGTCGTTCAACCTCGACTGGAAGGCGAACCGCACCGAGGTCACGGAAGCCGACCGTGAAGCCGAGCTGGCCATCAGCCGTCACGTCATCGCCGAGCGCCCGCACCACGGACTGTTCGGCGAGGAGCACGGGCTGGTCGGCGACGTCGACAGCCCATGGCGCTGGATCATCGACCCGATCGACGGCACCAGCAACTTCGTGCGCGGCATCCCGGTGTGGGCCTCGCTGGTCGCGCTCACCCACGTCGACCACGGTGCCCTGGTCGGTGTGGTGTCCGCGCCGGCAATGGGGCGAAAGTGGTGGGCCGCGAAGGGTCTGGGCGCGTACGCCGACGGCATGCAGTGCAAGGTGTCGTCGGTGGCAGCCATCGACGAGGCGCAGGTGTCAGTCACGTTCTCCTCCGGTTGGGACGACCTCGGCCTCACCGACGCGTTGGTGCAACTGCAACAACAGGCGTACCGAGCGCGGGGCTTCGGCGACTTCTGGCAGCACATGCTCGTCGCCGAAGGCGCGGTCGACCTCGCCATCGACGCAGTGGGGCTGCAGCCGTACGACCTCGCCGCGGTGATGGTGATCGTGGAAGAGGCCGGCGGCACGTTCACCGACCGTCACGGCGCGCGCACGTTCACCAGCGACACCGCCGTCTCCTCGAACGGGCTGCTGCACCACTGCGCGAAGATGTTGGCGTGACCCACGACCTCGTCATCCGCAACGCACATCTCGTCGACGGCAGCGGTGAGCCGGGCCGGCCCGCCGACATCGCGGTCGATGGTGCCCACATCTCCGCCGTCGAGCCGGCCGGCAGCATCGCCGGCGGCACGCGAACCATCGACGCCGACGGATTGCTGCTCACGCCCGGCTTCGTCGACGTGCACACTCACTACGACGCGCAGGTCACATGGGACCCGTTCGTCACACCGTCGGGTTGGCACGGCGTCACCACCACCGTGATGGGCAACTGCGGCGTCGGGTTCGCACCGGCCGCGCCCGATCGGCACGACTGGCTCATCCAGTTGATGGAGGGCGTGGAAGACATCCCCGGCAGCGCGCTCACCGAAGGCATCAAGTGGGGATGGGAGACCTACCCCGAGTACCTCGACGTGCTGGAACAACTGCCGCGGGTGATGGACATCGGATCGCAGATCGGCCACGGTCCACTGCGCGCGTACGTGATGCGCGACCGCGCCAACGACGAGACCGCCACCGACGCCGACATCGCCGAGATGTCGCGCCTCGTGGAGGAAGCACTGCGGGCCGGAGCGTTCGGGTTCAGCACCAGCCGAACGCCCATCCACAAGGCCAAGGACGGGGAACTGGTGCCCGGCACGCATGCCGACGAGCGCGAACTGCTCGGCATCGCCGACGCCATCGCCCGCGTGGGTCGTGGCCTCTTCCAGTTCGCGCCCGATCATGCGCTGGTGCCGGTGCAGGAGTGGCCGTGGATGCGCAAGGTGGCCGCCCTCACCGGGCAACCGGTGAGCGTGAACCTCAACCAGAGCGATCGTGCCAGCGAGGTGTGGCGCGACGTGCTCCGCCTGCTCGACGAGGCGCACGCCGACGGCCTTCCGATCGTGGCCCAGGTGGCGGGTCGCAGCATCGGCATCCTCTACTGCATCCAGGGTTCGATCCATCCGCTGCTGTTCCATCCCGCGTACCAGGAGGTCGCCGACCTCCCCCTGCAGGAACGTCTGGCCGCCCTCGCGGAACCGGAGCGCCGGCGCCGCATCATCCACGACATCCCCGACGACGGCGGCTTCTTCCAGAAGGCGGTGCTCGACGGGCTCGGTCGAATCTGGTGCGTCGACGGCGCCGACATCGACTACGAACCCGACGCGGTCGACAGCATCGCTGCGGTGGCCGGCCGCACCGGCGTGCCACCGATGGAACTGGTGCTCGACCAACTGCTGGCGCGCGAGGGCAACGGCATGATCTACGCGCCGTTCTTCAACTACAGCTACGGCGACCTGTCGTTCACGGAGGCCGTCACCCGCCACCCGCACACACGCATGGGTCTCTCCGACGGCGGCGCTCACTGCGGCGCCATCTGCGACGGAGGCATGCCCACGTTCATGCTCACGCACTGGACCCGCGACCGCACTCGCGGGCCGAAGCTGCCGCTCGAGCACATCGTGCATCGACAGACCTCGCAGACTGCGGCGCTGTACGGCATCGCCGACCGCGGTGTGGTGGCGCCCGGCATGCGCGCCGACCTGAACCTGATCGACTACGACCGGCTGTCGTTCGAGGTGCCGCGCATGGCGTACGACCTCCCCGCCGGCGGCCGGCGACTGGTGCAGAAGGCTCGCGGGTACGTGGGCACGTGGCTGGCAGGAGTGCAGACGGTCGATCACGACGAGTTCACCGGCGCCACACCTGGCCGCGTCCTGCGCGCCGGCCGCTGACCCACCGCCGCTGGCCAGGCGGCATCAGCAGCCGCGCGAGACCCCAGCGCTACGATTCGCCGGTGCTCGCACTCCTCAAGAACGCATGGGCGCGCACGCCCAAGTACGCGGTGGCGGCCGCGGTGCTGGTCGTGCTGTGCGCCGCGGCGGCCATCGCGACGCACTCGCTCAACGTCGGCTTCGGCGACGACTACGCGCTGTACGTGCGCCAGGCGCGCTCGCTGCTCGACGGCGATGTGCCGCGCGTGGTCGGCGACAACGCCTTCCTCGTCAGTGCCAAGGGTGCCGAGACCCCCGAGTTCACGCCGACCGTGTACCCCTGGGTCACCTCACTGCTGATGGTGCCGTTCGTGCGCCTGTTCGGGCACACCGCGTTCGGCAGGCTGCGGCTGGCCGAGGTGTTCTTCCTGTGCGTGTGGGTCATCGCGTTCCTGCGCCTGCTGCGCACCCGGGTGCCGTCGGCCGCTGCGCTCGTCATCACGGCCATCGTCGCCCTCAACACCCAGTACCTCGTGCACACCAACTCGGTGCTCTCCGAGATCCCTTACCTGATGCTCGCGACGCTGCTGCTGGTGCTCTTCGATCGAGTGGGCGCGCGACACGACCCGCTGCAGTTGCCGTGGTCGGCGGCGTGGCAGTTGGGCGCGATGGGGAGCATCGTCTTCAACACCCGCCGCGAGGGCATGGCCATCATCCCCGCGCTGCTCGCATGGCAGGCACTCTCGTGGTGGCGCAACGGCCAGCAGCCCACCGCGCGACCGCGGCCCACCTGGGCCGCGGCCCGCCCGTACGCGACGTTCGTGGCCAGTTGCTTCGTGTTCCAGGTGGTGCTGCCCAGCACGCTGTTCCCCGGCTACGAAGGGTCCGGACTGTCGAACTCGTTCGATCACCTCATCAACGGGTATCGCGAGGTCGTCGGCGAGATCCTCGGACTCGATGCGTTCCCCTCGGTCGTGCTGTTCCTGTTCATCTCGCTCGCCGTCGTCGGCGCCATCGATCGCCTGCGCAACGGGCACGACGCCGCGCTCATCGCGTTCGTGGCGTGCTCGTCCATCCTCTCCGCCAGCCACCGCATCGTGATCACCCGCTACATGATGTTGACGGTGCCGTTCCTGGTGTACCTGATGTACCAGGGCGTGGTGTACCTGCTCGGCCGGCGCACCACACGGCAGGTGTTCCTGCTCACCCCGGTGGTGGCGCTGCTCGTCGTCACACTCGTCAACACCGCCGTCGAGATCGACGAAGTACAGGACCGGCGAGCGAACAACACGTACAAGCTGGGCCCCGGCGCGCCCGGCGAGGACGACGGGTTCGAGGCGGTGCGGGTGTACACCGCCGCTGGCGACGTGGTGGCCTTCTTCAAAGGCCGGCTGATGAGCCTGCTCACCGATCGCCGCTCGGTGCAGACCATGCAACCGGAGGTCATCCTCGCCGAGGCCGACTACTACCTGCAGCGCCACGCGATGTTCGAGCCACCCGACGGCGGCTTCTCACCGTTCCTCGGCGTGCCGCAGTTCACGCCCGAGCAGGCAGCCGAGCAAGGCCTGGTCGAGGTGTGGCGCAACGACCGCTGGGTGCTCTGGCGCATCCCGTAGTCGCGCCCGCGAGTGGCTACCGTGCGGGGATGGCCGACGATGTCACCCACTACGACGCGGTCGAGGCGTACACCGACCGACTGAGCTACCTGCCCGGCGAGGCAGCCGACCTGCACGTGTGGTGCGCCACCGAGCGCTACGACGTCGACGTGCGACGGTGGGGCGGCGAGGTGTGCTGGCAGGCCACCGACCTGCCGGGCACGGCGCACCCGACTCCGGACGACGCCGACGCTCGCGGGTGCGGATGGCCGGCTGGCGTGCAGGTGCCCATCAGCAGCACGTGGACCAGTGGTGTGTACCTCGTGACGCTGCACGCGCATGGCGCGGCACACGACCGCGCCATCGGCCATGCGATGTTCGTGGTGCGCGCCAAGCCCACCGGCGCGGTCCGTGGTTCGGGCAACCCGCTGCTCGTGCTCGCCACCAACACGTACAACGCGTACAACAACTGGGGTGGCCGCAGCCTCTACACCGGCGGTCACCAGGTGAGCTTCGACCGACCGTTCGGCCGCGGCATGCTGCTGCGCCCGCACACGGAACGCGACGACCGCAAGAGCCGGCCGACACTGCCCGGCGAGGAGCCCGACACCGACGGCACCGTCTACCAGCAGTACCGGTTCCAACACGGGTATCCGG
This sequence comes from Actinomycetota bacterium, assembly GCA_030685215.1. GTDB lineage: Bacteria > Actinomycetota > Acidimicrobiia > Acidimicrobiales > Ilumatobacteraceae > UBA668. The sequence continues at coordinate 19,285 of JAUXQB010000140.1, forward strand.
GCTACATGAGCTCGGCCGGTTGGTTCACCTACGAGCGCCGGTTCGTCGAGTGGGCCGAGCGCAACGACATCACGCTCGACTACGCGGTGTCGAGCGACCTGGAGCACACGCCGTCGGTCGTCGCCGAGTCGCAACTGGTGCTCGGCGTCGGGCACGACGAGTACTGGTCCGCGGCGCAGCGCGACACGATCGAGGCACACGTGGCCGCGGGCGGCAACTACGCCAGCATGTCGGGCAACACCATGTTCTGGCAGGTGCGCCTCGGCGAACACGGCCGAACGATGACCGCCCACAAGTACTCGGCGCACCGCAACGACCCGGTGCTCGGCACCGCCGACGAGCACACGATGAGCGGCATGTGGTGCGACCCGCTGGTCGGTCGACCGGAGTGGCGCTTCCTCGGCGCAGGCTCGGCCTTCGGGCTCTACAGCCGGTTCGGGCAGGCGACCCCTCGGGCCTCGGGCGGGTTCACGGTGTACCGCAACGATCACTGGATGTTCGACGGCACCGGCTTGCGGTACGGCGACCAGCTCGGCGCAGCACACGGCGCCGTCGGCTACGAGACCGTCGGCTGCCGCCTCGGCTTCGACGCCTACGGTCTGCCGATCAGCATGAACGTCGATGCCCCGCCGCACACCGAGATCGTGGCCTTCGCTCCCGCCTCGAACCTCGGTGAGGGCGACTATCCCGCGTCGGTGGCGGCGAGCAGCGACCAGTGCGACCTCGAGTTCGTGGCCGAACGCCTCTACGGCGACACCTCGCCCGACTCGCTCGCACGCGTCAGGTACGGCAACGCGACCATGCTCACCTGCCGACCGGCGGGCGACGCCGGCGGCACGGTGGCCACCATCGGTTCCACCGACTGGGTGTACGGCCTCGACGACCCGATGGTGAGCCAGGTCACCGCCAACGTGGTGCGCCGCCTGCGTTGACCGCTCGCGTCAGTACTGCACCGAGTCGCCGAAGTTGATGGCCAGATCGCGTGCGGTGAGCATCGTGTCGCAGTCGAGCGGCACCTTCTTCTGGCGAGCGGTGATCTCGTTGAGCGGCACGAAGTTCACGTTCGGCGGATCGAGCGCCACCATCACACCGTCGAGGTCGGCTTCGAGCGCCCGCACGGCCGCCGCGCCGAAACGCAGGCCGAGCAAGCGGTCGAACGACGTGGGCGTGCCGCCACGCAACAGGTGGCCGAGCACCACCGTGCGCGCCTCCTTGCCGGTGAGCCGCTGCAACTCGGCGGCCACCTTCTCGCCGATACCGCCCAGGCGTTCTGCCTGCCCGACCGACTTGCCGAGCAGCGACACCGAGCCGCCCTTGGGCGTGGCCCCTTCGGCGACGACGACGATGGAGAACTTCGCGCCACGGAGCTCGCGTTCCATGATGGTGGCCGCGACCGGCTCGAGGCTGAACGGGATCTCGGGGATGAGGATGGCGTGCGCGTTGCCGGCGACACCGGCGTGCAGCGCGATCCAGCCCGCGTAGCGGCCCATCACCTCGACCACGATGACGCGGCCGTGCGACGTGGCCGTGGAGAACAGCCGGTCGATGCACTCGGTGGCGAACTCGACCGCGGTGGAGAATCCGAAGGTGGTGGACGTGCGCTCGAGGTCGTTGTCGATGGTCTTGGGCACACCGATGACCCGCAGTCCGGCCTCGTAGAGATGGTTGGCGATGGTGAGTGAGCCGTCGCCGCCGATGGTGATGAGCGCATCGATGCCCGCCTGCTCGAACTTCTCCAGCAGCTCGGGAGTCCTGTCGACCTCGACCCAGCTGCCGTCGGGCTGCTCGACGGGGAACGCCGTCGGGTTGCCGCGGTTGGTGGTGCCGATGATGGTGCCGCCGAGGTGGGCGATGCCGCGCACGTGCTCGCGTGTGAGCTCGATGATGCCGCCGTCGGGATACTCCTCGGGCGTGAGCAGACCGGTGAACCCATCGCGGATGCCCACGACGTCCCAGCCTCGGTTGCGGGCCGCGAGCGTCGCCGCACGGATGACGGCATTCAGCCCGGGTGCATCGCCGCCGCCGGTGGACAGTGCGATGCGTCGGATCGGTCGGGCCATGACGACGACCTTACTGTCGACACCGCTGGGCGGAAGAAGGCCCTGCTCCTAGGCGGTGATGGCGGTAGGACCGTTGATGAGGCAGAACTCGTTGCCCTCGGGGTCGGCCATCACCTGGAAGCCACCGAGCTCGTCGTACACGGGTGCACCGATGACGGTGGCCCCCGCCGCGACGGTGGCCGCGATGGCCTCCAGCAGATCGCCGACGTCGATGTCGAGGTGCACGCGGTTCTTGCCGTGCTTGTGCTCGGGCACCAGCTGGAAGGAGACGGTGATGCCGGTGGGCGGCTCGAGCGCCACCCACTCGTGGCTCTGGCGCACGATGTAGCCGCCGAGCACGCGCTGCCAGAACTCGGCCAGCAGGATCGGGTCGTGGCAGTCGACGACGACCTCGTCGAGCCGACCGATCACGGCCGCTCGCCCAGCGACTGCTCCGCACGTCCGAAGATGAAGAACGCGTCGAGGTACGGCCCGGGCTCCGCGGACCAGTCGAACCCACGCACCTCCGCTTCCGTGCGACGACCCAACCGACCACGGAACCACTCGACGTCGGGCGCCGTCACCTGCACCGGCGGCAGGCCCGCGGCTGCGACCGCGTCGGCGAACCCGTCGCGCAAGGCTGCTCCAGCCCACTCGAGGAAGTCGTCGGGCACCTCCAATGGCACGCCCAGCGCGTGGCGGAGGTCGGCTTCGTGCGTGTGGATGTCCATCACCGCCGCCGACGCGTTGACGCCGGCCGGCGACGACAGGAAGCCCTCCATCAGCTGTCCGGTGCGCTCCCACTCCTCCAGCAGCTCCGCGATCGAACGGTTGGCGCTGCGCTGCACCTGCGCGGCCGTCCACTCCTCGCCCGGTGCACCGGCCATGTTGCCGCTGGTGCCGTCGGCCGCGACGCCCGACACGTGCGCGACCACGTCGTGCACGGTCCAGCGCGGTGTGGCCGGCACGGGCAGGTCGGGGTCGGTGGTGGGGCGCGACACCAGCTCGCCGATGCGCACACGCGCCGCGCGGTAGAGAACACCCAGGTCGATACTCATGCTCGCAGCGTAGAGCGAGGCCGTAGCCTTGACGAGATGCCGGACCCTTCCGCCCAGCACCCTGCCACCACCGCCATCACCGCTGGTCGCGGCCACAGTGGCAGTTCGCTCGCTCCGGCGCTGTGGGCCAGCAGCGTATGGCAGTCCACCGACATGGACGACGCTCGCCGGCGCGCCACCGGCGTGCGCTCCGGAGAGTTCTACGGTCGCTACGCCAACCCCACCGTTGCGTCGTTCGAAGACGCGGTCGCGGCGCTCGAGGGTGCGGAAGCATCCCTCGCGTTCGCCAGCGGCATGGGCGCCATCAGCAGCGTCGTGCTCGCGCTGTGCGGGAACGGCTCGCACATCGTCGCCCAACGGCAGCTCTACTCGGCCACGCTCGCCTTCCTGCAGGGGCCGTGCGCGCGGTTCGGCATCGAGGTCACGTTCGTCGACGGCACCGAGCCGGGCGCGTTCGCGGCCGCGGTGCAGCCGGGCCGCACCATGCTCGCCATCGCCGAGACGCCGTCGAACCCGTTGCTCGAACTGGTCGACCTCGCCGAGTTCGGTGCCCTGCGCGGCCCCATCACACTCGTCGACTCCACCTTTGCCACTCCGCTCGGTCAGCAGCCGCTGTCGTTCGGCGTACACCTCTCGTTGCACTCGGCCACCAAGGGCATCGCCGGCCACAACGACGCCACGCTCGGTGTGGTCAGCGGCGAGCGCGAACTGCTCGACGAGATCTGGGCGTACAGCGTGTTGCACGGGGCGACGCCGTCGCCGTTCGATGCGCTCAACGCGCTCAGGGGCATGCGCACCCTGGCCGTGCGCACCACGCACCAGAACGCCACCGCGCTCCGCCTCGCGCAGGAGCTGCAGTCGCACCCTGCAGTCGCCGCCGTGCACTACCCGGGTCTCGAGTCGCACCCACAGCACGCGCTCGCCGTGCGCCAGATGCGCGGCTTCGGCACCGTGTTCGCCATCGACCTCGCCGGTGGTGCGCCCGCCGTCGAGCGGCTGCTGGGCAGCGTGCGCCTGCTGCGCGTGGCCACGTCGTTGGGCGGCCCGGAGACGCTCGTGTGCCACCCGCGCACCACCACCCACGCCAGCCTCACCGACCGCGAGGCCTCCGAGCAGGGCGTGAGCGGCGGCCTGCTGCGCATCTCGGTCGGCCTCGAGGATTCCGGCGACCTGCTGGCCGACCTGCTGCACGCGCTCTCCACCGCGGGCTGATCACCTGTGGCTCGCATCCTGTGCCTCCACGGACTCGGCGGCACGGCCGCCACCATGACGCCGATGGTCGACGCGCTGGTCGCAGCCGGGCACGACGCGTTCTCGCTCACCCTTCCCGGTCACGATGCTGAGCCGGAGGCGCTGCACGCCGTTGGGTGGGCCGAGTGGCTCGCGGCGGCGCTGGTCGAGACCGTCGACGTGGTGGTCGGGCAGTCGATGGGCGGCTCACTGGCGCTCGCGGTTGCCGCCCGCGGCGGCTGCCGGGGGGTGGTCGCCATCAACGTCCCGGCCCCCGACCCCGATGCGCTCGACGGGCTCGAGTGGCAGCGGTCGCGCGGGCTCGAGTGGGTCGACGGCCCACCGCTCGCCGACGGCGAGGTGGGCTACACGCGGTTGCCGGTGGTCGCGCTGCTGCAGATGGTCGAAGGCTCGCTGGCCACGGATCTCGCCGCCGTCACGGTGCCGGTGCTGCTGGTCACCAGCGCGCTCGACGAGGTGGTCGATCCGTTCAGCGCCGAACTCGTCGCCTCGTCGCTCGGCGGTCCCGTCGAGCGGGTGACGCTGCACGGCAGTGGCCACGTCGCCACGCTCGGCCCCGAGCGCGACCTCCTCACCGCGGTCATCGCTCGGTTCGTCGCCGGCCTTCCCTGACCCAGCGACCACCATCCGAGTGTCAGCGGCCCACCGGGGTGCACGCCGGCACTCGGACGGTCGTGTGGCACTCGGATGGTCGTGTGGCACTCGGATGGGATCAGCGGCGGCCTCGGTGGGGCAGGGCTACTGTTCGCGGCATGCGCAACCGATTCGGGGTTGGTCTTGTCGCCCTTCTGATCGTCGCGGCCTGCAGCGACGACGGCACGTCCAGCGACACCACCGACGCCGGCGGTGCCGACAGCACCCTGCCGGCGGCGGCGACCACCACCACCGAGGCCGTGCCCGGCTACTCCGCGCAGATCACGCGCACCGAGTTCGGCATCCCCCACATCGTCGCCGACGACTGGGGCAGCCTCGGCTTCGGCCAGGGCTACGCGTTCTCGCAGGACCGCGCCTGCACCTTGCTGGATCAGATCATCAAGGTGCGCGGCGAACGTGCGAAGTGGTTCGGCCCCGGCGACGGCGACGCCAACATCGACAGCGACTTCGCCTACCGCCACCTCGGGCTGTGGGCCGATGCCGACGAGAAGTTCGGCGACCAGTCCGAGCGGGTCACCGAGATGGTCACCGGCTACGTGGCCGGGTTCAACGCCGCGCTCGAGGCCGATGGCGCGAGCGGGTGGTGCGCCGGCGAACCGTGGGTGCAGCCGATCACCACCACCGACCTCTACGCGAACCTCAACGACATCACGCTGTTCGCCAGCTCGGGCGTGCTCATCGACCCCATCGCCACCGCCCAGCCACCGGCGGCGACTCCCGCACCGGAGACGTCCGCGCCTGCGACCGAGACCACGGCTGCGGGCACGAGCGCCGACACGACCACCACACTCGGCAGCAACGGATGGGCCATCGGCGCCACCGGCAGCACCAGTGGCGGCGGCATGCTCATCGCCAACCCGCACTTCCCGTGGGAAGGCGAGAAGCGGCTGTGGGAGAGCCAGCTGACGCTCACCACGGGCGAGTTGAACGTGTACGGCGTCGGACTCACCGGCGTGCCCGGCGTGCTGATCGGCTTCAACGACAGCGTCGCGTGGACCCACACCGTGTCGGCCGGCCACCGCATGACCCTCTACGAACTGGCCCTCGCTCCCGGCGACCCGACCAGCTACCGGTACGGCGACGAGACCCGGCCGATGACCACCACCGACATCGACATCGACGTGCTGCAGTCCGACGGCACCGTCACCACCGAGTCGCGCACGCTCTACGCCAGCCACTACGGCCCGATGTTGAACCTGCCGTTCGGCTGGACGACGGAGAAGGGCTACACGGTGCGCGATGCCAACATCGACAACACCGACATCCTCGAACAGTTCTTCGGGATGAACACCGCCACGAACATGGACGAGTTCATCGACGCGCACCGCACCGCCAACGGCATCCCGTGGGTGAACACCATCGCCACCTCGGCCGACGGCCGGGCGTGGTACGCCGACACCGCCGCCACACCGAACCTGTCGCCGGCGGCGATCACCGAGTGGCAGGCCAACGTCGCCGCGGGCGCGCTCGCCGCAGTGGTGCTCGACAACGGCGCCATCCTGCTCGACGGCAGCAACCCCGCCAACGAGTGGGTCGACGACCCGGCCGCCACCCGCCCCGGCATCCTGCCGTTCGACGCGCAGCCGCAGCTGGAACGCGACGACTACGTGTTCAACGCCAACGACTCGCACTGGTTGGCCAACCCGGCGCAGTTGCTCACCGGCTTCTCCCCGCTCACCGGCCCCGAGGCCGTGCCCCAGTCGGCACGCACACGCGAGAACGTCATCCTGCTCACCGACCCGTCGCTGCGAGGCGACGACGGCACGTTCGACCTGGCCGAACTGAAGGCCGCCTGGTTCTCGAACCGCGGCCTGCACGCCGACCTGCTGCGCGACCAGGTGGTGAAGACCTGCGACGAGCAGGGCGTGGTGCTGGTGGAAGGCGTGCCGTTCGACATCACGCCCGCGTGCGACGTGCTGCGCGCGTGGGACGGCCGGCTGAACACCGACTCACGCGGTGCCGTGCTGTGGCGCGAGTTCCTCGCCTCGTTCAGCGGCGCCGATCGCAGCAACGCGGGCGATCTCTACGCGGTGCCGTTCGATCCGGCCGACCCGGTGGGCACGCCCCACACGCTGGCGGAGAACACCACCGTGGTGAACAACATTGCCGTGGCGATGATGGCGGTGCAGGGCCAGGGCTGGGCGCTCGACGTGGCGCTCGGCGATGTGCAGTACGACGGTCGAGCGAACGACGAGCGCATCGCGATCCCGGGCGGCACCAACCTGGAGGGGGCCATCTCGATCGTCGACTGCTGCAGCGGGTCGAACACGTTCGCACCGCAGGGAGACCCCGGCGAGTTCGTCGAGGGCCGTGCGTTCAGCACGCTCGGCTATCCGGTCACGTACGGCAACAGCTTCGTGATGACCATCGCGTTCACCGCCGACGGGCCGATCGCAGAGGCCGTCCTCACCTACGGGCAACCCGACGATCCCGCCGACCCGAACTTCACCGCGCAGACCAAGGTGTACTCGGGTCACGACCTGCGGCCGGTGCTGTTCACCGCCGACGACGTGGCAGGGGGCGCGGTGGGCGACACGATCACCGTCGCCGGCGAACGGGTGTGACCGAACGCCTCAGTGGTAGTACGGGTTCTCGCCGGAGGTGTGGTCGGTGAGGTCGCGCACGCGCTCGATGGCGGGCAGTGCTTCCACGATCATCGTCTGCACGCCTTCGAGCATGGTCATGCGGCTCATCGAGCAGCCGTGGCAGCCGCCGCCCATGGTGAGGTAGGCGGTGCCCTCGGTGTCGTGACCCACGTAGGTGACGAACCCACCGTGCGCGGCGAGTGCCGGGTTCACCTCGGTGGCGACGATGGACTCGACCTCGGCGCTGAGCGGGTCGTCGTTGACGAGCCCTTCGACGACCGGCGCCTTCGGCTTGTTGGGATTGCGGATGACCAGGCCGGCGCCGGCGGTGTGATCGAGCGTGGCGCCCTCGAGCAGGTCGAGGCTGGCGGCCGGGATGATGACCTTCAGCGTGATGGTGTCGCCCGACTCGGTGGTGACGGTGTGCGTGCGCACCTCGTCGGTGAACGCGGCCTTGGTGACCACGTCGAAGCTGAGGTCGTACTTGAAGTCCTCGCCCGGCTGGCTGATGATCTCGAGCCGCAGCCCCAGACGATCCGCGTCGGGTTCCGTGTCGCGCAGCGCAGCCAGTTCGGTCATCGCCTCCGGCGTGACGGTGACGACGGAGCTGACGGAGTCGGCGGCCAGCGGACTGGCGGGAGGGCTGAGGGGGCTCACGCACCAGAGGCTACCGTCCGTTTCGACACGCAACCATGGCAGCGCGCGGCCGACGTGCTCAGGCCAGCTCGATGACCTCGCGCCGGAAGGGCGTGTCGCCCGAATCGCGTGCCGGGGCGTGCAGCTCTTCGGCGAAGAGGCGACCACTGTGCACCGCCTCGGCGATGGTGCCCGGGCAGTGTGCGTCGCCGATCGCCTGCGCATGCACGAACCCGAGCGCGTGCAGGTCGTGCAGCAGCGCGTCGTCGGGCATGCGCAGCGTGACGGTGACGAGCGCGTCGCACGCGATGGACCGTTCCCGACCCGTGTAGGTGCACGCGAGCTGCACGGTGTCGCCGGCGTGCGACAGCACGGCGGTGTCTGTGACGACGGCGACGCCGGCCTCGACGAGTCGGAGGTGGATCTTGTGCTGCTCCATCGTGTTGACGGTCCACGCCGACACCTTCGACTCGGGCGTGACGATGGTGACCTCGAAGCCCTCGCGTGCGAGCAGCTCGGCCAGCACGCCGCCGAGGTAGAACAGCTCGTCGTCGAAGATCGTGACCCGCTTCCCCAGGGGGCGAACCCCGGTGAACAGATCGTCGGGGGTAAGTGCCTCGGCGAACACACCACGCGAGTGCCAGCGGCCGAGTCCGTCGGCCCGCCACGTGGCCCCGGTGGCCACGGCCACGTCGGTGAAGTCGTAGCTCGCGATCTCGATCGCGGTCATCGGGCTCTCCAGCGCGACCATCACGTTGGGCAGCTTGGCCAGCTGACCCACCCGGTGATCGGCGACGCGACCCCACTCGGCCAGCCCGGGCAGCCTCGCCTCGAGCGCGACCCGTCCGCCCAGCGTTCGTGTCGCCTCGGTGAGCACCACCTCGTACCCGCGGCGGCCCAACCACAGCGCAGCCTCGAGTCCGGCGGGGCCGGCGCCGACGACCAGCACCTTGCTGTCGGCCGGCGCGTTCGCCGGCTTCGGCGCGATGCGTTCGGGGTGCCAGCCGCGCCGCCACTCCTCCCCCATCGACGCGTTCTGCGTGCAGCGGATGGGCACGGCCATCCAGTCGCCGGCCACACAGATGTTGCAGCCGATGCACTCGCGGATGTCGTCGACGCGACCCTCCTCGATCTTGCGTGGCAGGAACGGGTCGGCGATGCTCGGCCGCGCGGCGCCGATGAAGTCGGTGACGCCCTGGCGTACCAGTCGCACCATCGTGTCGGGCGACGTGTAGCGGCCGACGATGACCACCGGCTTGGTGGTGAGCTGCTTGAAGCCGTGCACGAACGGTTCGCCATAGCCCTCCTGCTCGAAGCGCGAGGTGCTGCTGTCGAAGTCCCACTCGCCCACCATCAGGTCCCACAGGTCGGGCAGTTCGCCGATCATGCCGAACACGTCCTCGATCTCCGAGCGGCCGAGGCCCGCGTCGCCGATCAGCTCGTCGACCACGATGCGGCACGCGACCGCGGCGCGACCCGCGCACAGCTCGGCCGTGTCGTCGAGCACCTCGCGCAGCAGCCGCACTCGGTTCTCCAGCGAACCGCCGTAGTGGTCGGTGCGGTCGTTGAACCGCGGCGAAAGGAACTGCTGGAACACGGTGAGGCCGTGCGCGGCGTACACGTAGACCAGGTCGTAGCCCGCCTGCAACGACCGGCGCACGGCGGCACGGTGCCACGCGCGCAGGTCGGCGATGTCGGTGAGGGTCATCGCTCGACCCTGGCCGGGGGTGCCGCTGGTGGTCGGCCGCACCGACGGGCCCATCGCCGGCACGCGTGGATAGCTGTTGGGCGAGTTGAGCCCGCTGTGCACCAACTCGATGCCGGCGAGGCCGCCGTGCTCGTGCACCTTCGCGACCGTGCGCGCGTGCGCGGGGATGTCGGCATCGCTCCACAGGCGACCCTCCACGGCCCCGTCGAGCGCGGAGGTGTGGTGGATCTCGACCTCTTCGGTGCACACCACCGCCCACCCGCCTTCGGCCTTCACGCCACGCATCTCGGCCAGCGACGACGGGTGCCGATGGCCCATCCCGTTGCAGTGAGGCACCTGGAAGAAGCGATTTCTGGCAACTTTCGGACCGATGCGAACGGGCTCGAAAAGGATGTCGTAGCGGGGGTCACGCATCCTCATTGACTACCAGAGTGACAAGTGCCTCCACGGAAGCGACCCCGTTCGCGCGGGCTCGGGTGTCACAATCGAGAGATGCGTCCCCCTCGCCGACTCCCCCTCCTCGTTGCCGCGCTCGCGATCATCGCCGCGTGCAGCGGAGGCTCCGAAGCGGAACCCACCGCCACTTCCCCGGCCAGCGATCCTGCCACCACGGCGGTGCCATCGACCGCCGCTGCCACCGACCCCACGGAGCCCGCCACCACCGTCGCCGACACCACCACCACGGTGGCGCCCGACCCCGTCTACCCGCTCACCGGCCTGCCGATCCCCGAGGGCAACCCGCTCGCGGTGCTGCGCCCCGCCATCGTCGCCAAGGTGGGCAACTACGACAGCCACCCGCAGTACGGCATGAACCAGGCCGACATCGTGTACGAGGAGATCATCAACGACAGCGTGTCGCGCTTCGCGATGGTGTTCCAGAGCCAGGGCGTCGACCTCGTCGGCCCGATGCGTTCCGGCCGCCTCCAGGACGTCGACCTGCTCGGCTCGCTGAACGCGCCCATCCTCGCCTGGTCGGGCGGCAATGGCACCGTGACGAACGAGATCAACAACAGCGACCTGGTCAACATGAGCCCCAACTACTGCGGCAGCGCCTGCTTCCGCGTCAGCTTCGACAAGGCGCCGTACAACCTGTTCTTCAACATCAACGCCGCCTGGGAGCAATCGCCCCCTGGGTACGGCTCGCCGCCGCAGCAGTTCCAGTACCGCGCGGCCACCGACCCCGTGCAGGGCACCCCGTCGGCGGGCGTCGACGTGAAGATGGACAGCTACCGCGTCGGCTGGACCTGGAACGCGACCACCGGGCTGTACGAGCGTCAGCAGAACGGTCGCGCCGACAACGGCCCCAACGGCGACCTGGCTACCACCAACAACGTGGTGGTGCTGCACATGGTCTACAACGCAGGCATCAGTGGCAGCCCCGATGCGCAGAGTGTGGGCACCGGCGAGGCCTGGGTGTTCACCGGCGGCAACCTGGTGCACGGCACCTGGACCCGCGCCGACCGTCTCGACACCTTCACGCTCACCGCCGACGACGGCTCACCCATTCTGCTCACTCCTGGCCGCACGTTCATCGAGCTGCCGCGCTCCATCTTCGGCAACGTCGCGCCGCGCTAGCTTGTCGGCGGCGCGGCGGCTCAGCGAGTGCCGCCGCCGTCGACCTCGATGCGCTGACCGGTCACGTAGCCGGCGCCCTGGCTGCACAGCCAGAGCACCACGTTGGCGATGTCGGCGGGCTGGCACACGCGACCGAACGGCGCTGCAGCATCCATGCTGCGCAGGTCTTCCATGTCGCGGTTGCCGCTGATCGCACGCGCCAGCCGCAGGCCCATGTCGGTCTCGACCAGCCCGGGCGCCACCACGTTCACGTGGATGCCGTAGCGGCGCTCCTCCTTCGCGAGACCGAACGCGAGTGCCTCCATCGCGGCCTTGCCCATGTTGTACGGCGCGCCGTTGGCCGACATGTGCGAGGTGGCGACCGACGAGATCATCACGATGTCGCCGCGACCGCGGGTGCGCATGCTGGGCAGTGCTTCGCGAGACAGGTGGTGCGGCCCGAACGCGTGCGTGGCGACCACGCGCATCATCTCCTCCGGGTCGGTGTCGGCCACGGCGCGACCGCGCGATGCGATGCCCGCGTTGCACACCAGGATGTCGATGCCGCCGAAGTCGGCCACCACCGCGGCGACGAGTGCCGCACAGTCGGCCGTGTCGTCGACCGAGGCGGCGTACGCCTTGGCGCTGCCGCCGGCGGCCTCGATGGCGGCCACCGTCTCCACGGCTGCCTCCGCGTCCTTGCGGTAGTTCACTGCCACCGTTGCCCCGTGCGCGGCCAGCAGTTCGCTGATGCCACGCCCGATGCCGCGGCCGCCACCGGTGACGATGGCCACGCGTCCGTTCAGTTCAGTCATGGTGTCATTCTCACCACTGGGATCGCCGCAGCTGCGGTCGGAGGCCGTGGTGGAAGCCCTCGGTAGTGTGGCCGGAGTGCAAGACGGCAGCCGCAAGGCCATCATCGCCGCGTTCTTCGCGAACCTTGGCATCGCCATCGCGAAGTTCGTCGGCTTCCTCCTCACCCGTTCGGCCGGGCTCTTGGCCGAAGCCGGGCACAGCCTCGCCGACACCGGCAACCAGGGCCTCCTCATGTTCGGCGGTCGCCGCGCGAAGCGCCCGGCCGACCACGCGCACCCGTTCGGCTACGGCCCGGAGCGCTACTTCTGGTCGTTCGTGGTGGCGCTGGTGCTGTTCAGCATGGGCGGCCTGTTCGCGCTGTACGAAGGCATCCACAAGTTCAGCGACCCGCACGAGATCAAGAAGATCTGGGTCGCGTACGCCATCCTCGTCGTGTCCATCGCGCTCGAGACCTACTCGCTCACCACCGCCGCGAAGGAAGCCAACCGCGTGCGCGGCAAGCGCTCGTGGTGGACGTTCATCCGCACCTCGAAGGCACCGGAGCTGCCGGTGGTGCTGCTGGAGGACATCGGCGCCGAGACCGGTCTGGTCGTGGCGCTGCTCGGCCTCACCATGGCCGACATCACCGGCGACGCCCGGTGGGACGCGGCCGGCTCCATCACCATCGGCGTGCTGCTCATCGTGATCGCCATCATCCTCGCGGTCGAGATGAAGGGGCTGCTCATCGGTGAAGCAGCGAGCGACGAGCAGCTCGACGCCATCAAGACCGCGCTCGCGAGCCACCCCGAGGTGCACGGCATCATCCACCTGAAGACGATGCACCTCGGCCCCGACCAGCTGCTGGTGGCCGCCAAGCTCGACGTCGCGCCCGAGATCACCGCGGCGCAGCTCGCCGTCGTGATCGACGAGACGGAAGCGACGGTACGCGCCGCCATCCCGGTGGGCGCGATGGTGTACCTCGAACCTGACATCAAACGGTCTCCCGCGCAATGACCTGTCCACCCGAACCCACCGCTGTCGATCTGCTGCCTCCCGTCGAGTCGACCCGGCGCGCCGACCTGATGGCCCGCATGCCCACCGGCACTGCGCTCGGCCTCACCGCGCTCGTCGCGGTCATCGTGCTGTTCAGCCTCGGATCCACGCTGGTGAAGCTGGCCGAGACCCCGGGCATCACCGTCGCGTTCTGGCGGATGGTGCTGTGCTCGCTCATCTGGTGGGCAATCCTCTGGGTCACCGAACGGCGCTGGCTCAGCCGCGCCGACCTGCGCGCGTCGCTGGTTCCCGGCATCGCCTTCGGTCTCAACATCACCGCGTTCTTCACCGGCGTCACGCGCACCACCGTCGCCTCCGCCGAGTTCACCGGCGCGCTCACGCCACTCATCGTCGTGCCGCTGGGGGCCATCATCTTCAAGGAGCGGCTGCGGCTCGGCGCGCTCGCGTTCGGCCTCATCTCGCTCGTCGGCCTGGCCATCGTGCTGTTCAACGCGCCGCCCACCGGCGAGTTCTCGTGGAACGGCGTCGCGTGGGTGGGTGGCGCGCTGTGCCTGTGGGCCACGTACCTGCTCACCAGCCGCACGCTGCGTCAGGGCCGCTCGGTGGCCGTGGTGATGTCGCACATCACGCCCATCGCGGCGGTGGTCACGCTGCCGCTGGGGCTGTTCCTGTTCCCGGGCACCCTGCTCGAGGTCACCTGGCGTTCGGTGGTGTTCATCGTCATCCTCGCCGTCCTCACCGGCACCGCCGCACACGGGTTGATGGTGTTCGCGCAGAAGTCCGTCCCGATCGGCGTCATCGCGATGCTGCAGGTCTCGCAGCCGGCCCTGGCGGTGGTGTGGTCGGTGCTGTTCCTCGGCAGTTCGGTGGCGCCCATCCAGATCTTCGGCATGGCGCTGGTCATCCTCGGCCTCGTCGCGGTCACCATCCAGACGCAACGCAGCCGCGGGTAGCCGCCTCGCCCGAAACTCGCGTGGCCCTGCCGGCAGGGCTGACAAGCTGTGCACGTGATGCGCACACGCTTCATCGGACGCGAGACCGAGCAGGCCGAACTGGTCGCGGCGCTCTCGCGGGGCGGCCTCGTCACCGTCGTCGGCACCGGCGGGGTGGGCAAGACCCGACTGGTGAGGGAAGTCGCGCCCGCGCTCGCGGAACAACTCGACGCGGATCTCGTCCAGGGCTGGCTGGCCGACCTCCCGGCAGGTGCCGGCGCCGACGCCGTGGCGGGGGCTCTCGGCTTCGAGTCCGCCGGCGCTGCCGCGTTGGCCATCGCCGAAGCCGGTCCGCTGCTGGTGCTCGACAACTGCGAACACGTCGTCGACGGTGTGCGCGATCTGCTCACTGCGGTGTTCGGCGCGTCGAACGCGGCGACGGTGGTGGCCACCAGTCGCGAGCCCATCGACGTGCTGGGTGAACGGGTGCTGTCACTGCAGCCGCTCGGGCTTCCCGGACCGGGAGGCTCCGACGCCGAACGCTCACCGGCGGTGGACCTGTTCCTCGACCGCGCGCTGGCCGCGGGTGCGGCGTTGGTTCGCGATGGTCGCACGCTCACTGCGGTGGCCGAGCTGTGCCGACGACTCGATGGCGTGCCGCTGGCGATCGAGCTCGCCGCGGCGCGCACGCGCTCGATGAGCCCATCCGACCTGCTGGGCGTGATGGACCAGCGGCTCGACCTGCTGCGGCGGGCCAACGCCGGCGCCTCGCGGCACGGCAGCATGCGCGCTGCGATCGACGTGTCGGTGGCGATGCTCTCTCCCGCTGAGCGCATTTTCTTCCGGCGGCTCGGAGGGTTCAACGGGCCGTTCGACGTCGGGCTCGCGCACGCCGTGGCGGGCAACGGCGACGGCGACCGGCTCCGCTCGCTGGAGCTGCTCACCAGGCTGGTCGAGCGCAGCCTGGTGGTGGCCGAGACCACCGGGCCGTCCACGCGCTATCGGTTGCTCGAACTGCTGCGCACGACGGCGGAAGAGATGCTGGTGGCCGGCGGAGAGCTGGCCGAGGTGCAGGCCCGGTTCGTCGACGCGATGGCTGCGACGGCGGAGCGCATCATCGTGGCCGGCCTGCAGCGTTGGAGCAGCGAGGTGCTGTCGGCGGCGAGCTCGCAGTTCGCGAACCTGATCGCGGCCTGCAACTGGTGCTGCGTGCACGACCCGACACCCGACCGCGCGTTCCGCCTGTTGGTCCCGATGTTCGCCGCGGTGCACGAAGGCAAGCCGGCTGAGGTGCTGGCGGCGGCGCGGCGCGTGACCGACCGGTGGCCGACCACGCCCGGCCCGTGGCGCGCAGAGGCGCTGGCCGTGGCCGCCACCGCCGCGGCGCTGGCCGGGTACCGCAGTGAGGTGCGCACCACCGCCGACGCAGTGTTGAGCGACCCGACGCGCTCGCTCATCGCGGAGGCCCTCGTGGAGCGCGCATCGGGCCTGATGGCGCGCGGGCACGACGAAGCTGCCGCGCACGCCCACTTCGAACGTGCTCGAACGGCCGCCGCCGAAGTGGGCTTCCCCGCGCTCGAGCGCGAGATGACCGCGCTGTCGGCTGCCCAGCTCGACATCATGGGCGATGCGGACGGCGCGATCGAAGCACTCGCCGCCGCGGTGGCGCGAGCCCGCGCCGACGGCGACCCGTTCATGGAGTCGCTGGCCCGCTTGCTCCTGTCCCGCACGCTGCTGCGCCGCGGCGACGTGGAAGGTGCGCAGCGCGAGCTCGACGGCGCCGAGGCCGCGTCGAATGCCACAGGTATGCCGTGGTGGACGGCCGCACTCCTGCGCACGAGGTCGGCGGTCGTGGCGAGCTCACCCGCCGGTTGGGCGGCCGCCGCTCCCGTCGTTCGCCGCTCGGTCGACTTCGCGGCACGGCAAGGAGCGATGGGCGAGCTGTCGCTGACGTTGCGCGGCGCAGCACTCCTCGCGCAGCGCGCCGGTCACACCTCCTTGGCCGCGATGCTGGCGTCGGCCGCACCGTCCTCCACGGCTATCAGCGTCATCCCCGAGTTGTTCCCGGGCGACGCGGTCGCGCTCGACGAGGGCGACACTCCGCCGCCTCTGGCCGACGTCGTGGAGGTGTTGCGGCGAGCACGCACCGCGCTCGATCGGGTGATCCTCGACGCAGCGAAGCCCTTCGAGGGCAACCAGCCGGCACCGCCCGACCGGGGCGCCGTGCTGCGACGGGAGCAAGACGCCTGGGCCGTCACGTTCACCGGCACCATGGTGCGCGCCGCTCACCTGAAGGGCTTCGGCGACCTGGCCGTGCTGCTGTCTCGCCCGCGTGCGGAAGTGCACTGCCTGGAGCTGATGGGCGGCAGCGACGTCGCCGGCGATGCGGGCCCGCGCCTCGATACCCGAGCACGGCGCGAGTACCAGCAGCGCATCCTCGAGTTGCAGTCCGAGATCGACGAAGCACGCGACCACCACGACAGCCGACGCGCCGAGCGCGCCGAACTCGAGCTCGACGCGCTGGTCGAACAGCTCGCGGGAGCGTTCGGCATTCACGGCGCGTCTCGACGCACCGGCAGCAGCGCCGAGAAGGCGCGCACCGCGGTCACCTATCGCCTGCGTGCGGCGATGCGTCGACTGGCCGACCTGCACCCGGAGCTGGGGCGGCACCTCGCCAACTCGGTGCGCACCGGCACCTTCTGCTCGTACCAGCCCGAGCGAGAGACCGTGTGGGAGGTGAGCGACAGCGCGCTCACATCGTGAGGCTCCGACTCACGCAGTGACGGGAGAACACCATCACACGGCCACCGAGGCCGCCATGAAAGGACCGGATCGCGATGACGATCACCATGACCACCAACACGAGCAACGGCACGATCGACCAGCACGGCAACCGGATGACCGGCACCGCCGATGCGGTCGCACTGTACGACCAGACACTCGACCGCCTGCTGCGCTACGACGTCGCAGTGCTCGGCCTCGCCGAGCGCCTGATGACGGAAGCCGCGGACGCGCCGATGACCTCCGTGCTGCTCGCCTATCTGTCGTTGTCCAGCACCGACGCCGCCGACGTGGCGGTAGCCCGCGACTTCGTCGCCGCTCTGCAGACCATGCCCACCAACGAACGCGAGTCCATGCACACCACGGCGCTCGCCGCGTGGTGCGACGGCGACTGGGTGGGCGCGTCGAAGCGACTCGACGACCTGCTGCAGGTGTACCCCACCGACCTCTTGGCGCTGATGGTCGGGCATCAGCTCGACTTCTTCCTCGGCGACAACCTCAACCTCCGCGACCGCGTGGGTCGCACGCTGCCATCGATCGAGGCATCCCACCCTCACCGCGGCCTCGTGCTCGGCATGCAGGCGTTCGGGCTCGAGGAGGCCGGCAGCTACCACCAGGCCGAGCAGGCGGGACTCGCTGCGCTCGCGGCCAACGCCGATGACGTCTGGGCTGTGCACGCCGTGGCACACGTGATGGAGATGCAGGGCCGCGTGGAGGACGGCATCCGCTTCATGACCGACCGCACGAGCGACTGGGGCAGCGGCAACCTGTTCAGCGTGCACAACTGGTGGCACCTCGGCATCTACTGCCTGGAGGCCGGCCGCCACGATGCCGCGCTCGGCATCTACGACCGCGAGATCCACCACTCGGGCTCCAGCTCCGTGCCACTCGAGATGCTCGACGCCAGCGCGATGCTGTGGCGCTTCCGACTCGACGGCGCCGAGACGGGCGGACGCTTCGATGCGCTCGCCGACTCATGGGCGACCAAGGTCGCCGATGAGCCGTGGTACGCGTTCAACGACGTGCACGCCGCGATGGCGCTCGTCGGCGCCGGACGCCTCGCCGAGGCGCGGACGCTGGTCGCACGTCTCGACAGCTACCTCGACACGGCAGGCGGCACCAACGCGTCGATGACCGCCGAGGTCGGCCTCCCGGCCAGTCGCGCGATCCTGGCACACGGCGAGGGCCGCTGGGCCGACGTGGTCGCCGAGCTGGCACCCATCCGTCGCCGGCTGCACCACTTCGGTGGGTCGCACGCGCAACGCGACGCACTCCAGCGCACGCTGCTCGACGCGTCGATCCGCGTCGGCGATCTGCCACGCGCGCAGTCGCTGATCAACGAGCGGCTGGCGCTGCGGCCCACCAGCGTGTTCGGTTGGGTGCAGCAGGAACGGGTGCACACGGCCAACGGCAACGGAGCAGCCGCTGCTGCCGCCCGCGCCACCGGCATGCTGCACCTCGACCGGTTCGCCACGGCTGCGAAGAAGGCGGCCCTGTGAGCGGGTACACTCGCCGGTAACCGAAACGGGGAGCTCGCACGGATCGTGGGCTGAGAGGGTGGCCGCCGCCACCGACCCGAGAACCTGATCTGGGTAATGCCAGCGGAGGGATGCGAATGAGCCAGGCAATCGTGGTCATCGGAGGCGGGGCGCTCGGCGCCCTCGCCCTCGATGCCGCGCGTGAGGGCGCCGTCGTCATCGCTGCCGACAGCGGACTCGACCACGCGGTCGCCGCCGGGCTGCGTCCGCACGTGCTGGTGGGCGACTTCGACAGCATCAGCGCCGCCGGTCGGATGTGGGCGTACGCACACGAGCTCGAGATCCACGAGCACCCGTTCGACAAGGACCTCACCGACGCCGAGCTGGCCATCAGCCGCGCACTGACGGTGCCCGACGTGCGTCAACTGCTGGTGATCGGAGGGCTCGACGACCCCGACGATCCGCGCCTCGACCATCTGTTGGGCACGCTGCTCGCGCTGGGGCATCCGTCGCTGGGCGAACTGGCCTCCGTGCGCGCCGTGCTCGGCAACACTCGCTTCTCGGTGCTGCATCCCGGCCGGCAGGCGGTGCTCGACGTGGAGATCGGGCAGACGTTCTCGTTGCTCGCGCTGCACGGCCCGTGCTCGGGTGTGTCGGTGAGCGGCGCTCGCTGGCCGCTCGACAACGCCACGCTGCGCGGCACCGAGGCGCTCGGCGTCAGCAACGAAGCAACCGAACGTACCGAGGTGCAGGTCACCTCGGGAGTCCTCACGGTGGTGATCCCATGAAGTCCATGTTCCTCGGCGGCATCCTCGCCGCCTCCCTCGTCATCGCCGCGTGCAGCGACGACTCGGCGAGCGACGACACGCTCGACGGCGGTGGCGAGCCGGGGGCGATCACCCTCGTCGCCTACGACTCGTTCCCCACGGCCGACACGGCACTCAATGCGGCGCTCGACCAGTTCAGCGACGACACGGGCATCGATGTCTCTGTCGTCATCGCCGGCGACACCGGCACCATGGTCACCAAGGCCGTGCTCACCGCCGGCAACCCGGAGGGCGACGTGATGTGGGGCGTCGACAACACGTGGCTCTCCGCTGCCGTCACCGGTGGCGTCTTCGAGGGCGAGCCGAGCAAGGTCGACTTCGGCGACGTGTGCGTGAACTACGACGTCGCCTGGTTCTCCGAGCGCCAGCTCGACCCGCCCGTGACCCTCGACGATCTGCTGCTCCCGCAGTACGCCGACCTGTTGGTGGTGCAGAACCCGGGCACCTCGTCGCCGGGTCTGGCCTTCCTGCTCGCCACCGTCGCGCACGCGGGCGAAGCCGGATGGCAGCAGTACTGGACCGCGCTGCGCGCCAACGGCGTGGAAGTCGTCGACTCGTGGAGCGTGGCGTACTACGAACGGTTCAGCGGCGCGGCCGGCAGCGAGGGCGACAAGCCGCTCGTGGTCAGCTACGGCAGCAGCCCGCCGGCCGAGGTGGTGTTCGCCGACCCGCCGCGCACCGACGCGCCCACCGGTGTCAGCTCGGGAACCTGCTTCCGCCAGGAGGAGTACGCCGGCGTGCTGCGCGGCAGCGACCAGCCTGCCGAGGCCGCCCAGTTGGTCGAGTTCCTGCTCAGCCCTGCCTTCCAGCAGGAGCTGCCGCTCACGCTGTTCGTCTACCCGGCCAACCCGACGGTGCTGCTGCCCGACGTGTTCACCCAGTTCGCCGTGGTCCCCGCCGAGCCGCTCACGCTCGACCCGGCGCTCATCGCCGCCAACCGCGAGCAGTGGCAGGACCAGTGGACCGAGATCGTGCTGCGCTGAACCGCGTTCCTCGATGGCTGGTGCCCGCGCTCGCCGCCGGTCCGGCCATCGGGCTGGCGCTGTTCTACCTGTGGCCGCTGGGCACGCTGCTGGCGCGCGTCGTGCAACCGGGTTCTGTGGCCGACGCGCTCGATGCACCCGGGCTCGGTCGCGTGCTGTGGTTCACGCTGTGGCAGGCACTGGCCAGCACCGTGCTCACCGTGGCGGTGGGGTTCGCACCCGCCTACCTGCTCGCCCGCTACCGGTTCCTCGGGCGCAGGGCGTTGCTGGCGCTGGTGACGGTGCCGTTCATGCTGCCGACGGTGGTGGTGGGTGCCGCGTTCCTGGCGCTGCTCCCGCAGTCGTGGCACGGCACCGCTCGCGCCGTGGTCGTGGCGCACGTGTTCTTCAACATCGCGGTCGTGGTGCGACTGGTGGGCGCGATGTGGGCCGTGCTACCCACCGACCTCACCGCCGCGGCCCGCACCCTGGGCGCCTCGCCCGCCCAGGTGCTGCGCCACGTGGTGCTGCCGCTGCTGCGGCCGGCGCTCGCCGCCGCCGCCACGGTGGTGTTCCTGTTCACGTTCACCTCCTTCGGTGCGGTGAAGCTGCTCGGCGGCGCGGCCAACCCGACGCTCGAGGTGGAGATCGCCCGGCGCGCGACGCAGCTCGGCGATGTCGACGGCGCCGCCGTGCTGTCGTTGCTGCAACTGGTGGTGCTCGCCGTGCTGGTGTGGTGGTCGGCGCGTTGGCAACGACGCGCCGCTCATCCGTTCACCGGCGCCTCCGGCGCACGGCGTCCACGGTCGATTCGCGAGCGGCGCATGGTGCTGGGCGGCGCGGTGCTCACTGCGCTCGTGATGGTCACCCCGCTGATCGTGCTGGTGTCGCGATCGTTCCGGCTCGGCGGTCGATGGTCGTTTCATGCCTGGCGCACGCTCGGCTCGGCGGAGGTGCGCCCGGGGGTCAGCCTCGGTGTCGACCCGCTCGCGTCGCTCGTCACCTCGCTGCGCTTCGCCGTGGTCGCGTCGGCGATCAGCGTGTGCATCGGCGGGGTCGCCGCGCTGGCCATCGCCACTGCTCGCCGGCGAGGTCGCTGGCTCGACGTCGGGTTGATGCTGCCGCTGGGCACATCGGCGGTCACCATCGGTCTCGGCATGCTCATCACCTTCGACACCCCGCCGTTCGACTGGCGCGCGAGCTGGTGGCTCATCCCGCTCGGCCACGCGCTGGTGGCCACGCCGTTCGTGGTGCGGGCGCTGTTGCCGCTGCTGCGATCCATCCCGCCCGAGCAACGCGACGCGGCGGCGACGCTCGGTGCGTCGCCGTTGCGGGCATGGGTGGCCATCGACCTCCGTCGCATCGCGCTGCCACTGCTCGCGTCGTCGGGGTTGGCCGCCGCCATCTCGCTCGGCGAGTTCGGCGCCACCACGTTCCTCACGCGCGCCGGGCGCGACACGATGCCCATCGCCATCGCCCGATTGCTCGGTCGCGCCGGCGAGGTGCCGCGGGCGCAGGGTTTCGCACTGGCCAGCATCCTGCTGGTGGCCACGGCGGTCATCATCGGCGTGGCCGAGCGGCAGGGGGTGCTCGATGCTCGCGGTTCGTGACATCACCGTGCGCTTCGGCGAGCGCACCGTGCTCGATCGGCTGTCGCTGGAGGTCGCCACTGGCGAGGTGGTGGCACTGCTCGGGCCGAGCGGGGTGGGCAAGAGCACGCTGCTGCGCGTGATCGCGGGGCTGCTCGCCGCCGACGGCGGCAGCGTCTGGCTCGACGACCGCGACATCACCGCGCTGCCCGCACATCGGCGCAACATCGGACTCGTGTTCCAGGACGAGCAGCTGTTCCCGCACCTCACCGTCGGCCAGAACGTCGGCTTCGGCCTGCGCATGCAGGGAGTCGGCCGCGCCGAGTCCGCCGCCCGGGTCGGCGAGCTGCTCGACCTGGTCGGTCTCGGCTCCTTCACGAACCTCCACGTGACGAAGTTGAGTGGGGGCGAGGCGAAGCGGGTGGCGCTCGCCCGATCGTTGGCGCCGCGGCCGGCGGTGCTGCTGCTCGACGAGCCGCTCACCGGGCTCGACCGCGAGCTCCACGATCGGCTGGCCGGCGAGCTCGCGACCCTCCTGCGCGTCACCGGCACCACTGCGCTGCTGGTCACCCACGACCACGACGAAGCCGCCGCCATCGCCGACCGCATCCACACCCTCTGACCCGTTCACGAACGCACGTGTCGCGGCCCCACCTGGGTGTGACCAGGTGCAGGCGCGACACGAGCGGGCGACTGGGCCGCGTGGGGTCCGTTCGTGTCTGGCATGCTGGCCGGCGATGAGCGCGCAGCACACCGACGCAGCACCGGTCCGAATCGGCTTCCTGGGAGCGGGGTTGATCGCCACCTACCACTCGAAGAGCCTGAAGCGCAGCGGCGCTCCCGTCGCGCGCGGCGGCGTGTACGACCCGCACACCGAGCGCGCCGTCGCCTTCGCCGCGGCCAGCGGGCACACCGTGCACGACAGCGAGGACCAGGTGATCGCCGACAGCGATGCCGTCTACATCTGCACGTGGACCAACGAGCACTCGCGTCTGCTGGCGAAGGTGGTCGCTGCCGGCAAGCACGTGTTCTGCGAGAAGCCGCTCGCGTTCACCACCGGCGAGGCGCTGCAGATGGCCGAGGCCGCGCGCGCCGCGGGCATCACCCACCAGGTGGGGCTGGTGCTGCGCCGCTCCCCCGCATACCTGTGGGCCAAGCACCTCGTCGACGACCCGACGGCCGGCCGGGTGATGACCGTGGTGTTCCGCGACGACCAGTTCATCCCCATCCAGGGTCACTACGCCAGCACGTGGCGCGCCGACAAGACGTTGGTCGGCGCGGGCACGTTGTTGGAGCACAGCATCCACGACGTCGACATGCTGCGCTACCTGGTCGGCGACGTGCGCCGGCTGAGCGCGCACACCGCCAACTTCCACGGCCACGACGGCATCGAAGACGTGGCCACCAGTTCGTTGCGCTTCGCCGACGGGGCCACCGGCACGCTGACCAGCGTGTGGCACGACAACCTCGCCCGCCCGAGCCTGCGGCGGGTGGAGATCTTCTGCGAGCGCCGCCACATCGTGATCGAGGGCGACGACTGGTACGGCCCGGTCAGCTGGACCGACCACGACGGCGCCACCGGATCGATCTCCGGCGACGAACTGACCACCGCGGTCGACCCGATGCGCGACGGCAACGAGAACCCCGACGGCGAGTTCGTGCGCGCGATCGTGGAAGGCCGCGGTGCCACTCCCGATCTGTTCACCGCCGTCGAGGCGCACCGCATCGTCGACGCGATGTACGCGTCCGCGGCGGCCGACGGCGCGGCCGTCGACGTGTGATGACCACCCCCGAGGTCGTCGAGCTGACACCGGACGAGACGCACCCGCTGCGCCTCGCCGTGTTGCGCTTCGACACCCCGACGAAGGAGGTGGTGTTCCCGGAGGACACCTGGCCGGGCGCGGTGCACCTGGGTCTGCGCCTCGACGGCGAGCTGGTCGCCACCTCCAGCTGGGTGCCGCGCCCGGCACCGACGAGCGGCGCCGACGAGGAGGGGCCGGCGGTGCAGTTGCGCGGGATGGCCACCGCCCGCCACCTGCAGGGTGGTGGATGGGGTGGCGTGCTGCTCGAGGCCGGCTGCGCACGACACGCCGCCGACGGACGAGCGCTCGTGTGGGCACGCGCTCGCGACAATGCGCTCGCGTTCTACCTCCGCCACGGGTTCCAGGTGGAGGGCGACGGCTTCGTCGACGAGCACACGCAGCTGCCGCATCACCTGATCGTGCGGCGCCTCACCTGACGGTCGGGCGACGAAGTTGCCGGTTCGGCGTGTTCGCCGTGCCCAGTAGAGGTGATGCCACCGACACCCGCCGACCGCCTGCGCCTGCGAGCCGCCGCGCTGCTCGTGCTGGCCGACCACCTGCGCGAACTGAGCGCGCGCACCACCACGGTCGACGCCGGGTCGGACACCTGGGTGGGCCCGTCGCCGCAGTCGTGCAGCGACGACCTACGCGCCCGCGGCCGCGGACTCGCCACCCACTCCGACGGACTCGCCCGCGAGGCGCGGCGCCTGCAGCGACTGGCCGACGACCTCGACGCGCAGGCCGCGCTGCCGCCGAGCGTGCGTTGATGGGACTGCTCGCCTACGACCCGGTTCGCGTGGCCCGACTGCAGCGCGCGCTCGACGAGCTGCTCGCGGCGCTGCGCGCCACGCGCTGCGCCGACCCTTCGGCAACGGCGGCGATGCAGGCCGTGCGCGTGCTCGCCGCGCACATCGAGGAACAGTGGCTACCACTCACCTCGCGCGTGCTGTCCGCCGACCCGCTCACCTCCCGTCAGCGACGCGACGCGCAGGTCGACCGCCTCGACCAGTCGCTCGTCAAGGTGATGGCCGACGGCTACGGCTGGTCGGTGCTGCACGATCCGCTCTCGGCTGCGAGCACGGTGACACCGGCCGATGCGCGGGCGCTCGGCGCGCGACTGAACGACGACAGCACGGTGTTCGTCGACGACCCCGAGCAGATGCGGTGGCTGGCCCGCCAGCTGGCGATCATCGGCAACGACAGCGCGCTGAGTCGCGAGTTCCTCGCCAACTTCCACGACTGGGCCGAGCTGTGCGACCGCCTCGCCGGGCATCGCGCGCTGCTGCTGAGCGGCGAACCGTTCGCCACGTCCACCACGGTCGCCGCGCTCGACGACGTGTTCGCCGGGCTCGGCCTCGTGGCAGGCCACGACCTCCCCTCCGGTGCGTGCCCGATGCCCGACGCCGTGCTGCCCGAGATGGACCTGATGCACCCGTACAGCGCGGCGCTGGTGGTGCGGCACCTGGGCCTGAGCGGCGACCTGCTCGGGCAGCTCAGCGAGCACCTGCTGTCGCGCTGGCTCGACGTGCCGCGCCAGCACCACCTCGACCGGCCGCCCACCGACGTGCACCTCGACGGTCCCAACACCGCGGACCTGCTGCTGCCGCTCGTGTCCACGGACCCGGTGGCCGCACGATGGCTCGTCACCGCGGCAGTACAGCAGCCTGACCTGCTGTTCGCGACCGCCGACGATCCCGAGCTCGCCCATCGGCTCGTCCTCTCGGCGACCGACCCTGCGCACATGTCGGCGGCCGACGCTGCCGCGGTGATCGTGCCGATCATCGAGCACTTCGCCGACGGCGCCTACCCGCTCGGTGCCGCTGCCGACGGGTACGACGGGTCGTGGGAGCTGTTCCTGGTCGACCTGGTCGCGCCGTGGACACTCCAGTTCGCGCCGCTCAACCGCGAGTTCGGCCTCGACCCCGAGCGCCAGGCGCGTCTGCTCGGCTTCGTGATCGACGACGCCGACGCGCTCGACCGCCTCGTCGCCGACGCGGCGATCGTGGAGGCCGGAGTGCTCAGGTCGCTGGGCAACGGCAGCGCTCGCGCGCTCGACGAGTTCGCGTCGTACATCGGGCTGCTGGGCGGGCTGGTGGTGCGCGAACGCGTCGACGACGAGGAACGAGCGGCGGCCGCGTTCGAGATGGTGATCCGTGTGGCAGGGCTCGCCACCGCGCTCGTTCCCGGCGTCCCGATCGTCGCAGGTGTCGCGATGGGCGCTGGGCTGGAGGCGACGAGCGCGTTCGCTCCCTTCGACCCCGTGCGTGTCGCTCGCGACGCGCAGTACGCGCACGAGTACAGCCTCACCGTCACCGCAGCCGCGGTGGCCACGACCGTGTCGGGGATGTTGTCGAACGCCGGTGCACTGCCGCGCGGGCTGCCCGATCCGCCGCTGCCGGACCCACACACCGATCACCCTGCCGTCGACTACCTGCTGTCACTCGACCGGTGGCTGGAAACGCTGCCCGGTGGGTTCGACGGCACCGCGGCGCAGGAGATCCGGCTGCACACCTCCATGGTGCTCAACCACGAGCGAGCCGCCGAGTTCTTGGCGGACTGACCGACCGCTGCGGGCTCAGGGGATCGGCACCGTCGTCTTCAGCAGGATGATGTCGGACTCGGTGACCTGGATGACCAGCTCGAACGACCACTCGCCGGCGCGTGGGAACGTGACGGGGCCTGTGTAGTGGTTCGGCCCGTCGCGCACGAGTTCGACCGGCGCCGGTGGCAGTTCCTGCGACACCGGTACCACGCGAGCCGTGGCCGACAGCACCGGGGTGATGGAGCCGCCGGGCGGTGTCATCGTGATGTGCACTTCGTTGGAACCGACGCGACCGGGGCCGATCGACACGATCGCGATGAGGCCGTCGGACGACAGCTCGACCGCGAACGGCTGCGACGCCGGCGGCGCGGTGGGGGGCAGGCCCACCATGCCGGCAGCGAGACCGATCACCACCACGCCGAGCACCGCTTCGGCCACCACCGTGCGGCGGATGGACGCAGCCCCGTCGTGACGCAGCAGCCAGCGCGATACGCCGGCGATGGCCAACAGCGTGACCACGACCGTGACCTTCACCAGCAGCAGTCGACCCCAGTCGGTGTCGGTGAGCTCGTCGATGCCGCTCGACAACTTCAGCGTCTGCGCGACACCGGTGGCCACGATGACGGGAACGGTGATGGTGGCGGCCGTCGAGAACCGCTTCGCCAGTTGCTCGCCCTCGCCGGTCTCCAGCACCGCGCGACCGGCAGCGGCGATTGCGACGAGCCCACCGATCCACACGGTGATGGCGACGAGGTGGGCGAGGTCGACGGCAATCCAGAGCGCCGACGGTTCGAGCGCATTGGCATGTCCCCCGGCGGGGAAGGTGTAGAGCGTGAGGAGCGCAGCGGTGAAGCCGGCCGGGCGCCACCACCCCGCTGCTCGGTGCGCCCGGAGTGCGAGCAGCGCACCGAGCACGATCGCGATGGTGAGCCGGAGCAGCAGCATGCGCCCTGTGTGCGTGGTGGCGATGTCGCCCCACACCGATGGCGACACGGCATCGCCGATCGTGCCCGCGACTGCCTCCGCACCGAACAGGCCGAACGCGGCGGCCGAGCCGACGACCAGCGACAGCCACGCGACGCGTACCACGACCCGCAGGCCGCGGCGACCGGCGAACGCAACGGGAGCCGACAGCCACCATCTGCATGCGCCGATGAGGACGATGGCGCCGGCCGACGACAGCAACCTGGCGACGGCGTACCACCAGCGCACAGCGGACTCGGCGCGGGCGTCGCCGCTCACCTGGTCGATGAGCGCCTGGCCGTCGCCCTCGGCGGCGGTGCCCACCTGGAAGCTGAACGCGCCGTCGACCACATGACCGTCGGCCGACGTGACGCGCCACACCACCGCGTACAGGCCGTCGTCGAGCGCGGGCACCGAGACGCCGACGATGGTGTCGTCGGCACCGTCGATCGGGTCACCGACGTCGATCGGTCGGCTCTCGCCGTCGAACAGCGAGATGCTGGTGAGCGACGACTCGATGGCCTCGTCGAAGTCGAGAACGATCTCCGGCGGCCCCTCTTCGAGCACGCTGTTGGCGGCGGGCGTGCTGGTGACGAGCTCGGCGTGCGCGAAGGCCGGGCGCGACGACCCGCCGACGAGCGCCGCGACGGCGAGCACGCAGATCAGTGCGCCACATGCGGCGCGAGCTCCGAAACGCTGCACCATCAGAAGATGCCTGCGGGTTCCAGGCCGGCGACCTCGGTGCGCCCCATCAGCCAGGCGAGCCGCTCGTGGTCTTGCAGCGCGACCGCGATCGCCGGCAGCGTGGTGAGGCCCATCGGCTTGCGGCTCGACCACAGCATCGCCATCCGGCTCAGCTCCAGCCGCACGTACTCCGTGGGCCAGTCGCGCCATGTGGAGGAGAGCCCGAGGTCGGCCAGGTGCACGACGGACTCGCGCCAGCGGCGGAACGGCAGGTCGTCGATGGGTACCGCACCGAACACCGACAACCCCTCGCCGCGCCACCCGTCGGGGGTGGTGCCGGCCCACGCAGCCTGCAGCCGGAGGTGTGCCGCCGCAAGATCGGCGCGCTGCTCGTCGGCAGGGCGAGCGGCGCCGGCCTCGATGTCGGCGATGCGCTGCTCCGCTCCTCCGGGGTACTGCGCGCCGACCTCGCCGCGGTTCGCCGCCTCGAACATGAGCACGTGGCTGTCGGCGTTGCGGGCGAGGTGGGCGACGATGTGGCCGATGGTCCAGCCGGGCAGCAGCGACGGTTGCGTCACCTGCTCGTCGGTGAGGTGGGCGAGCTCGGCCTCGAGGCGAGCGTGTGCCGCAGTGGCACCGGCGATGTCGCGGTCAACGGAGTTCATCGGCTACGAACCGTAACCGGCGGGGAAGCTGGCTACCTTGTGCACATGCAGATCGCAATGGTCGGGTTGGGCCGAATGGGCGCCAACATGGTTCGTCGGTTGCAGCTCGCCGGCCACGAGTGCGTCGCCTACGACGTGAACGACGCGGCGGTGGTCGCGATGGAGGCCGAGGGTGTGCGCGGGGCGCGGTCGCCGCAGGAGGTGGTCGATGCGCTCGCTGCGCCGCGCCACATCTGGCTGATGGTGCCGGCCGCCTACGTGGCCGCCACCATCGCTCGCTTCGAACCGCTGCTCTCCCCCGGCGACACCATCATCGACGGCGGCAACTCGTGGTACCGCGACGACGTCGATCGCGCCGCGCCACTCGCGGCCAAGCGCATCCACTACGTCGACGTCGGCACCAGCGGCGGCGTGTTCGGACTCGAGCGCGGCTACTGCCTGATGGTCGGCGGACCCACCGAGTCGATCGCACAGCTCACTCCGGTGTTCGATGCGTTGGCGCCGGGCATCGCCACCGCAGCCCGCACCGAGGGCCGCAGCGGCGAACCGTCGTCGGCCGAACAGGGCTGGCTGCACTGCGGCCCGAGCGGAGCCGGCCACTTCGTGAAGATGGTGCACAACGGCATCGAGTACGGGATGATGGCCGCCTACG